>NZ_RYDI01000014.1:0-101533 GCF_003970335.1 Flavobacterium sp. LS1P28 | reverse complement strand
TTTGCGGACTTGTTTCATAGGCTAAAATTAAGATTATTTCTTAACTTAATGTGATGGCTAAGTTAGCATGTCCAGAAGCTAGCTACCGAAGTAGCGCGTATAACCCGACGCTATAAAGAAAAGGGGCTAATAACGATTTTGTTGATAAGCCCCTTTTTTTTATAGGGTCACGCCCAAAGAATGATAATGGAATTAATTGTGTTCTTTTTGAACGAGTTTTTGCAGCCAGATACAACCTACCATTGCTAAAATACCTAAACTTCCCATGACAAACCAGTTAGCTTGGTAGCCAAAAGCGGCTATGATTTCTAGTCCTGTCTTAGAACTCGCAATGTGTGCTAAGCTGAAACTCATAGTAAACAAAGCCATGTAGCGGCCTTCATGCCCTTTTGGAGCTCGGCTTAGCGCAAATGAATTGGAGAAAGGGAAGATGAACATTTCACCAAAAGTGATAAAAAGAATACTAACAATTAGTATTCCAGCCCACATATTGATGAGTAAAACATAAAAACTCAATGACATTAGCAGTGCGCCCCAAAGAATAATTTTGAGTATACTGATGCCTTTTCTTTGAGTGAAACTTACAATTGGCATTTCCAGAAAGAAAATTAACAGTCCGTTTAAAGACAATAAAAGTCCACTTTGAAACTCGGTTAATCCAAATTTTTCATTATGATATAAAGGTAAAGTGGTGAAAAGTTGAAAGAAAAGCATGGCTGTTATGAAACAAACAAAAAGGAAGATCCAGAATATTCTGTCTTTGAAAACAGAGGCTGGTATCTCAGTTTCGATATTGGCGGAGGCTAAATCGATAGGTTTTTTGCGTTCTTTTACCAGTAGGGTGAAAATTAAAATAGATACAATACACGAACTTCCATCCACCCAGAATAATCCGCTGTAACCTAAATTCATAATGATTAAACCACCTAAAGCGGGTCCAGCTGTGAAGCCTAAATTTACCGCTAACCGAACTAAAGTCAGTGCTCTGGTACGATTTTCAGGTTTAGCATAAGTCGCCAAGGAGACAAACATGGCGGGACGAAACATATCAGCAACGGTCATTATGACAAACATTCCAGTGCACAATCCCCAGAAGGTCCGAATGTATTGTACAAAAAACAAAAGGATTCCGCTGGTGAATAAACTGAAAACCATGATTTTATAAAAGCCTATTTTATCGGATAATTTGCCACCAAGCCAAGATCCCAGCATAGAACCAAAACCAAAAGCAACCATAATCCATCCCACTTGTGCGTAGGATAAATTCAAATCTTCTTTTAAATACTTAGATAAAAAAGGCAAAACCATCGTACCGGCGCGATTTATAAAAGTGACGAGCGTTAGAATCCAAATTTCTCTGGTAAAGCCTTTGAAATTATTAATGTAGCGTTGAAAAGCAGTTTGAAACATGTATTTGTTATATTTTGCAAAGGTAGAAAACTTTGTACCGATGCGTCTTTGTGTCCTAGTAACTTTTAAACTATTTTTGCATAAAAATAAGAACATGAGAACGCTATTTACTTTATTTCTTTTGATTCAATTGAATTTAGGCTTTGGCCAATATAAATTTGACGTTTCGGCTGTAGCCAAATTTCAAAAGGAATTAAATTCAGAATATGCCGATGCAAAGACAAGTCCGTTGACTCCGAAAGATTTAGCGGAATTCAAAACACTTGATTTTTATCCTGCAAACGAAACTTTTTATGTGGTCGCTAAGTTAGTAAGAACAAAAAAAGAGAAGCCTTTTGAAATGAAAACGTCAACGGACAGGAAACCATTGTATGTAAAATATGGGGAGCTTTCTTTTACAATTGACGGTCGGGATTTGAAACTGAATGTGTACAAGAATATGGAGCTCTCAAAAAAAGAGGAATATAAAGACTATTTATTTTTACCGTTTTCAGATCTGACTTCAGGAAACGAAAGTTACATTGGCGGGAAATACATTGATTTGAAAATCCCAAAAGGAGATGCTATTGTGATTGACTTTAACACGTCATACAATCCGTATTGCGCGTATAATTTTACATATTCCTGTCCAATAGTACCATTGGAAAATGATTTGAATATCGAGATAAAAGCGGGAGTTAAAAAATTTCACGACTAATGGATTTCTTTAATCTACATACACATAAAGATACGAATCAACCCAATGTGTTGGAATTAGTGAATCAATATCCACAGGAATTTGATGCAACAATTCCGTATTATTCCATCGGGATTCATCCGTGGTTTATCGTTGAAGAACGAATAGAAGCTGACTTGGCAATTATCGAAAGTAAATTACAAGAAGCAAATTGTCTCGCTGTGGGCGAATGTGGGTTGGACAAACGCATCGAAGTTTCAATGGAATTGCAACAGTTGGTTTTCGAAAAGCAATTGCTTTTGGCGCAGCACTATCAAAAACCAGTGGTAATACACTGTGTCGCTGCTTTTCAGGAAGTGATTGCAATTACGAAAAAATTGAATATTTCAGTTCCAATGCTGATTCATGGGTTTTCCAAAAATGCCCAAGTCGCTAAACAATTAGTGAACAATGGATTTTATATTTCGTTTGGGAAATATTTATTGCTAAATCAGGACCTAGAAGCTGTTTTTAAAAGCGTTCCTGATAATCGATTTTTTTTGGAAACAGATACGGTGGATGAAGGGATTGAAGCAGTTTATGAATTGGCAGCAAAATACAGAGGAATTTCGCTGGAAGAAATACAGGAACTTGTGAATAGTAATTATAATGAAGTTTTTGATTTAAGAATTTTTCAAAAACATTAAACTTTAAACAAAAAACAATGGCAGAATGGACAGAGAGAGCCGAACTTTTATTCAAAAAAGAAGGTTTAGATAATTTAAAAAAGGCAAATATATTGGTTGTAGGATTGGGTGGTGTTGGTTCTTTTGCGGCCGAATTTTTGGTAAGAGCAGGAGTGGGAACGATGACTATTGTTGATGGTGACGTAGTTGATATTACCAATATAAACCGACAATTGCCTGCTTTACATTCAACTGTAGGACAACCAAAAATTACTGTTGTTGGGGATCGATTAATGGACATTAATCCAGAATTAAAATTGACGCGTGTACAGGAATTTCTTTCGCCAGAGCGTGCTTTCGAAATTGTATCGGAGGAATTTGATTATGTTTTGGATTGCATTGACAGTGTGACGCCAAAGCTGAATTTGATTATTGGAGCCAAACGAAAAAGAGTAAAAATCATCAGTAGTATGGGCGCAGGTGGGAAAATGGAAGCTTCAAAAGTGAAAGTGACTGATATTACCAATACCGTGAATTGTTATTTTGCCAAAACCATTCGAAGACGATTGAAAGAATTTAAAATTGATAAACTGAAAGTGGTTTTTTCGTCGGAAATTCAAGATGAAACGAGTTTAAAAATGACGGATGGATCCAATTTCAAAAAATCATTTTATGGAACCAATAGTTACATGCCTGGATTATTTGGTTTGTACGCTGCAGAAACCGTGATTCGCTATTTACTTAAGAAATAGTGGTTAGAATTCAGTTTTTTAATGTTCCGTTCTAAAAAATTAAGAAGTCTTAAAATCTATAAAGTCTAATAATTTAACAAAAATGATACAAACCGTAATTTTTGACATGGATGGTGTAATTGTCGATACTGAACCCGTACACCGTTATGCTTATTTCAAACAATTTGAGGAATTGAATATTCCTGTTACGGAGGAAATGTACACCTCATTTACAGGAAATTCTACTCGGAATATTTTTCAAAAATTGAAAAAGGTTTTTGAAATTGAACATGAAGTGGAAGATTTGATTCAAAGAAAACGAACTATTTTTAATGATGCGTTTGATAGTAAAGCAGATTTAGAATTACTGCAAGGTGTGGAACATCTTATTAAAGAATTACACCAAAACGGAATACAATTGATTTTGGCTTCTTCGGCATCCAAAGTGACTATTGAACGCGTGTTTAGCCGGTTTAAGTTACATGATTATTTTACACATGTGGTAAGTGGTGAAGATTTCCCTAAATCAAAACCACATCCGGCTATTTTTGAATATGCGGCAAGTTTATCAGTTGCACCAAAAGCAAATTGTATCGTTATTGAGGACAGTACAAATGGAATAAAAGCGGCCAAAGCTGCTGGGATTTTTTGTGTGGGCTACAACAGTATTCATTCTGAAGCACAAGATTTATCGGAAGCAGATGTAGTGATTAATCATTTTAACGAATTGGATTTTGAGGCAGTTAGGAATATTCAATCTAAATTAAGGAATAATTAACAGTACAAAGCCATTGAATTTGTAAATTTGGAAAACATTTAAAAATTATAATATGAAAAAAATAATCATTGCACTGGCTTTATTCATGGCCGGTTTCAGCGCTGAGGCTCAGTTAAAAACACCTCAATCAAGTCCGAAAATGACGCTTATGCAAACAGTTGGTTTGACTGATGTAGAAGTTAACTATTCAAGACCAAGTGCTAGAGGAAGATCCGTTTTTGGAAATTTAATTCCTTTTGGAAAAGTATGGAGAACTGGAGCTAATGAAAATACAACTGTTTCCTTTAGCGATGATGTGATTATTGATGGTAAAACATTGAAAAAAGGAAAATATTCATTGTATACTATTCCGAAAATAGAAAGCTGGGAGATACTATTTTATAAAACTACTGATAACTGGGGTAATCCAGAAGAGTGGAAAGAAGAAAATGTAGCGCTTAGAGCTACTGTTAAGCCTGAAACAGTGAATAAAAGTGTGGAAACATTTACTATTGGAATTAGTGGTTTAGACAATAATTTTGCTTTTTTAGAAATCTATTGGGAGAACTCCTATGCTGCTTTAAAATTTGAAGTGCCAACACAACAAAAAACAACGGCTAACATCGAGAAAGCATTAGCTGGACCAGCTAGTGCAGATTATTTTTCTGCTGCTCAATTTTTATTCCAATCGAATGGCGACAATGCAAAAGCATTGGTTTATGTAAACAAAGCGTTAGATATGTCTAAAGACAAACCCTTCTGGTACAATAGATTGAAGTCATTAATTCAAGCTAAACTTGAGGACAAAAAAGGAGCAATCGAAACGGCTAAGGCATCACTTGCAGCAGCTGAAATTGCTAAAAACCAAGATTACGTGAAAATGAATAAAGACAGTATTACAGAGTGGAGTAAAAACTAATTACTCTAACGTTTTTATATAAGAAGATCTCGTCTCCATTTAGAGACGGGATTTTTTTTTGAAATTTTGGACTGTGTAATTTATTAGATGTTTGCGTATATAGTATCCATGGGATTATCATTACTCACCAGTTCGCTCTTGCTCGTTTCTGCGGAAGAAGAGATTTTTATATAAGAACTTCTGAAGTAAAAAAAATAACCGCAGATTCACGGATTATCAATATAAAAATCTGTGAATCTGCGGTTATTTTTTTATTTAGGCTGTTATCTCTCTCTGTTTTCTAAAAATGGTCCATTGCAACAATAATGAAATTACAATTGTAAGCATTGCACCAATGAAATTCAGCCACAAATAACCCAGTTTTTCATCTCCGCTCGGGAAAATATAAATGGCGTAATAGTAGATGATAAAAATAGTAATCTGACTTACTACAGCGCTATAAAAAATGGCTTTAGATTGTACTTTATGGATGTAAAAACCAACTAAGAAAATTCCAAGGACTGTTCCATAAAATATGGATCCAATGATGTTTACCAGTTGAATTAAATTTTCAAAAAGCGTTCCAATACAAGCAAATAGTATGGCTATAACCCCCCACAATAAGGTAAAGAATTTTGTCGCATACAGGTAGTGTCGTTCCGATTTTTCTTCTTTTAGATTGCGTTTGTAAATATCAATTGCGGTGGTAGAGGCCAGTGCATTCAATCCCGAAGCGGTAGAGGACATAGCGGCCGAAATAATTACGGCCAGTAACAAACCAATAAGCCCTTTGGGTAAATAGTTGAGAATAAAGTGAAAAAACACATAATCTTTATCATTGGTCTCGCTATTACTATCAGCTTTCAGAATTATTTCTTTGGCACGATCTCTTAAATCTTTTTCTTTATTGGATAAAGTCACTAATTCTTTCCTAAGCGTTGGATTGTCATAATCCTGATTGAGCTGGTCGATGTACAAAAGATTAATTACTTTTTTGTCTTCGGATAAATCGTCTAATTTTTTCTCCAAAGCATTGTATTCGCTTTTGTAAGCTGATTTTTCAATCATGGCTTTATTATTTGGATTAAAATTTAACGGAACAGGATTGAATTGGAAAAAGACAAAAACCATAACTCCGGTCAGTAAAATAAAGAACTGCATAGGTACTTTTAAAAGCCCGTTCATGATTAGTCCCATCTGGCTTTCTCGAACGGATCGTCCGGATAAATAACGTCCTACCTGCGATTGATCGGTACCAAAATAAGCTAATGCCAAGAAAAAACCTCCTGTTATTCCGCTCCAAAAGGTATATTTTTCCTCTGGATCTAAAGAGAAATTAACAATATCCATTTTATCATTTGCCCCAGCAATATGCAACGCACTGGAGAAAGTCATATCATTAGGTAAATAATGCAAAATCAGAAAAAAAGTGATTAGCATTCCGGACATAATCACAAACATTTGCTGTTTTTGAGTTACATTCACTGCTTTGGTTCCACCCGAAAAAGTATAAATGATAACTAATACACCAATAATAATATTCATGTAAGTAAGATTCCAACCCAATAAAGCGGACAAAATAATTGCCGGAGCGTATATGGTCAATCCGGTTCCTAAACCTCTTTGGAACAAGAAAAGGATGGCAGCTAGGGAACGGGTCTTCAAATCAAATCTTTTTTCAAGGTATTCATAAGCTGTATACACTTTGTATTTGTGGTATAAAGGGATAAAGGTGACACAGATTACCACCATAGCAATTGGCAGTCCAAAATAGAATTGCACAAAACCCATACCGTCATGATAGGCTTGCCCCGGAGTAGAAAGAAACGTAATTGCACTGGCTTGTGTGGCCATAACAGAAAGACCTACAACATGCCAAGGTGTTTCATTACTCCCTAAAATAAAGTCTTCTACATTTTTACTGCCCTTGGTTTTCCAAGCCCCATAAATTACAATAAACAATAAAGTTACTATCAGTATAATCCAATCAAATAATTGCATAATTTAAGCGTATAATTTCATGATGAGACAAAAGATCAGGATGTATATTGCATTGGCTACAAGTACCCAAGTATAATTTTTCTTCCAGGTTTTTATTTTTTTTGTTTCCATTTTAAAGTGGGTTAGTTCTTGATTTTTTGAACAGGAATTTTTTCAGATGATTGTAGCGAAATGATATTAGAAATTAATTTATAGGCACCAGTAACGCCTTCAGGTAATTCTCTAAAAAAACTTAAGCCGGTATAAATATAGTGTCCTTTTCCGTAAGGAGCAATAAGTAATGCACCATTTTTAGGGCTTTCCCCTTTGTCATTTGAAGATAGGATAGGAGTAAAGGCTTTGTCGTACTCATTGGGGTAATACAATCCTTGTTCTTGTTTCCAGCCTTCAAAGTCTGTAGCTGTAATTTGGTTTGGAAAATTCAAAACAGGATGGTGTGGCGCTAAGAATCGGACTTCGGCATCTTCTTCGGTCACTCGGTCTCGGGAGAGTTTCAAGGGATAAGGTGCAATAGTATTGGTAACAAGATCTCCTGCAGTATTGTACTGAACGATCATTGTTTTTCCGGATTTTACAAAATCAAAAAGTATATTTTGTTTGTTTGCCAGTGCAGGCAAGATATTATAGGCACGAACACCTGTGATGACTACGTCGTACAATTCTAATTTTTCAGGAGTAATTTCTTCAGGTTTAAGTAGTGTTACGGCATATCCTAATTGCGTCAGGCTACTGGGAACTTCATCTCCGGCACCCATAATATATCCTATTTTTTCACCATTCGTTTTTAAATCTGTTTTGATGCATTTGGCTTCAGCCAATGTTAAAACTTGCTGTTTTGTGATGTGGTCATACTTAATGATAATTTGTTCTTTGTCAAATTGTTTATTGTCAATTATCGCCACGCTTTTGGCTACAGCTTCTTCGGATTTATTTGGTGCAGTTACCTCAAAATAAACAATTTGTTCCGTTCCCTTTTTTTCAATGTTAAAAGGAATCGATTTAGGAAAAACACCCCAGTTTTCAGGTAATTCAAGTTGTAAAATTCCTTTTACGGAGTCTTTTCCAGTTTTGATTTTTACGGCTACAGCTTTCTTTTTTGTGTCTTTAAAAAGCAATACTTTGTCTATAATTGAAGTAGTAACTTCGGGAACAATGTCCAGATAATTATATACTTCCCCTTTTACATCATCGTTGTATTTATACACTACGGTTCGTTCAAATGGAATTTCAATCTCATTGATTTTAATATTAAAAATCACTTTAACTTCCCGAATAATATCTGGAATCCCTATGTTTTGTTGTTGCTTTACTGCGTACATCCCAACTGTTCCTTTTTCTTTTAACCAATATGGTTGTGTGTAGTTAATTGATTCGGGTAATTTTAAATCTAAATTAATGGTGTTTAGTATGTTGTTTTTTAAATCCCGATTTTGAGGTGTAATATTTTGATTAGGTATAGCGGTCACACTCATTAATTGTATGGGTACGGAGCTTCTATTAATGGCTTCGAGTTTCAATTTAATAGTGCTTCCGGGAGTCGCTTCCTGATTTTGGGCAACGGCTTCAAGATACAAACCAGAACAGGCCGATATAATTTCTTTTATGGCTTCTGATTTCAGTGGCGACCACTGATTTTCGTCCAAAGCCTTCATCATAGCATAGGCTTTCGCCAAATCTGGAATGCTTGCCGAAGGATTATTATGGTCGAATTCAGCGGTAATAGTTGTCAATAATTCTCCGATTGATTTTCCCTCTTTTATTCGGTTCCAAGAAGTATCGATTCCTTCAAAAAGTGATTTCTTATCTTTTAAAGCATCTCCATTTATAAACTCTAAATATTCTGTTTCCTCCCCACGGGCTCCAGTGCTACCAAACCCTTGGGATTGATGGCGGCTCCGACTTAATGCGGCTATTTCCTGATTTGATTTTCCTAATCCAGCGTAATAAACTCCTGTTTGCAGCGCAATTAAATTCGTTTTATGGGCAGCATTAAATTTTTCGATACTTCCATAAAACCACCAAGACGTATTAAAAAACTGTCGTTTGGTTTGCCAAGGTGTTACAAATTGCAATTGCTCGGGAAAAATTGATGGGTTATTCGCTAAGTCAAAACTTTCTACGCTTAACATTGCTGATGCCGTGTGGTGTCCGTGAGTGGTTCCGGGCGAACGATGATCAAATCGGTTAATAATCACATCGGGTTGAAATTTCCTGATGGCCCAAATAACGTCAGCTAGTACTTGTTTTTTATCCCAAATTTCTAATGTTTCTGTTGGATTTTTAGAAAAACCAAAATCATTGGCACGGGAAAAAAACTGTTCTCCTCCATCAATTTTTCGGGCTTCAATAAGTTCTTGGGTTCTTATTACTCCTAATAATTCCCGCAATTGCGTGCCGATTAAGTTTTGTCCACCATCCCCGCGTGTCAAAGACAAATAGCCGGTTCTGGCCTTTTGTTCATTGGATAAATAAGAGATCAACTGGGTGTTTTCATCATCAGGATGTGCGGCTATATAAAGTACGGAACCTAGAAAATTAAGCTTTTGAATTTGATTATAAATTTCAACAGAATTTGGTTTTTGAGGTTCTTGTGCAATTGTTATTTGGCAACATAAGAGAAATATTAGAATAGCTGATGCGTGTTTTTTTTGCATTTTTTAAAATTTAATTGCAGTAACTTCAAATGTAGGAATTAAATAATTTCTTCTGAAATATTTTTGGTTTTCTTTAATAATTAAAAAGAGAGAGAACCAATTTTGGTTCTCTCTCTTTTTAAATTAAGGTGTGACTAATCTCGATCATGTCCTTTTCCCTTTCCATGTCCATGACCATTGCCGTTATTTCGGTTGTCATGTTTTTTATATTCTCTTCGGTCATCATTATCATATCTTCTATGATTATCATTCCCCCTTTGGTTTACATAAACGCGACGATTATTGTTGTGCCCAATATTTCTTTGTTCTCTTCCATGATAACCTCTATAATATTTTACTTTGTGATTCTTAAAATTACTATAAGGTCTTGAACCGTGATAATCGTTTAATACTACTTTATATCCATCATATAAATCATAGTTTCTATATTGATTTGGTAAATATCTGGAACGTATCCATCTTCCTCCACCAAAATAAATGAACTGTGTGGCTCTTACATCATAATAAGCTTCAACATCCGGTAAATAATAATATTCAGCTTCTGCGTATCCTATAGGTCCCCATGATGGAGCAGTACCTATGTTTAAATTTACTGAGACTTGTGCATGTATTGTGCTTGATGCAAAGAGTATAATTCCTACGATGATTAATTTTAATGTTCTCATTTTTTCAAATATTTAATTTGTAATAATTTTTTATAATAACTTGTTATTGCTATACTTTTGTGAAATTCCAACAACTGTGCCAAAACAAAAAAATTAACATTTAATTAAGGATTAATGTTCTAAAAAAAGAGCCTCATTGCTGAGACTCTTTTTATAAATTATTATGAAATCAGTATTAATGTTTTCCATTTCCATTATTTCCTTTTCCACCTTTATTGCCATTTCCTTTATTTCCATGTCCGTTATTCCCATTACTTTTGTACACTTTATTGTTATTACTGCGGTTAGAACCTATTGATTTTTGTGGTTTACCTTTGTATCCTTTGTAGTATTTTACTTTGTGTGTTTTAAAGTTACTGTATGGTCTTGAACCATGGTAATCGTTCAAGACTACTTTATAACCATTGTATAGATTATAATTTCTGTATTGATTAGGTAGATTTCTTGAACGAATCCAATTTCCTCCACCAAAATAAATGAATTGTGTGGCTCGTATATCATAATAAGCTTGAACATCCGGTAAATAATAATAATCTACAGCTGAATAACCAACTGGCCCCCATGCTGGTGGACTACCTATATTTACATTTACTGAAACCTGTGCTTGCATCGTATTTGCGGATGCAAATAGTATAATTCCTGCGATGATTAATTTTAATGTTTTCATTTTTCGAAATTTTAATTAGTAATTATTAGATAGTAATTTTAGTTACTATTTTATCTCGTTTTGAAGTAAAACCAACAATTATGCCAATATCAAATAATTAACATTTACTTTGTTATTTTACTTCATAAAAAAAGGAAACGATTATTCGTTTCCTTTTTCTACAGGTATAAATTTATTTACAATAAAAGTATCAATAAAAGGATAACGATTATAATTGCACCTACAGATAAGTATATACCATTTCCTGTAGATTTTAATTCTGCTTTGATAGCACGTACTTCTTTACGTAATTCTTTTTTTTCAACTGAAGTCAAAGACGATTTATCCATCGCTTTTATTTCATCAAGTCTATTAAGCAAAACTTTTACTTCTGCAGGCACTTCTTTAGGAGTATTTAAAATTACAGTTGGATTTTTTTCAGCGGCTAACATTTGTGTTGGAAGAACACTAATTGATAATACCATCATCATCAAATAAAAGGTGAATTTTTTCATTTTGTTTGGTTTTTAGTTAAAATTTTAACACAATAAAAGTAAACAATAAAACATAATTTTTTCTTATAAAATTAAGGTATTAAATTATATAATTCACACCCTTCATTGTGTACTGTATCGTAATTTTCTAAAAAAAGTGTCCTGTAGATAGTGTGTTCAATATAATCCCATACAAATTGAACTGTTTTCGAAGGATATTAGTATTATGCGAATATTTTTTTGGAATAATTTATATTTATAAAGCGTATTATTTGTAAAGCACGGTACGGGGTTTTGTCAGTTCGAAATCTTGAAAACCAAAATCAGTTGTTTCAATTGCATTTGTTTTGAAAATATTTTCGCCATTTCCAGGAATAGACGGATAGTAGGATAGCGAAATTTGAAAAGCACTAAATACCAGAAAATCATTGTTTATAATACATCCAATTCCAATTTTTGAATAGGCTTTACTTTGAGTCAATCCCTTATTAGGATTTCCTAGTACGGCAATGGAATAATTACAATAGGGATTGATTCTAAATCCCCAAAGATCCCATGGCGCATAGGCTTGGGTTTGTATGGTTAAGAGTGCTTTTTGGGTTCCATATTGAGCACTATTAAAGCCCCGAAGTCCATAATTTTCATTGATATTTAGCTGATCGCCAATAATATTGACACGGTTTGTACCAATAATTACCTGGGGCTTGATGAACTGTCTCCATTTCCATTTTCCCAGACTCATCAAGTTTGTGAAATAATTTGCCTGAAAAGAAAAAGCGGTTTGCTGCGTAATTGATTTTTCAAAAAAGGTACCTATCTCTACATTAGCACTTAAAAAGCCCCATTTATAATAATTTCCAAAAGCCGCTCGGGCAGCAAGATACAAACGCCCCAAATTGTTTTTATATTGATAGCCAGAAGTGATGCTGTAAATTTTGCCAATGGGGACATCTTCTATAATTCCATTTTTGAAAATATAGTTGTCTTGCACGAATTTACGTGAACTAATACCAATCCCGAAAAGAGCAAGTTTTTCACTAGAGTAGAAATCAGTGGCATCATAGAGGATAGTTGGGCTTTCCAGATATTTTATATTTAAAAAACGTCCTGCCAGAATCAGATTTGTGGTGCGCTGGTTTTCTGTTCTTCCTTTAAAAATAGAAAAGGCACGTCCAAGCCATAAATCCTGCGAATTGTATTTGAAATTTTGATAGGTAAATACGGAATTGACATCAGCAAGGGTGTCTTTTCTAAATTGCTGGTCTATGTATATTCCCCCTGCCCATTTTGTAAAAGCAGAGTAAAAGGGACGGTCTACATTGAGGCTTTTGCTGTAGTAATTGTCTAAATCTATCCGGTAATTCAGAGTTGTCTGAATGAAGGTATTCTGGACGTTAGGAACGCTATAGGACAATCCATACGCGCTTTTTCCGTCGCTGAATCTGTTTTTGAATTCATTTTTGAATTCATGGCCAGTGCCTAGAAAATTACGATCATTGAGTTCAAAATTAGTTCTTGAACTGGAAATGGATCCCTTGGGAATAATACTCCATGTATCTAAAACCCGAAAGGTGACATCTACTGAATCCGGGCTGTTCTGAATTAATTGTGGGGTTACGTCAACGCGACTGATGTATCTTTGAGCTCTAATCAATCGTTCTGATTCTTTTACTAATAAAGAATCGAAAGGTGTGTTTTTTGTTATTAACAGTACATTCTTAATAGCGAGTTTTTTTGTTTTGATATGAATTCGGTTTCCAGTTCGTTCGGCCCAGTTTTTAGGGGCTCTGGCGGTATCAATATCAGAATACCCAAAAGGGTCTAAAGTGATAATAGTAATATTTCTGATCGTTTTTCCTTCAAAAGTTTCGTATTTTTTGGGAATTACTTTTTTCTTTGTTTTTTTTATAGTTACGGGCCTGAAAACTAATTTATGAACAAGTGTTGTAAACTTATTTTTTTTAGAATAGGATTGAATTTTTTTGTAAACGCCAGCGGAATCTTTTTCTTTCTGGTTTACTTGTGAAAAAGAAATCTGGTGGCAACAGACGATCAAAAAGAATAAAATCAGCTTTTGCTTTTTAGTCATTATACAAAATTAATTTAAAAATTGAGAAAGAAAAAACCAGCAAAACATTGATAAACAATTGGTTTAAATAGACTCACTTGTTTTATTAAGGTCAGTTTCTGCTTTATTCTCTGTATTGTTTTCCGTTGTTGTCTCAGTAAAAACAGGAACTATAAGATCCGTTTTAATTATGGTTTTTTTAGAGGATGCATCTGAATCGAATAGCGGTAATTTGATACTATGCCAAGTATAGGTTTTGGGCAAATGATCTCCCATTAAATACCCCCAAGGTTCTAATGACTCAATTCGGTCAAAAATTACCTTAAGAACCGCAATTATGGGTAATGCTAAAAACATTCCGGCGATTCCTGCAATGGCTCCTCCAATAATGATTCCTATAATGGATATAAAAGCATTTATTTCTACTTTTGAACTTACTATTATTGGGACAAGGATATTATTATCTATTAATTGAACAAAGATGGTAACCACAATTATACCAATAATTATGGATAAATCCGGAGTACCAGTCAATGAGGCAATAATGCTTAAAATTCCGGCAAAAAGGATTCCTATATAAGGAATTAGATTTAGAATTCCAGTTACAACACCCAGCAAAACAGCATATTTCACGCCAATAATAATAAATCCTACAGTAGTCATTACCGATACTAAAATGGTCTCGATAATTAAACCTACAATATAACTGTTTATAGCAACTCTAATATTTGTTAAAATATTTTTTAATTGTTCATGATTCTCTTTTTTGAATAGTTTAGACAAAAACAATAAAAAATGAGTCCTGTATAAAAGAATCAAAAAAGTATAAATAGGGATTAAGGTCAAATTTAGTAGCGTATCCGTAAATGACAATAGCGTGGTACCAATGATTTCTTTCCCTTTTTCCATAGAATCTTCAGTAGCTGTATCCAGATATTGTTTTTGTTCCCAAGAACTTAAATTGAAATGTTCACTGAGAAACTGTTGAATGTTACTAATATGAATAGTTATGTTTCTTTCAATTTTATCAAAATCATCTGCAAAATCACTGATTTGAAAGGATAGAAATACAAAAAGGCCTAAAAAAAGCAATACAAAAAGCAGTACCGCCAGCATAACGGCTAACACATGGGGAAAGTAGAGTTTAGATTTTAAAAACTGAACGATGGGATATAACAATATCGCAAATAAAAAGGACATCATTATGGGAACTAATATATCCTGACCAATATAAAATATAAAAATAATAGCAATTAAGCTCAATAAAACGAGCGTAAGTTTTGCGTAAAATGGAAATTTTAAAAGGTCATTCATATCTTTTTATTTTTTTTTAAAGACAAAAACAATTCAATAGTAAATTATTTATTTCTAATTGACAAATATCCAGCATTTAAAAAAGTAAAACATTATATATTTTTCAGCAATAGTTATATAATTTCCACTTCAATAGGATCTTTTGCAAGATGATGATTTACCATTCGTTCAGCAGAAGTAAACTAATCCGTAAATTCTTTTTGATCGGCATAATTGTTTAGTATCGAAATTCCTTTTTGCAAAAGCAAGCTGTTCGGATAGATGATTTTTTCTCCATCTATAGTTTTCAAATACACATGAAAAGCCCCTATATCTTCAATTTGAGCTTCAATAGGAAAATCTTTGTCATGAATTTTTATTGTATCTCCAATTTTAAACGGAAAAGAAAAAAACAAAATAACTCCAGAGGTGATGTTGCTCAAAATAGACCATTGAGCAAACATAGCGACACCTACAACGGTGGTAATAGAGGAAAGTGCAATAATAATATCCTTTGTCTGAACGCCCCAAATTAGTATGACAGCTATAATTGCAAGAATATTTATAAATAAATGAATGTATTTGATGACTAAATTAGTTCGATGCTCCAGTTTTTGGTTTGATTTAGCATAGCTGCGTACTAATTTTGCAGCAATAATTCTCAAAAAAATCAACAGCAATCCCAGGATTCCTGTGGCCACCAGTTCTCTGGAATACTCGTGAAATATAAATGTATCCATAATGCAATCAGTCTAATTTAGTTAAGTAGTCATATACTTTATCCGTAGGCATTCCCATCACATTAGCATAGGAACCTTCAATTTTTGAAACGCCAATAAAACCGATCCATTCCTGAATACCATAAGCACCCGCTTTGTCATAGGGCTTGTAATTTTCTATATAGTAGCGAATGGATTCCTCACTCAACGTGTTAAAAGTGACTTTTGTTATTTCATGAAGCAGGACTACTTTTTCATTTGTCTTAAAGCAAACAGAAGTAATTACTTGGTGAGTAGCATTCGATAATGATTTCAAGATTTCAAAAGCATCCTGTTCGTCTTTTGGTTTGCCTAGCGCTTTGTTGTTGTACCAAACAATGGTGTCACTGGTGATTAGGATTTCATTGGACTGTAATTCACCGTCAAAAGCACTGGCTTTTAATTCAGCCAAATAGTTCGTGATTTCGTACGCTTTTAACTCAGGAGGATAAATTTCTTCGATTTCTTTCAATCGAATTTCAAAATCTAAGTCCAAATCTTTGAAAAATTGCTGCCGTCTTGGCGATCCTGAAGCCAGAATAAGGGTGTATTTTTTTAATTTATTTTTAAGCATTATATTTTATATTTAAACGAATAACAATAACGGATAAAATTCCTAAAAGAAGGATGCATTTTAACAATACACTCAAGATGTGGCACTCTCTTTTTGATTTTGCAGACCAAATTTTTAAAGTGAAATAAAACAACGGACCTACAACAAAAAACAACATATATAATGTTGCAAACAATAATTCTAACAGGTACCGATGGATATAATATACGATAAAAAATAGCGGAATCAAACTTAAGCCGGAAACTATTTTTGCCGTTCTGGATTTTCCAATTACAATAGGTAAGGTACTCATTCCTTGATTATAATCGCCATCTGTATCTTCTATATCTTTGACAATTTCCCGAAGCAGATTAATAACAAAAGCAAAAATAGCATAATCTATCAAGATAGAAAAAAACAAGCCCATTTGTTGCTGATTATTTATTGTTGTTGCAGGAAATAAATCGAAAACTCCAATGATAATCACACTAAAAGAAAGTAGTAAAGCCACAATGATATTACCAATAAGCATCATTTGTTTCAGACTGGTTGCATACAAATAAAGTGTTGCGGCAACCAAAATAAAAATAGAGGCAAAACCTGGTTTTCGTATGACATTCGACAAATAAAAACCAATCATTACCCCACTTGACGTAAGCCAAATATACAGATTATAGGCTTGAATTTCTGAAATGGTTTTGCCCACAATCACAGCATTTGGTTTATTGACGGTATCTGTTTTTTGGTCAAAGATATCATTGATCACATAGCCGCCTGCAGCGATCAAAGCAGTTGATAAAATTAATAATCCATACTGCCAATCCGATAACGCCAAAGAAATATTCTGAACGTGTAAAAAACCATACCTAAAAACAAATTGCATAAAAGCAAGCATTAGCAAGTTCTGGTATCGAATTAGTTTTAAAAAAGGAACCACAGATATTATTTTAAATTTATAATTTAACATTTAAAATAGTACTAATCATGCTTCCCGTCAAAATGTGCCATCCATTTCCCTTGTGCTTTCATGACTTGCTCGATGACATCTCTGGCCGCTCCTTTTCCTCCGTTTTTATGCGAAATATAACGGGAAATAGCTTTGATTTCCGGGCTAGCATCTTGGGGACAAGTGGGTAATGTGACTAACTGCATCACATGATAATCAGGAATATCATCGCCCATGTATAACACGTTTTCAGGTTTAATGTTGTAAAGTTCCACATATTCTTTAAAAGTTTCTACTTTGTCCGGCGTACCTAAATAGATGTCTGTAACCCCCAGATTTCGTAGCCTGACTCGAACCCCTTCATTGCTTCCGCCGGAAATAACACATACATTAAACCCGCTTTCTATAGCTGCTTTCATAGCATATCCATCTCTAATATTCATGGTGCGCAATATTTCTCCTTCATTAGTTACAAAAACAGAGCTGTCAGTTAGTACCCCATCGACATCAAAAATAAAAGTAGTGATCTCGTTCATTATTTCTTTATAACTTTTTGCCATTCTCTTGTATTGATTGTGTTAGTATTTTATAAATAGTCAGATGATTTTCATTTGATAAAAAAGCTTCGTGGGCTTCAATCGTTGAAGTGTCATTGCGTTTTGCAGGACCCGTTTGTGCCTCTTGCGGCGAAAGTACCATTATTTTTCGAACTGTTTCTGCAATTAAAGGTCTTAAGATTTCAAATGGAACCTGATGTTCCTGGCAGATTTCCTGACCTATTTGGTACAAATGATTGGTAAAATTGTTCACAAATACGGCCACCACATGCAAGGCTTTTCGTTGCTCAGAGTTGATTGCATAAACGGTTCCTGAAATTGATTTGGCCACTTTATCCAATAATTCATAATCAATCCCATTTTCGCTTTCTAAACAAATAGGAATGATATTGAAATCGACCACTTTGTTTTTGGTAAACGTTTGCAAAGGATAAAAAACGCCTCTTCGATTATTTTCGTCTAATGCATGCAAAGAAACACTCCCGGAAGTATGCACCACTAAGCGATTCTTGAAAGCTAGATTAGAGGAAACTTCAGCAATAGCATCATCAGAAACTGAAATGATATAGATGTCGGCTTCAACTAAAGTATTGAAATTATTAGTGACTTTTTCCAAGTCTATTAGGTGGGAAACACTTTTTATTTGTCTCGAATATACCTGAACCAATTCTATTTCTGTCCCTGGTCTATGAGGATTTTGAAATGCCGCAATTAAATGCTGTGCCACATTTCCGGAGCCAATAATAACTACTTTGATCATGGGGTAAAATTAGCAAAAAAAATATGAAGTGTATTATTCAATTTTCAGGAAGGTTACAAATAAAAACCAGCCTAAAAAAAAGTTTTTTAGCCTTCTTGAAAAAGACTTAATTTTAGTTTAAATTAACAAATGTAGGAATATAGAAGTCAACATTTTTAAGTACTTTTGTACCACTTTTATAAAACATAATCCCATAAAAATGGATAAAAAAATATTTTCTTTTTTGTTTTCTACACGATTAATGGCCTTTCTGTTTATTTCATATGCCGTTGCCATGGCCACAGGAACTTTTATCGAAAGTAAGTACAATACGGATACGGCAAAAATTTTAATTTATAATGCGTGGTGGTTTGAGGCTATTCACGTATTTTTTGTGATTAATTTCATCGGGAATATTAAGCGGTATCAACTCTTGAAGAAAGAAAAATGGGCTACTTTATTGTTGCATTTGTCTTTTATTCTTATCATTCTTGGTGCTTTTGTAACGCGATACATCAGTTATGAAGGAATGATGCCAATTCGTGAAGGGGCTGCTGAAAATCAGATATTTTCTGATAAAACCTACCTGACACTTTTTGTGGATGGCGAATTTAAAGGAGAAATGAAACGCCGGGTTTTTGAAAAACAGGTACTGCTTTCTCCTGCCACTAGTAATAATTTTAGCATTTCCGGTACTTTTGCTGATACCCCATTTGAAGTGGAATATGAAAATTTTATAATGGGAGCTAAAGAATATGTCAAACCTGATCCAAAAGGAATTTTGTATTTGAAATTAGTCGAAGCAGGAGATGGTAGTCGTCATGAACATTTCTTGAAAGAGGGCGAAGTACAAAATATTCATAATGTTTTATTTTCGCTAAATAAATTTACGGATGGTGCCATAAATATCAATACTACAGGAAACGCGTATACAATTCAAACACCTTTTGAAGGAGATTTTATGCGAATGGCAGATAAACTAAAAGGAAAAGTGACTAAGGATAGCGCGCAACCATTGATGATGCGTTCGTTATACACAATAGGTGAAATGCGATTTGTGCTTCCGGATCCTGCTGTAAAAGGGGTTATCGATTATGAATCTAATAATGATTTTAAAGCTAAAAATCATGAAGATGCACTAACAGTAAAAATAACGGCTGAGGGACAAGAAAAAACAGTAACCGTTTTAGGCTCCAAAGGTAAATTAGGAGATGTAAATTCAGTGAAAATTGGGAATATAGAGTACTCGGTTTTTTATGGAAGTAAGGCGTATGTTTTGCCTTTTAAAATTAAATTGAATGACTTTATTGCACAAAAATATCCAGGAACAGAGAAAAGTTATTCTTCATTTGAAAGTCAGGTTACTGTTGAGGATAAAGAACCTTTTGATGCCAGAATATATATGAACAATGTTTTGGATTATAAAGGATATCGCTTTTTTCAATCCGGTTTTGATCCTGATGAAAAAGGAACCATATTGTCTGTAAATCACGATTTTTGGGGAACAGCAATCACTTATGGTGGTTATTTCATGCTATATTTTGCCATGATGTCCATTATGTTTACTAAGTATTCTCGTTTTGCAGATATTAAGAGAAAATTAGAAGTGGTAAAAATTAAGAAAGCCAAATTGCTGACTATTTTAATCCTGCTATTTAGTTTCAACAGTTTTGCACAAGAACACGACCATGCGGATCACGAGGGACATGACCATGAACAAACCCAAACCGCACCAGAGACCCATTCCAATCATACTAAAAAGGTGTTCAGTCAGAATGAATTACAGGCGCTAATTACAAAATTTAAAGTTCCTGCTGAACATGCCTCAAAATTTGGACGATTGGTCATTCAGGATGCTGGTGGACGAATGAAACCTATCAATACTTTTTCTTCAGAATTGTTGCGAAAAGTAAGTCATGATGATACTTATAAAGGAATGAATTCAGATCAGGTATTTTTGTCTATGACACAATATGCGAGTTACTGGATTGAAATTCCTATTATTTATATCAAAAGTGGGAATGATAGTATTCGTAAAATTATAGGAATTGATAAGGAAGCTAAATTTGCTCCTTTCGTATCTTTCTTTGATGCAAAAGGAAATTACAAGCTTTCAAAATATTTAGAAGAAGCTTTTAAAGTTGCAAATCCTAACCAGTTCGAAAAAGATTTTATCGAAACGGATAAGAAAGTAAATCTGATGGAATCAGCTTTGAGCGGACGAATTTTAAAAATTTTCCCAATACCGGAGGATAAAAACAACAAATGGGTTTCTTATTTAGAGCTCAATGAAGCCGGTTTCAAAGGAATGGAAGCCACGTACACTAAAAATGTATTGCCTTTATATTTTGGATCTTTGGCAAGCGCTGCAGCATCCAATAATTATGCAGCATCCGATGAATTACTGGGGAGTATCAATGGTTTCCAAAAACGTTTTGGCAGCAAAGTGATGCCAAGCGAAGAAAAAATAACTTCGGAAGTATTGTATAACAAATATGATGTATTCAAAAAACTGCCGTATTTGTATATTTTCTCCTCTGTTTTGATGTTGTTCTTCACGATTTTACAAATCTTCAAAGAAAGAAAAGCATTAAATTATTTAGTCAATTTCATGCACATTGTCGTGATTGGATTATTTGCATTACACACCTTTGGTTTAATCGCCAGATGGTATATTTCTGGTCATGCACCATGGAGTAATGCGTATGAATCTATTATTTATGTAGCCTGGGCAACTATGTTTTTTGGTTTGGCTTTCGATAGAAAATCAAAGCTTACTGTGGCATCATCTGCCTTTGTAACCGCTATGATTTTAGCGGCAGCTTACATGAACTGGATTGACCCGGAAATTGCAAATTTACAACCGGTGCTGAACTCCTATTGGTTAATGATTCATGTGGCGGTAATTGTGGCCAGTTATGGACCGTTTGCGTTAGGAATGATTTTGGGGACGGTTTCATTATTGCTGATTTTGTTTACCAATGAAAAAAACAAAGCCAAAATGGATTTGAATATTCAAGAGATCACTTACATTAATGAATTAGCCTTAACGATAGGTTTGATAATGTTGACTATTGGAAACTTCCTTGGAGGACAATGGGCCAATGAAAGCTGGGGACGATACTGGGGCTGGGATCCAAAAGAAACTTGGGCATTAATCAGTATTATGGTCTATGCTTTTGTAATTCATGCCCGATTTGTTCCATCACTACGCGGGAAATGGGTATTCAATTTAATGAGTATGTTTGCTTTTATATCTATATTATTCACCTATTACGGTGTGAATTTTCATCTGGTAGGATTGCATTCCTATGCGAGTGGAGAAGCCCATTCCTTAAACTGGATTTGGTATTCACTGGCAGTAATAACATTATTTGGTGCTGTTTCCTATCCAAAATACAAGAAATATTATAAGAAATAAGTTGGATTATTTTCCAATAACAAATAGACTGTCTCAATATAAAAATGAGCCAGTCTCTTTTGATTGTATTTCTAAAAGAGAAAACCTACTAGTTCCTAAAATCGATTTCACTCTCGAGAAGATGAAGTTGTAAAAAAAGTAAAAAGCAGCTCATGGAGTTGCTTTTTTGCATAAACAACCAAAACGGCTTGCATACAGGACAAAATGTATGGATATAATGGTTGTGTCTGTCGTGTTGGAAGGGGATGGTGTCGTGAATAAAGTATTTGATTGGAAATAAGAAAAGCATGCATTATAAGTCGCTTTGAGTTGGTCATTTAGCATGTGATTTTCCTTCTTATGCATAAAATCAGCATAGGTAGTTGGGTATGGAATAGGAGTTTATTTCTCCCGGAATAAATTTTGTTCTTCGTATTCTATGGTTTGATAGTAGTTTGATGAGATGCCTTAAAAGTGGTTTTTTTGAACCGCCATGCAATTATATTAATACAACCTAAAAATAGGTAAATCAATTAAATAAAAAAAGTCCATTTGTCATTTTTTTATATAAAAAAGAGGCTGTCTTTTTGAGACAGCCTCTATAATTTCAATTTAAATATGTAATTACGGTCTTTGTTTTTTCATTTCTTTTTCAATCATTTCGTAGAATTGATCAATTTTTGGTAAAACAACAATACGAGTTCTTCTGTTACGAGATCTGTTTTCAGCCGAATCATTTGCAACTAAAGGAATATATGAACTTCTTCCTGCCGCTATTAATTGCTCTGGTTTAACACCCAATTGATTCGTTAAAACACGAATAATAGAAGTAGAACGTTTCACACTTAAATCCCAGTTGTCAAGTATCACACCGGAACCATTGTAAGGAACATTATCAGTATGTCCTTCAACCATACATTCAAAATCGGGTTTATCATTGACCACTTTGGCAACTTTAGCCAAAACCATTTTGGCTCTATCAGTCACTTCATAACTTCCGCTTTTAAACAATAGTTTGTCAGCTATAGAGATAAATACAACTCCTTTTTCTACATTTATTTCGATATCCGGATCAGAGATTCCTACTGAACTTTTTAAACTAGTAACTAACGCAAGTGTTACACTGTCTTTTTTAGTTAAAGCATCTTGCATTCTACTAATTTTCAAATCTTTCTCTTTGATAGATTCTAACGCTTTTTCAATATTTTCAGCTCCTTTAGTAGACAGAATAGTCATGTCTCTAGAAGTACTGATTAAACCTTGATTTTGGTCTTTTAAACCACTCACGGTAGCAATAAGACCCGCTTTTTCTTCTAAGCAAGAATTTAATTTCACAGTTGCTGTATTTAATAAATCCTGAGTTTCTTTGTTTCTAGCTTCTAAATCAGTGTATTTCTTTTTTGATACACATGAGGATAGTACAGCTAAAACAGATAAGGCAATTACTATTTTTTTCATAAATTGTTTAGTTTTAGTTTTAATGTTAATTACAAATTTAACTTTTTTATATTTATTTTATTCCAAATAAATCGTTAAAAACAACGATATTCCTGATAAAATAAATGTAAACGATACTTTTTGTAGTATAGTATTTTTGTTTTTGAAATTTTGCTCTTTTTTTGCATTGTGATGAAAATAGGCTGTAAAAGGACCCGTGGGCTTTTAGTATTGCGAAAAAATGTTTGAACTTTCCTTTGAAAATAAATTGTAAACCTGCAATTCCGTCTAACACCATTCGGATTAAAAGTATCCAAAATAATTGATTTTTTGGGATATTTTTGGTTAGCATTAACAATGAATTTCTAAAGTTCAAAAAAGTTTTTTTGGAATTCCCTTGTTGCAAAGTAGCCCCGCCAACATGGTAAACAACGGACTCATAATTGTATTTTATTTTATACCCTTTGTTGAAAGCACGCCAACATAAATCAATCTCTTCTTGATGTGCAAAAAAATCGCCGTCAAAGCCATTTAATTCCTTATAAACAGAACTTCGGATAAAAAAACAAGCTCCGGAAGCCCAAAATATTTCTCGGTTGTCATCATACTGACCACAGTCTTTTTCTACGGTGTCAAAAATTCGTCCTCGACAATACGGATATCCAAATTTATCAATGAATCCACCGGCAGCACCAGCGTATTCAAAATATTCTTTGCGTTTGAAATCTAATATTTTAGGCTGAATAATGGCAGTTTCAGGTTCTTTTCTAAAAGTTTTAAGTATCGGTTGCAACCAATTTTCAGTCACTTCAATGTCAGAATTCACCAAGGCAAATAGTGTAGCATCTATGTGTTTTAAGGCTTCATTGTAGCCACTGGCAAAACCCAGATTGCTTTCGTTTTTAACAATTTTAACCAAAGGAAAAAAAGCTTTTATATAAGAAATCGAATCATCTGTAGAGGCATTGTCAGCCACATAAATGGTAGCTTCCGGTGAATATTTAACCACAGACGGCAAAAATTTTTCTAATAATAAAATTCCATTCCAATTCAGGATGACAACAGCTACTTTCATTCAGATTTTTAGATTTTCAGATTTTTCGACATTTTAGACCATTACAATCTAAGAAGTTTAATATTCTAACTATTATAATTTGGTAGATTCTCTAGAAAAGCATATCTCTCGTTTTCAAAATCCATTTGGCAAAAGTAATGATTCAATCCATTAGTCACCATTAAAAATTCAGACTTTAGTGTCATATTATATCTTGCAATTTGGTCGAAAGTCGCTTGGGTAATTTTTACTTCAGGCGCTTTGCATTCGATTAAAATAAAAATAGAACCATCCGGATTAAAAACCACAACATCGTATCTTTTGCGCAAGCCATTGACTTTAAGTACTTTTTCAACATTAATCAATGATTTTGGGTATTTTTTTTCTTCCAATAAAAATTGAACTACATGCTGGCGAACCCATTCTTCGGGAGTAAGAATGATGAATTTTTTCCTGATTGCATCAAAAATAGAAACTTTATTTTCGCTATTTTTGAACCGAAAAGTATAGGAAGAAAAATTTAATTGCTGCATGAAGCAAAAATAGTTATTTTGTTTAAAATTTAAGGTGTAAAGTTTCATACGATTCAACAAACTTTAAACTTTAAACTTCAAACAAAAAAGAAAATGGATGAAGTATTAAAAATTGTAAATGATATAAAAAACGGAACCATCAGGCCCCTCTATTTTTTGATGGGAGAAGAGCCATATTATATTGATAAATTAGCGACTTATATTGAGGATAAAATATTAACAGAAGAAGAAAAAGGATTCAATCAGACCGTTTTATACGGAAGGGATGTTACGATAGAAGATATTATCTCGACCGCAAAACGCTATCCAATGATGGCGGAACGACAGGTGGTAATTGTCAAAGAAGCACAGGATTTGATTCGCACGATAGACAAACTGGAGAGCTACGCTGAGAATCCAATGGCAACAACCGTTTTAGTTTTTTGTTACAAATACAAAACGCTAGACAAACGTAAAAAACTAACCAAGTTATTGACTAAAAATGGAGTGGTTTATGAAAGTAAAAAACTGTATGAAAACCAAGTTGGGGACTGGATTAAACGTGTTTTAGCAGGTAAAAAGTATGCTATAGAGCCTAAAGCCAGTGCCATGCTAGTGGAATTTCTAGGAACGGATCTAAGTAAAATAAACAATGAACTCGAAAAATTACAAATTATTTTACCAGCGGGAAGTACCATAACTCCTAAACATATTGAGGAAAATATAGGGTTTAGCAAAGATTTTAATGTATTTGAATTGCGAAAAGCAATTGGCGAACGCAACCAATTAAAGGCGTATACGATTGCTGAAAACTTTGCCCAGAATCCAAAAGATAATCCAATGGTGGTGACTACCAGTTTGGTTTTTGGATTTTTTATCCAATTACTAAAATACCATGGTTTGAAAGACAGAAATCCTAAAAATGTAGCTGCCGTATTAAGCGTGAATCCGTTTTTTTTGAAAGAATATGATGTGGCTTTGAAAAACTATCCCATGAAAAAAGTGAGTCAGATTGTTGGTGCTTTAAGAGATATTGATGTCAAAAGCAAGGGTGTTGGCGCCAATGCAATGTCGCATTCTGATTTGTTACGAGAAATGCTTTATAAAATATTTAATTAAAGGACAAAAATTTCCGATATTTGCACTCCCGAAACTTCGGGTTATTAAAAATAAATACCACAATTATGGGAATGAATAAAAATACTATTTTAGGTTGGGCTACTTTGATAATGATTGTAATGGGTTTATTGCTTATCGCATTAGGCGCTTTTAAATATGATGACGTAGCAGGCTGGGGATTTGCAGCTGTAGGTGTTGGCTTTTTGGCTAATGCTTGGGTGTTTAGTTCACTTAAAGGCAGACTTTAGTAGTTATTCTTAATGTAGATATGAGACTTAAGAGCAAATAGATAATATAATTTTAAATTAAAAAAATAGAGATGGCAGACGATAAAAAAGTGATATTCTCAATGTCAAAATTGAGTAAAACCTATCAAGGAGCAGATAAACCAGTACTTAAAAACATCTATTTGAGTTTCTTTTATGGAGCTAAGATTGGTATTTTGGGTTTAAATGGTTCCGGAAAATCTTCTTTATTAAAAATTATTGCCGGTGTTGATAAAAACTACCAAGGAGATGTAGTGTTTGCACCGGGTTATACGGTAGGGTATTTAGAACAAGAACCTATTTTAGATGATACTAAAACGGTTATTGAAATTGTAAGAGAAGGAGTTGCTGAAACAATGGCAGTTTTAGAAGAATTCAATAAAATCAATGATAGTTTTGGTTTGCCGGAAGTCTATGAAAATGCCGATAAAATGGAGCAATTGATGGATCGTCAAGCACTTTTACAAGACAAAATTGATGCATTGGGAGCGTGGGAAATCGATACTAAACTGGAAATTGCCATGGATGCTTTGCGTACTCCGGAAGGCGATACGCCAATTAAGAATTTATCTGGTGGTGAGCGTCGTCGTGTCGCTTTATGTCGCTTGTTGTTGCAACAACCTGATGTATTGCTTTTGGATGAGCCTACGAATCACTTGGATGCCGAAAGTGTACTTTGGTTAGAACAACATTTAGCACAATATGCCGGAACTGTAATTGCAGTAACGCACGATAGATACTTCTTGGATAATGTGGCCGGTTGGATTCTGGAATTGGACAGAGGGGAAGGAATTCCTTGGAAAGGGAACTATTCTTCTTGGTTAGACCAAAAATCAAGCCGTATGGCATTAGAAGAAAAAGTAGCTTCAAAACGCAGAAAAAACTTAGAACGTGAGTTGGATTGGGTTCGTCAAGGTGCCAAAGGGCGTCAAACAAAACAAAAAGCGCGTTTGCAGAACTACGATAAATTACTGAATGAAGACCAAAAACAATTAGATGAAAATCTGGAAATTTATATTCCAAATGGACCACGTTTAGGGACGAATGTAATTGAAGCCAAAAATGTTGCTAAAGCTTATGGAGATAAATTATTGTATGATAATTTAAATTTTACGTTGCCACAAGCAGGAATTGTTGGGATTATCGGACCCAATGGGGCTGGTAAATCAACTATCTTCAAAATGATAATGGGCGAAGAGAAGCCAGATGCAGGGGAATTTTTAATTGGGGATACCGTAAAAATTGCTTACGTAGATCAAGCGCACTCCAATATAGATCCTAATAAATCGATTTGGGAAAACTTTGCTGACGGTCAGGAATTGATAATGATGGGCGGAAAACAAGTAAATTCAAGAGCATATTTGTCACGATTTAATTTTGGTGGTGGAGAACAAAATAAGAAAGTTTCTATGCTTTCCGGTGGAGAACGTAACCGTTTGCATCTAGCAATGACTTTGAAAGAAGAAGGAAACGTACTTTTGCTGGATGAGCCTACGAATGATTTGGACATCAATACACTTCGTGCATTAGAAGAAGGTTTGGAGAGTTTTGCCGGTTGTGCGGTTGTTATTTCTCACGACAGATGGTTCTTAGATAGGATTTGTACACACATTCTAGCTTTTGAAGGAAACTCTGAAGTATATTGTTTTGAAGGTGGCTTCTCTGAATATGAAGAAAATAAAAAGAAACGTTTGGGTGGTGATTTAACACCAAAACGATTGAAATACAGAAAGTTAATTAGAAGTTAGTCTTTCTGAAATTTGTTAATAACAGCAAGAGGATGACTAATAGACATCCTCTTTTTTTATTCTGTAATTTTTGTTCTGTCGGAACTCATCATAATGAAAACTGCTAAAAAATTTCTACGTTGACTAAACCAAATTTGACAACCATTATAAAAGTTCCGTTATCCCAAGAAAAAAGTGTAGTGTCTTTCTTGATCCATTTATTTTAAGTTGGTTCAAATTCAGGCTTCTCATAAAATAAAAGGCATGATAATTATTATAATTGGTCTTTTAGTCTAAAAACTTAGCCTCTAACTCTTTTGTGGGAATCATACAACTTTCCTTTTTTCCAAACCATTTGTATCGATTTACAGCGATATAATCATAAATGTAATTATTGAACGATGTGGGGAATATCGAAAATATAGTGACGAAATAAAATAGTCCGCCTAGGTTTTTAGCTATTGCTAAAGCAGCTTCTGATTTATAATAATAAGCAAAACCAGGCTGATACAGAATAATACTATCTGTTTTTTGTGTATTAACTCCCAAATGTTTGATGATTTTTTGACCCAAATCAGATTGTAAGGCGACAAATCGGAAAATATCTTTAGTATCATGCTTAATAATCACTTGCACCGCCGAATCACACAGATTACAAACGCCGTCAAAGAGAATTATTTTTTTGTCTTTAGGAATATTGAGCATAATTTAAATTTTATAATTCAACTAGATTGAAATTTCTGCTTCATCAAAATGATGAAATACGTGATGAGACTGCAAACTGAATACTGGTTACTTCTTCCCCGCTTCAACAAACTCCAGCGCTTCCAAACTGACTTTTGAAGTAAATACGCCGTAGTTCACTGTTACTTTGTTTTTTTCAATAGAATCGATGGTTCCTACTGCTTTTCCATCAAGCATTCGCACTCGATCGCCTACTTTTAAGGTTGGTTTTGGTTTTTCAACCACGATTTTTAATTTCTTTTCTTTCTTTTCTTTTCTTATTTCCTCCACTTGAACCGTAACTTCTTGAATGACTTCTTTTTTCTTTTCTATCAGTGCTTTAGTTTCTTTAACAGTTACTTTTTTGCGTTTTGAATTTTCTATTTCAATAATTTTAAGAAATTCACCAAGCAATTCTTTCTTATTTTTATTATTGAAATATTTCTCTGAAATGTCTTCAATTTTTTGTCCAATGTAAATCGTTTTCTGATTGCTGTCGTATAATTCCTGATAGCTTTCTAGTTTTTGTTTGATTTTTACATTGATAGTCTCCATTTTCTTGCCTTCTTCACGCGCTTTTGTTTCTTCTTCTTTGAGGGTTTGCGATGTTTTTTCCATCTTTGAACGCTCTTTTTGAAGTGTGGCAATCGTTTTATCAAAGCGTACTTTTCCAACTTCAATTTTCTTTTTGGCCCGATTGATTAAGCTGAAAGGAATTCCGTTTTTCAGAGCGACTTCAAAGGTAAATGAACTTCCGGCTTGACCTAATGCCAATTTATACATAGGCTCTAATGATTTTTCATCAAAAAGCATGTTGGCATTGGTAGCAAAAGGCAATTCGTTAGCCAGAATTTTTAGATTTGAATAATGAGTGGTAATAATCCCAAAAGCTTCCCGATGGTAGAACTCTTCTAAGAAAATTTCGGCT
Source organism: Flavobacterium sp. LS1P28 (assembly GCF_003970335.1). Classification (NCBI taxonomy): domain Bacteria; kingdom Pseudomonadati; phylum Bacteroidota; class Flavobacteriia; order Flavobacteriales; family Flavobacteriaceae; genus Flavobacterium; species Flavobacterium sp. LS1P28. The sequence goes on along the minus strand of NZ_RYDI01000014.1, from coordinate 71,856 downwards.
AAAGCACCTCCCAATTCAGGATCTGAACCCGTACCAAATTCATCAATAAGAAACATAGTTTTTCTATTACACTTCTTCAGGAAATAGTTCATGTTCTTTAATCGGTAACTGTATGTACTTAAGTGATTTTCAATAGATTGATTGTCTCCGATATCTGTTAAAATTCTATCAAATAAAAATGTTTCACTGCGTTCATGAACGGGAATTAACATACCGGATTGTAGCATCAGTTGCAATAATCCAACGGTTTTCAAGGAGATAGTTTTTCCTCCTGCGTTGGGTCCGGAAATTACAATAATTCTACTTTCCTGACTGAGTTCAATAGTTTGCGGGTGTGTAATTTCGTTTTTCTGTTTATTATTCAAATATAAAATAGGATGGTACGCATCTCTAAAATAAACACGACGTTCCTCAGTAATTGTTGGCAAAATTCCGTTGATTTTATTAGCATATTTTGCCTTTGCGGCAATTACATCAATATCACTCAAGAAATCCTGATATTCAATCAATAACTGTAAAAAAGGACGAATATAATTAGATAACTGTTTTAAAATTCGGGTGATTTCTTCTTTTTCTTCATATTCTAAATTACTCAATTCACGAGAATATTGTAAGGTAGCTTCCGGTTCAATATAAGCAATACTTCCAGTCTTGGAACTGCCCAGAATGGATCCTTTTACTTTGCGACGGTACATGGCTAAAACGGCCAAAACACGTCTGTTTTGTACAAAACTTTCTTTTATATCGTCTAAATATCCTAATGAGTTATATTGTGTCAGTGCTGTGCCAAAACTTTGATTCACTTTCCCGCGAACCGCATTCATGTTCCTACGGATATTCAATAAATCCGGGGATGCATTGTCTTTTATTTCACCATATTTGTCAACTACTTCATCGACCATCGTGATAATTTCTTTAGTCAGTTCAACTTGGTTTGCTCTTGCGTTTAAATTTGGATAATAATCTTCGAATTTTCTCAAAAAACTCAATAGGAAATTTACCGTTGATGAAATGGTAGCGATTTTTCTAAAACTGCCCACTTCCAAGAAACTGTCTTCAATGGCCAGAAATTTTATCTCATACGTGATGGCATCAAAACCATGATTTGGAATGGCATTGTTATTTTGGAAAGACGAAACATATTCCGATGTTTGCATTAATGCCTGTACCAACGTTTCCTTGTCTTTAAATGGAGTGATTTCTAATGCTTTTTGTTTTCCAATGTCAGTATTACAAATGGTCGAAATGGTTTCGAGAACAGTTGGAAATTGTAAATCTTGTAATGTTTTTTCGGTGATGGATATCATTTTATAATCTAAGTTGTAAAGGTTCAAAGTTACAAAGATTCAAAGTGAAATGCATTAATTTTTTTAGCGTACTTTGCGAAAAACTTTGCGAACTTTACGGCAAAATAAATTACATGCAAATTAACCTCAATCCCTCTTGGAAAACCATTTTATCAGACGAAATCAAGAAACCCTATTTTCAGGAATTAATGGGAACTGTTGATGAGGAATATAAAAATCATACTTGTTATCCTCCCAAAGAATTGATTTTTGCAGCGTTTAATTATTGCAGTTTCAAAGATGTAAAGATTGTTATCATTGGTCAAGATCCGTATCATGGTAAAGGCGAAGCGAATGGTTTGTGTTTCTCTGTGAATGACGGCATCCGAATTCCGCCGTCGTTACGCAATATTTTTCGCGAAATGAGTGATGATTTAGGGACTGTTTTTATGCCTGCTGCCGGTAATTTAGAAGCTTGGGCAAAGCAAGGTGTTTTATTGTTGAATGCCTCGCTGACCGTGAGAGAAGACAGCCCAAATAGCCATAAACACTTGAAATGGAATGTTTTTACGGATGCAGTTATCCAAAAAATTTCGGAAGAAAAAGAGCATGTTGTTTTCTTACTTTGGGGAAATTTCGCCCATAAAAAAGGACTTAAAATCGACCGAAATAAACATTTGGTTTTTGAATCCGGACATCCTTCGCCTATGAGTGCAAATCAGGGAAAATGGTTCGGGAATAAACATTTTAGTAAAACAAATTCTTATTTGAAAAGAAATGGTTTAGAGCCAATAGAATGGTAGTAGTCTTTTAAACTATTCTTAAATTATATTTTTCTGAACCATTAAGAAATTAAGGATTTAAAACTTAATTTTCTAAATTTTTTAATGGTTTAAAAGATTTTAATGGTACTGGTTTTAGAATTTGTTTTTGTTTGTATAAAAGAGTAATTATTTTTTTATTATATCTTCCAGAACGGCTCTGTCAGCATAATTAATTACTTTCAAAGTAACTTCTTGGTTTTTGATTGTTTTACCTTCTATAAAGTAGAGTTTTCCTTTCTTAAGATCAATATTACTTTGGTCAAAATCAACATCTCCAAATTGCAATGTATTTTTTATATCGGCAGTATCAATCCATTTTTCAGCTAAAATAAGAGAAGCTTTATCGGAATAATAAAAGGGTTTGTTTCTTAAATCATTTAGTACTCTTGCGTTTGGAAAATAATTGCAGCGGGTGTCTTTGCCGCTGAAAACTAACGCTACAAAAAACAGTCCTATAACTAAACCTACAAGATAATAGGCAAAACGATGTATAAACTTCATGAATTATATTTTTGGCAAAGGTAGCAGAAAGTTTTCTTAAAAAACAATTAAATTAATGTCGTTATTGGGTAAGTCAAACCAGTCACTAATAGCATTGTTTGTGAGGATTCCGTGGTACATATAGACGCCATTTTTTAACCCTTTATCACAACGTATAGCACTCTCAATACCACCATCCTCAGCAATTTTCATTAGGTAAGGCGATATTATATTACTTATGGAAAGCGAAGCGGTTTTAGAATAGCGGGACGGAATATTGGGTACGCAATAATGCAATACATTGTTTTTGATAAACGTTGGTTTTTCATGGGATGTCACTTCTGAAGTTTCAAAACATCCTCCGGTATCAATGCTTACATCTACGATTACGGCGCCAATTTTCATGTGTTCTACCATGGTTTCTGTCACTATCACGGGACAACGATCTTTCCCTCGCATGGCACCAATGGCTACATCACACCTTCTCAATGCTTTTAGCAAAGCTTTTGGTTGTATGGTAGAAGTAAAGATTCGTTGGTTCAGATTATTCTGCAAACGACGTAGTTTGGTGATAGAATTATCAAAAACTTTGACATTGGCTCCTAATCCTATAGCGGTTTTGGCAGCAAATTCCCCCACCGTTCCTGCACCTAGAATGACCACATCAGTAGGAGGGACTCCGGTAATGTTACCGAATAATAGTCCTTTTCCAAATTCATTAGTAATCATCAATTCGGCAGCAATTAGGATAGAAGCAGTTCCTGCTATCTCGCTCAGGGATTTTACTGCAGGATAGGTTCCGTCTTCGTCTTTGATGTATTCAAAAGCCAATGCGGTAATTTTCTTTTTGGTTAAAGCCTCAAAATAGTTTTTTTTACGCGTTTTTAATTGGATGGCTGACAACAGAATGGTTTGCGGATTCATCATTTCAATTTCGGTAAGTGTGGCAGGTTCCACCTTCAAAATCATAGGACAACTGAATACTTTTTTGGTGTCATTTGTGATTTCGGCACCTGCATCACTATATTCTTTGTCGGTATAACTCGAACTCAATCCCGCACCCGCTTCAATCATTACGCGATGTCCGTGATACGTAATTGAAGTAACAGCATCTGGTGTAAGACAAATCCGGCGTTCCTGATAACTCGTTTCCTTGGGAATACCAATAAAAAGTTCACTTTTTTGTCTTGCAATTTCCAGTTTTTCCTCCTGAGGTAAAAGCTGTTGTTTTGTGAATGGTGTTATAGTTATTGACATTGATGTTGTTAAATTAAGGGTACAATTTACGTAAAAAGTTTTATAAACGATACGAATTCAATCTTGATAAATTCGTTTATAAGACAACTAAATCTCAGTGAATGATTCTTTCCATTTTTATATCGGCTCGCTCATAAACGCCATCTTCTAACAGTACTTCTACGAAATCAAATTTTTTATACAAATGAATAGCCGATAGTAATTTCCGGTTCGAATATAAAATCAGTTTCTCCATTCCTTTTGTTTCGGCAACAGCAAGGCAATGCAGCATTAATTTTTTGCCAACTCCCAGTCCTTGTGCGCTAACAGTAACAGCCATTTTACTTAGTTCAAAAGTGGCATTATCAATTTTCATTAAGGAAACTGTTCCTACTATGGTATTCTTGTATTTTGCATAAAAAATCATTCCGCCTTTGTCAATTATCTGACCTTGCGGATCCGAAAGTATTTTTTCATCTTTGGGTTCAACCCAAAAATGTTTTTGTAACCATTCCAGATTTAATGTTTTTATCGCTTCTTTGAAAGCAGGGGCAAATGGTATTATTTCAACGGTATTATCTACACTCATATTTACTTTTAACTTAAGGTTAAAGAACGTTTTCCGTCAGGAAGCAGTGAAATAGTTATAACGGAATGTGTTTCCGGAATCAAATTTGGGATCTTCTCAGCCCATTCTATAAAGCACCAATTACCAGAATACAAATAATCATCAATCCCCATATCCAGCGCTTCGACTTCAGTATTTAATCTGTAAAAATCAAAATGATAAACTAACTGATTGTCAAATGATTCGTATTCATTAACTAAAGAAAAAGTTGGGCTACTCGTTGCTCCGGTTACGCCAAGCGTTTTACACAATTGCTTGATCAAAGTTGTTTTACCAACACCCATTTCCCCATGAAAAAGAATCACTTTTTTAGGATTCTTTGTAATGATTTTTTGCGCCACTTCCTCGAGTTCGTCAATAGAAAAAATGATATTCATTCTTGTGAAGTTGTTTAAAGTTTAAGGTTCATGCTATACGTTAAAAACGGATACTGACTACTTATTTTGGGTTAAAAACCAAAAATGGAATAATCATTTCTTCTAATGAAATACCCCCGTGCTGATACGTATTTTTGTAATAACTCACATAATGATTGTAGTTGTTGACATAGGCCAAAAATAAATCATTTTTTGCAAAAATATACGAACTGCTCATATTTATGGTAGGCAAACCAATATTTTTTGGTTCTTTCACAGCATAAACATCTTTGTGTTCGTATGTCAAACTGCGTCCGGTTTTATACCGCAAGTTCAAACTAGTGTTTTTGTCACCTACCACTTTCGATGGGTTTTTTACGTTTATCGTTCCGTGATCCGTGGTCAAAATCAATTTGAAACCCATTTTTTGAGCTTGTTGAATGATTTCTAAAAGTGGAGAATTCTTAAACCAGCTCAAGGTCAGCGAACGATACGCTTTATCATCAGAGGCCAGTTCTTTTACGACATCCATCTCTGTTTTGGCATGGGAAAGCATGTCTACAAAGTTATATACAACAGTTACTAAATCATTATCTTTTAGTGCTTTAAATCCCTCTGATAATTTTTTTCCGCTGGCAAGACTTGTTATTTTAAAATAATCTTCCTTGATATTCAAACCCAATCTTTTTAGTTGCGCCGTCAAAAATTCGGCTTCAAAAAGGTTCTTTCCGCCTTCTTCCGGGTCGTTTTTCCAGTATTTCGGAAACTGTTTTTCCATTTCCAGCGGGGTTAAACCGGAGAAAATAGCGTTTCGCGCATATTGTGTCGCCGTAGGAAGAATAGAATAGTAAGGCACTTCTTTTTCTAGTTTATAGTAATTTCCTACTACACTTTCAAAGGTTTTCCACTGGTCATAGCGCAGGTTATCAATTACGACAAACAAAATAGGCTTGTCTTTTTTCTGGAGTTCAGGAAGCACTAATTCTTTGAATAAGGTGTGCGATTGAACCGGTTTATCGGCCTTTGGAGCAAACCAATCCTCATAATTGCGCTCTATGAATTTTCCAAACTGGGAATTGGCTTCTGTTTTCTGGGATTCCAAAATTTCAATCATACTCTGATCATCGATATTTTCCAATTCCAGTTCCCAAAAAATTAATTTTTTGTATAACTCAACCCAGTCTTCATAGGAATTCACCATCGCCATTTCCATGGTGATTTTTCTAAATTCTTTCTGATAATCCAGCGTTGTTTTTTGAGAAATCAATCGGGAATGATCCAGATTTTTCTTCAAACTCAACAAAATCTGATTTGGATTCACGGGTTTGATCAAATAATCGGCAATTTTTGACCCTATGGCTTCCTCCATAATGTATTCTTCCTCGCTTTTCGTAATCATAATCATGGGAACCGAAGATTTTTTCTCCTTCATTTCTGACAGCGTTTCCAAACCACTCATTCCAGGCATATTTTCATCCAGAAAAATAATATCAAAATTGTTTTCTTCAAAAATTCCAATGGCGTCAAGTCCGTTGTTACAGGTCGTAACCTCGTAATTTTTCTTTTCCAGAAATAATATATGTGGTTTCAAAAGGTCGATTTCATCATCTACCCAAAGTATTTTTATTTTATCCATAAGTTGTAGTAACAGGTGTTCGAAAGAACTAAATTAAAGTGGCAAATTACATTTTTTTGGAATTGCTATCTGCTAATGTTATTATAATTTTTTAACATATTTACGTTATAATTTTTAAAATTACAATTCACTTTAATTCTGTTTTAAGTTAATTTTTTGGTGTACCCAATCGTTCGTAAACTCCGTCCGGGTCTGACTGTACGCTATATTTTAGATGAAATTTGAGCTATATAATACATGTGTTTGGTATTGTTTTCGCCTAATCTAATGGCAAATTTATCATTTAAAACCAGCACACCACTTACCGTGTTATCTAAAAACTCCTTCGTGACAGGCTTTTTTAACCTAGATTCGTTGTGAATAGGTTTGATATCCATAATAAATTGATTAAATTTCGGAATTGATTAGTCAATCGGAGCGGTACATTCGGCTCGTATTGCTAAAAAATTGAAACTGATGGTTATACAATTGAATGTGATATTCTGTTGTACGATACTCCATTCATGTTGTGTATCGCTTACTCTGTTTTTAAGAGAAAATATTTTAAAAACAGAATCTAAGCCGTTAAAAAAAAGACTAATGAAAGAAGTTACAGATATTTTAAAAGCCTATTCAGCAGCCAAAGCGAGTGGAAAAAAAACAGCATTGGCAACAGTGGTCAAAGTAGAAGGCTCTTCTTACCGTCAGCCGGGCGCACGCATGCTTGTAACAGAAGACGGTATTTTGACCGGTGCTATTAGCGGCGGATGCCTTGAAGGCGATGCCTTGCGAAAAGCACTGCTGGCCATACACCAAAAACAAAATAAGCTAATTACCTACGATACCAGTGATGAAAGCGATTCTGATTTTGGAGTGCAATTAGGATGCAACGGAATTGTCCATATTCTTTTTGAATACATCGATGAATGTGCAGTATGTAATCCGATTTACTTGTTGGAACAATCGGTAGCAGAACGCAAAGAAGCCGTGGTTTTGACCTTGTTTTCCTTGGAGCGGAATACTGTACAAATAGGGACTGTATTAGTGTACCGAGAAGATCTGGTGATTAGTCAAAGAACTGATTTAAAGGCATTGCATGTAGCTTTCAAGGAAGTACTTTATAGCAAATCATCGATTATAAAAAAAATACAGCTAGAAGATCATGAACATGAAGCTTTAATCGAATACATCCCACTCCCAGTTTCGCTAGTACTTGCCGGTGCAGGAAATGATGCGCAACCATTAGTAAAAATGGCTAATTTATTAGGTTGGGAAGTACTTGTAGGTGACGGAAGAGCAACACATTCAACCGCAAAACGTTTTCCAGAAGCCAAGCAAATACTTGTAACCAAGCCACTGCAATTAGTAGAAAACAGCAGCATTGACTCCCGGACTTTCTTTGTCCTGATGACGCATAACTACAAATATGATCTGGAAGTTTTAAAATTGCTTTTGGAAACTGATTGTATGTACATCGGAATATTAGGTCCAAAGACAAAACTGAACCGCATGTTTGATGATTTGAGCGCCGAAGGAATTGTGGTAACTAAAGCACAGCTGGATCGAATCTATGGTCCGATAGGCCTTGATATTGGTGCGGAAACATCAGAAGAAATAGCGCTTTCTGTTGTAGCAGAAATAAAAGCAGTGATGGAAGGAAAAACGGCGAACTCGCTCAAACACAAAAAAAATAAAATACACCCTGCTACGAATGGGATTAAAAATACTTGATTATGATAAAAGACACATTCGGACGCGTTCACGACTATCTCAGGATTTCACTGACTGATAATTGCAATCTACGCTGTTTTTATTGCATGCCAGAAGAAAATTATGCCTTTGCACCAGCCTCTAAATTAATGCAGGTTGAAGAGATCGAAACCATCGCCAAATTATTCGTGGCCAATGGCGTAAAAAAAATTCGCCTGACCGGAGGCGAACCTTTGGTACGAAAAGACGCTCCACGGATTATAGAATCTTTGGGAAAATTAGGGGTTGAACTCGCTATTACTACCAATGGCGTGCGGATAAATGAAATGCTAGACGAGCTTTTAGCGGCAAATATTAAGGCGATAAATATCAGCTTAGATACTTTGCAAGCCGATAAATTTTTGAAAATTACCCGAAGAGATTTGTATCATCGTGTCAGAAGTAATATCGAATTGCTGTTGCAGCACGGGATTCGTGTGAAAATAAATGTGGTTGTGATGAAAGGCCTCAACGAGAACGAAATTCTGGATTTTATAGCACTGACCCAACACAATACAATCGAAGTACGGTTTATCGAATTCATGCCTTTCAGTGGTAATAACTGGACGAGTAACCAAGTTTTTACCCTGCAAGAGATTTTGTTGAAAGTCGCTTCAAAATATGATGTCCTTCCGGTGCAGCCTGAACCCAACGATACCTCAAAAAAATATATGATTCCGGGTCATGTGGGTTCCTTTGCTGTAATTAGTACAATGAGTTCTCCTTTTTGTGAAACTTGCAACCGCATGCGACTGACGGCTGATGGAAAATTAAAAAATTGCTTATTCTCTAAAGAGGAAACCGATTTGCTTGGCGCTTTACGTGCCGGTCAAGAAATTTTGCCTTTGATAGAAGACACTATTATGGCTAAGGCCAAAGCTTTAGGAGGTCAATTTAGTGGCGTTTTTGAAGATATAGATGCCAGTAAACTTAAAAATAGAAGTATGATTACAATAGGCGGCTGATGGAAAATAAAACAGGAATAGTACTATTGGCAGCGGGGAGTTCCTCGCGCTTGGGTCGGCCCAAACAGTTACTTGAATTTAATGGTAAAACCTTACTTTTTCATACTGTAGAACAAATACTCGAAGTAAGCACTAAAGCGATTGTTGTAATGGGTTCAAAGAACACCGCTATTGAAAAAGAAGTTAATTCGGTTTTAATTTGCCGAAATCCTGATTGGCAAAAAGGCATGGGGTCTTCGATAAGCAAAGGCTTGGAGGAGTTGCTGCTTGTTAATTTAGACATTGAGCACTGCATTTTGGCCGTTTGTGACCAGCCTCATATTGATGCTGCTGTTTTCCGCAGCTTAATTGAAAAGCATAAAAAAACCGGAAAAGGTATTATCGCCTCTAGCTATGCCAATACGATGGGAACTCCCGTTTTGTTCAGCAGAAAATACTTTACTGAGCTAATGCAGCTTTCTGGTAATGCCGGAGCCCGAAAAATGATTGAAAAACACAAAAAAGATGTGGCCAGCATTCCCTTTGAAAAAGGGGCTGTTGATATCGACACTATAGAAGATTACGAACAACTGATCCATCCCAAATGATTTCTGTAAAAGAAGCAAAACAACTAATTATGGGCGCAGCTTTGACAAAAAAAAGTGAGCTCGTCGCACTCCTATATGCTCATGGACAAGTGACCGCAAGAGACATTCGAGCCATGATAGACATTCCAAATTTTCATCAATCTTCCATGGATGGTTATGCTATGAAATATGAAGATAAGGACAGTCTTCTTACCATTATAGGAGAAATGGCGGCTGGTACGAGTAGACAACTGGTACTTAATAAAGGTGAGGCTACGAGAATATTTACCGGCGCTCCTTTGCCGGAGGGAGCTGATACCGTAGTAATGCAAGAACGGATATGCCTTGAAAACGGAAAACTACTAGTTGAAGACCAGACACTTTTCAAAGGAGCAAATGTAAGACTAAAAGGAGCAGAGGTTGAAAGCGGAGTCATTGCCATGGCGGCTGAAACTTATCTTTCCCCGGCAGCAGTAGGCTTTCTAGCCGGAATAGGCTGTGCGGAAGTTTGGGTATATTCACCTCCAAAAGTGGCTATTATCCTTACCGGAAATGAATTGCAAGAACCAGGTAGGCCTTTAGATTTTGGTCAGGTTTATGAAGCCAATTCCGTTCAGTTAAAAGCAGTTTTAAATAAAATTGGCGTCAGAGATATTACAGTACAAACTGCTGAAGATCAGATTGAAGTATTACAGGACGTTTTGCAAAAAGCGCTTGACACTCATGATATTGTTCTTTTGAACGGTGGCGTTAGTGTGGGCGATTATGATTTTGTGCCTCTTGTGGCACAGCGGTGTGGTGTCGAGCAACAATTTCACAAAATCAAGCAGAAGCCCGGGAAGCCTTTGTTTTTTGGAACAAAAAAAGACAAATTGATTTTTGGACTTCCTGGAAATCCTTCGTCTTCGCTGACTTGTTTTTACGAGTATGTGTTACCAGTACTTGAAAATCGTATGGGCTTGACTAATAGCTTGACGGAAATTACCGCTAGGGTTACACATGATTATCCTAAAGCTTCGGGATTAACACATTTTTTAAAGGCCTCGTATAGCAATGGAACAGTAACTCCCTTGCATGCACAAGAATCTTTCCGTTTGCACTCTTTTGCTCAGGCGAATTGCTTTATTGTTTTGCCGGAAGAATCAAAAGGTTGCCTAGCCGGAGAAGAAGTTACCGTTCATCTCCTGCCCAGATAGTACTTGCTTTTATAAAAACAGTACTTTTACTATTTATCCCTAATTCATTAAATAGAATGTCTATAGAAGTATTTTACGTAATTCTTTTTTTTGTTGCTTTCTTATATGCTTCGGTTGGCCATGGTGGTGCCAGTGGTTATCTAGCGCTAATGGCACTTTATGGTATTGCTCCTGAAGAAATGAAACCGACTGCTTTAGTGCTCAATCTTTTCGTTTCCATAACTTCTTTTTCACACTATTATCGCGGTGGGTTTTTCTCAAAAAAAATATTTATTCCAATTGCAGCAATGTCGATTCCCATGGCCTTTATTGGCGGAATGATTACCGTTGAAGAAACGGTTTACAAGCGAATTTTGGGAGTGTTATTGCTTTTTCCTATTCTTCGTTTTTTCTTTTTCAAAAATGTAGAAGATTGTCAATTGAGGCCCCATACTGTTTCCGTAGCAATTATTAGTGGAGGAATCGTGGGCTTGCTGTCGGGAATGATTGGTATTGGAGGAGGTATTTTGCTTTCACCCCTTTTATTACTGTTGCAATGGACCAATCAAAAACAGACTGCGGCCATAAGTGCGGCATTCATATTTGTGAATTCTCTAGCGGGGCTAGGTGGTATGCTCACACGAGGTATTACATTCACGGGAGATATGGCTCTGTTTGTTGGTGTAGCTTTGGTCGGAGGATTTTTGGGTGCTTATTTAGGTTCTAAGAAATTTAATGCTACTATTCTGAAATATGTACTGGCTGTAGTTTTACTGTTGGCTTCCTATAAATTAGTGTTTTCAAAAGCTTAGTTATATGTAAATTAGGAGTAATTATATTCTTAATAGGTTTAAGTATAGATATAGGATTTTTAAAATTAATTTTGCTTAAATTTAGACACTAGTATTAATGATGATTTATGGCTCATAAATGTTTGATAATTCAGAATCACAACGCGTAATTAAAAAAATATTCAGAACGTTTAGCGGAATTTTGCATTAAGATGTTTTGGATAAAGATAGATTTATTGTAATTTCCCCAAACGCCCGTATTTGAAAAAATCATAAAAAATCAGGCTTTGCAAATATTATCTACATATGAAAATTAAAATTATAGCATTTGGTTCGATTACAGCGATTATGGGAAAAGAAATTTGCCTGCACGCTACTGACATCGTGTCTATGAAAGAAGCTTTAGAGCAACTTTTTCCAGAATTGTCGGATCGTAAATATGCGGTAGCAGTCAACATGAAATTAGTAGGAACAAATGTTTTATTTGGTCAAAATGATACGGTAGCACTTATGCCACCTTATTCAGGAGGATAATATGGAAAATTATAACGCCCGATATTCCCGCCATTATTCACTTCAAGATTTTGGAACTAAAGGACAGCAAAAACTGGAGAAAGCCAAGGTGCTTGTGATAGGAGCGGGTGGTTTGGGATGTCCAGTCTTGCAGTATCTTGTTGCCTCTGGGATTGGTACCATTGGCATTGTAGATCATGATATCATATCCTTAAGCAACCTGCAACGACAAGTTTTATACACGACGGATGACATTGGTAAAGACAAAGCCACAGTTGCATGCAAAAGACTACTAAGTCTCAATCCTGAAATTAGTATTACGGGCTATGCTATTGCACTTAGTTCTAAAAATGCAATAAAACTCATCCGTGCCTATGATATTATAGTGGATTGCACTGATAATTTTGCATCCCGGTATTTGATAAATGATGCTTGTGTCTTGTTAGAGAAGCCTTTGGTTTTTGGTGCTATTTATCAATATGAAGGGCAAGTGGCTGTTTTTAATGTTGAAGATGAAAATAAGAATAAGACGAACTACCGCCATTTGTTTCCTAAACCTCCAAAACCGGATGAAGTTCAAAATTGTAATGAAGCGGGTGTTTTAGGCGTTTTACCCGGGATCATCGGGTTGATGCAGGCTGGGGAAGTGATTAAATTACTTACAGGAATAGGGGAGGTATTGGTTAATAGACTCCTTACATTCAGTTTGCTTAATTATGAACTGTATGTCATTGAAATTAATATGGAAGTTTCCGTTTCTGATTTGATACCAAAAGATGAAATAACATTCGAAGCCACAGAGTATAACTTGCTCTGCGGACTCGCAAGTACCAAAATTGAAACCCTTTCTGTTATTGATTTTTTAGACCAAGTTTCCAATAACGATACTATTGTAATTGATGTCCGGGAAAAGGACGAGCTTCCAAAAGCTGATTTCAAATATTGTGCTCTTCCCTTATCCGGGCTGAGTGAAAAAATTCCAGAAATTAGTGAACGTACGATTCTATTATTCTGCCAAAGTGGAAAACGAAGCTTGATAGCAGGGGCACTTTTATTAGAAAAATTTGGAACGACCAAAAAAATAAGCCACTTAAAAGACGGCATCAATGCATTAAAAGAACTTAAATAATGATCAAAAAAATCAAAAATATTTTCATTGAAGGAGCTATTCCTCCTTTATTTATAGCAGATAGCATTGCAAAACATGCGACTAAAAAAGATATTGGAGCGCACAGTATTTTCCTGGGTCAGATTCGGGAAGATGTTGTTGATGGCAAAACAGTGAAAGCTATTGAATATAGTGCTTATGAAGCGATGGCGTTAGAAAAAATGCAGGAAATCAGGGAAGAGCTATTTTCTAAATATGAGTTGAGCTGTATGCATGTGCATCACAGTCTTGGGGTGGTCAATGCGGGTGAAATATGCCTGTTTGTTTTCACTTCTTCTAAGCACAGAAACATTGCCATGGAAGCCTGTAATGAAATTGTAGAACGCGTGAAAGCAGAACTTCAGATTTGGGGAAAAGAAATTTTTAATGACCAATCCCATCAGTGGAAAATAAATAGCTGAATTTAATTTTCGTACTTGGATTAAATCCGATTTAGAACATACTATTTTATGACTTTAATAGCCGTGTTAATTCGGAAACGGTAGCAATTGTCAATTCAATTTCTGCTAAAGTGGTGAATTTTCCTAAGCTAAATCGGATCGAAGATAAGGCATTTTCATTTGTAAGACCCAATGCTTTCAAGACATGTGAAGGTTCTGATGTAACAGCCGAACAGGCCGAACCATTAGAAACGGAAATATTTTGCAAAGCAAGAATAAGATTTTCAGAATTCACGCCTCGAAAGCAAATATTGGTCGTATTGTAAAGACGATTTGTTTGCGAACCATTGACAAAAGATGCGGGTATTTTCAATAGTTCCCTTTCAAGTAAGTCTCGCATTATTGTTATCCTATCTCTGTCCTTTTCCATTTCTAAGCTTGCAATTTCGCAGGCTTTGCCAAGTCCGATGATTCCCGGAACATTTAAAGTACCACTTCGTTTGCTGTTTTGCTGACCACCTCCAGTGATTTGACCCGTTAATTTTGCTTTTATTTTTTTGGAAACAAATAATGCACCGATGCCTTTTGGTCCATAAAATTTATGTGCAGAAAGAGACAGAAGGTCAATGCCTAAATCAACGACATTAATTGGAATTTTTCCTATAGCCTGAGTGGCATCGCACAGGAAATAGGCTCCTTTAGATTTAGCAATTTCCCCGATTTTTTTAATATCCTGGAGTGTCCCCGTTTCGTTATTTGCCATCATGACAATTACTAGTGCAGTTTCTTCGGTCACGGATGCTGTAAGAAGGTCTAGGTCTAAAATACCATCCTTATTGACGCCTAAATAGCTGATTTTGTATCCGATGGTTTCTAGGTGAAGGCAAGTATCCAAAACGGCTTCGTGCTCTGTAATTACAGTAACAATATGTTTGCGTTTTTCGTTTGCAAGTCCTTTGATTGCAAGATTTATTGCTTCTGTTGCACCTGAGGTAAAAATAATGTCGTTTGGTTTTGCTTGAATTAGTTCCGCTGTTTGCCATCTGGCCTGTTCGACTGCTTCTTTCACCGTTAATCCAGCCAGGTGGCTACTGTTTGCATTGGCATAAAAATTAGTGAAATAGGGAAGCATGGCATCAAGCACCCGATCGTCAATACGCGTTGTTGCATTATTATCTAAATAGATTTTTTCTTGGATAAGTGTCATTTAAACTAGTATTGTAAAGTAGGTTTTATGCTTATTTAGTTCTTTTGTGAGTTTTTAAGAATCTGCTTTTGCGGAGCATAGGAATTAAAAAAGAGCTTGTAATTGCTATCACCTTTAAAGGTAAAAAATTTAGCCAGAATCATTTTGAAGTTTTAACGATTCTGGCTAAAAAAATAGGGCATTATACCGTTGCCAGACTAAACGGTAATTTTCGTATTCTTTTGCCTGTCAGGTCAAAAATGGCATTTGTCAACGCTGGTGCAAAAGGAGGAAGACCGGGTTCTCCAACTCCGCCTGCATCTTCTTCATTGTCTATAATATACACTTCTATTTGTGGAATATCCGTAATACGAGGCATTGGGTAATCATAAAAATTATTTTGTTCTACTATACCATCCTTAAATGTTATTTCATGTATTGTTGCCGCACCCAGACCCATGACGATGGAACCTTCAACCTGCGCGCGAATAATATCCGGATTTACATACCAGCCACAATCTATGACGGCCCAAACATTATCTATTTTTACACCTCCAGAGGCGTTTTTTGAAACTTTTACAATGTGTCCTACCGTTGATTTGAAACATTCAGTGATGGCTACACCATAGCCTTCATTTTTACTTCTTTTTTTCCAGCCGGAGACTTCTTCCATTTTGTCAATTAGTTTTTGGCATCTCTCATCCTGTAGATGAGCTCTTCTAAAATCCAGCGGATCCGCGCCAGCTTCTACAGCCATTTCATCCATAAAACTTTCAAACGCAAATCCGTTTGTAGAAGCATACACTGAACGCCACCACATTGTTGGTAGTGGTGTTTCAAAGGGAACATCTGAAATGCTTAAATTTTTGATACTCGCATAATAGGGTTCAAGGAATCCTTCGCTGGTACTATCATTAGGAACGTCTTTTTTTCCTCCACTCCAGTGGTCGTTATTTTGGCCTGCCATTCTAAATTTAAGCGCTTCAATTTTCCCGCCTTTTACTACACCTTCACAACGATAAGAGATTCCTGGTCGGTAAGGGCCCTGCTTAAGGTCATCCTCTCGTGTCCAAACTACCTGAACCGGAGCTCCAATTTCTTTTGAAATCAATACCGCTTCATGAGGATAATCGGTAAAGGCTTTTCTTCCAAAACCACCACCGAGGAAAGTCATATTTACAATTACCTTTTCTTTTGCAATTCCCATTTGGGTGCTTATAAAATCCTGAACCCATCCAGGTGCTTGAATCGGACCCCAAATTTCTACAGTATCTCCTTGGAAATTGGCAATACAATTCAGCGGTTCCATACAGCTATGGGATTGGTATGGGGTCTGGTAGATTACATCCAGTTTCTTATTTGATTTTTCTATGATTGCAGTAGGATCACCTTGAGATTTAAGAGGCAATCCTTCCTTCGTTTTTATAAATTCTTCCTGGCGTTTGAATATTTCGGGACTGTTTACATGTTCAAATCCAGTATCATCCCATTCAACTATTAAAGCCTTTTTCCCCTGCATCGCTGCCCAAGTCGAATCAGCCACAACGGCGACTCCTTCCCGAATGGTATTGTGGACCATCATTTTTACCACAAAAATCTGTTTTACCCCTGGTATTTTTTTTGCCACGGAATCATCAAAACTTTTTACTGTTCCACGAAGTCTTGGATTTCGTTCTACGGCTGCATAGAGCATGCCTGGAATCTTTTTATCGAGGCCAAAAATAGCAGTCCCATTTGTTTTCATGGGCGTATCCAAACGGTGTAATGGCTGGCGGATAAGCTTATATTCGGATATTTTTTTGAGTTTAGGATTTTTAGGAGCTTCTAATTTTGAAGCTTGGGTTGCCAGTTCACCATAGTGTTTCTTTTTGCCAGAAGGCCTGTGAATAACATGTCCTGCTTCGGCATAGCAATCGTCAACGGATACATTCCATTGGAGCGCAGCTGCGGCAATCAGCATTTCACGTGCCGTGGCGCTCAATTTTAGTAATTTTTTGTACGCGGATCTTATGGTTGAGCTACCACCAGTAATCTGGTTTCCGTATTTTTTTTCATTTCCTTGGGCAAATACTACGTCTATATCTTTTAAATTCACTTCTAGTTCTTCGGCTATAATTTGCGGAATGGAATGATAGGCACCCTGACCCATTTCGGCACGGTGACTAACTATGGTTACTTTTCCGGAGGTATTGATGAGTATCCAGGCGCACATTTCAATATCAGCTGCTGTTAAATCGGATGGTTTTATTAAAGTTGGAACTGTATCGCCGGGTAAATAAAACCCCATACAAAGAGCAGCCCCACCCAAACCAGTAAGTTTGAGAAAGCTTCGTCTTGTATTTACTAAATTGTTTTTTGAATCCATCATACTTTAGAAATTATTTATTTTACAATACTCTGGTTTAGAAATTATTTGGCGGGAGCATATGCACCGTTATTTAGCCATGTAAGCCATTCTTTTTTAAACTCTGCATGGGTCAGTGGCGGTAGGCTGAGCCCTTCGCCCGGATTCCATCCTGCAAGAACAAAAGCATCATCAGCATGTTTTTTGAGTTTATTAATATCCATATGTCCGTTTTTAGATGGATCCATTAATTGTTTTGCCAGCTGGTGAGCTGTTCTGCCTTCAAAAACCATTTTCATATCAGCAGGTGGCAAGTGCCAGTCTGAATTTCCTGGTGGTGTATGTAATCCAGGTGTATTTTGAGTTTGGTGGCAATTCGTACATTTCATGGCATATAATCCTCTTCCGTCAATACCGCGTTTAGGAGCCATGACATGTAAATGACTGTCTTCTCCTTGCAACGGAACGTCACCAATAGGGTGGCAGTTCACGCAGCGGGGGCTCATTAAAACTTTATAAACCTTTTGGAATGCTCTTACAGAGGCAATGCTGTCCTTGATGATTACAGTAGGATTAATATTTATATATTCACTTTCATTCTCCGGTTTTAGTGTCCAGCCCAATGCAACTACACTAACGAGCAAAAAAAAGAGAATAACAGCCGTTTTATTTTTTTGGAATAAAGCCATAGTAAATTGATTATTTTAAGAGAGGAATATCCTATAAAAAGTTGATTTAGTATATTGAAGTATCTTTTATCTTTTATCTTTTATCTTTTATCTTTTATCTTTTTCTTGTAATTGTGCGGCTAAATGAATGGCTTTTCTTACACGAGGATAGGTTCCGCATCGACAAATATTTCCTGACATCGCGTCATCAATATCCTTATCAGTCGGTTTTGGATTTTCTCTCAATAACACTGCAGCTGACATGATTTGGCCGGAATGGCAGTATCCGCATTGGGGTACATCCATTTCATTCCATGCCAGTTGCGCTGGATGGTCATTATGTAAAGACAAGCCTTCAATTGTGGTTATTTTTTTTCCTTCGGCCCTGCTGACTTTAGTTACGCAGGATCGAACTGCTTCTCCATCAAGATGCAACACGCATGCTCCGCACTGTGCAACACCACAACCAAATTTTGTTCCAGTCAGGCCCAGTGTGTCCCTTACTACCCATAGTAGAGACATGTCCGGACTTACATCAACTTGATAGGTTTTATTATTTACGTTTAATGTTATCATAAGTACTTGAAATTAGATTAAAGATCAATAGACAGTTTCCTGAAAATAGGTAAAAAAATATCTAATGTTTAAACTTACTAAAAAAAATAAAGGTTTTCTAATATTAACACTAAATTTAACGAAAAGTAAATACTGTATTATGATTCTCAACTCACTTTTACTATTGTAAAAATAGGGGTTGCATCTGACAATGAGATAATAAGTACATTTTTGAGGTTTATATTATGGTTTTATTCCTTAAAATTCTGATTTAAATGTGCAGTCCTGTTTATTGCTTCAATAATTATATACTTTTACCTAACAACAGAGATTTATAATACTTTGAAAGGACGTAATTAAATACTAAAGCAAATTGAATAATGAAGTTTACAACAATCACTCTTGGAGACAATAAGATAGAAGTTTTTAATTCTTTTATGGCAAAAGAAACTATACTATTAAACGGAAAAATAGTTTCAGAGAAACGTTCCATAGCAGGAGGAACACATCATTTTAAAATAATTGAAAACGATCAAGAAGTAGCGTGCAAATTTATTTTGGGATATGGTGCTAACGGAGTGGTAATGAGTTTATATAAAGACAACAAACCAGTAATTGAGTCCCAAAGAAATATGTTCTTTGGATTCGTATTAATTACGCTTCTTACGTTTGGGTTTGTATTTTTTTATACTTTACTCTTTCACTGAGAAAGTCCACTACTTAAATATTGGAATCCGAATTAAAAGACAAAACCACTGCTTATACAATAAACAGTGGTTCTGGAACTAACAGGAATCAATTCTAATTAGTCAAGTAAATCTTTATTGCCAGCCCCCACCAAGGGCTCTGTACAATTGAATTATGGCTTTGTATTGTTGGAATTTATTGTCTATCAAGCTTAATTCTGCATTCAAAGCATTGTCTTTTACAGTTAAAACTTCTAAATAATTCGCTAGTCCGTACGTCAATAATTCATCTGAATAATCAGTGGCTTTATTCAATGCAGCTACTTGTTTTCCCCTCACGGTGAGTTTGTAGGTTTCATTGTTGTATTGTGCCAATGCATCCGAAACTTCTTTTCCGGCGGTCAACAAAGACTGCTCAAACTGAAGATAGGCTTTTTCCTGATTTGCTTTTGCAATTTCAAATCTGGTTTTAATCTGTCTTTGGTTAAAAATAGGTTGTGTCAACCCCGTAATTATATTAGCAAAAAGGGAATTAGCACTAAACCATTCTTTCAAATCAATACTCTGAAGTCCACCTGTTGCAGTAAGTTTTAACGTTGGATAAAAATTACTTTTAGCTACATTGGTTTGCTCAAAACTCGAAATAAAGTTGTATTCTGCTGCAATCACGTCAGGTCTGTTTCTTAGTAACGTAGCAGGTACACCAAGTGTAATGGTTGGTTGTAAGGATTGTGTTTCAAAAGTGCTTCTTTCAATTTTGGCAGAAGCTTCACCCATAAGAATGCTCATCGTGTTTTCAAGAATGATACTATTATTCTTTAAATCAGCAAGGATAATTTCGGTAGCATATTTTTGCGCCTCGGTTTGCTTCACACCAACTTCGGTAACATTTCCTGCCGCCTTTAATGCTACAATTGTTTCAATACTTTGATTTCTGTTAATCAAGGTTCGTTCTGCTAATTTTATTTGTGCGTCAACAGAAAGCAATTGATAATAGGTTGCTGCAAGGGTAGCAATTAATTGTGTTTTGACCACTTGATTCGCTGCTGTAGTTTGAAGATAGGCCGCATTTGCTGCGCGCTTGTTGCTTCGTATTTTTCCCCAAATGTCTGCTTCCCAAGAAAGATTCCCTGTAAACAGGTATTGATCTACATTAGTTGCACCACCACCACCACTTATTAAGGCACCTAATTGACTGTTTTTAGAAAGCTCTTGATGCGTCCAGTCGGCACCTACAGAAAGGGAGGGAAAATACCCGGCTTTTCCCTGTCGCATGGCAGCCTCGGCAGCTTGGATATTTTGCATTGCAATTCTGATATCCAGGTTATTGTTTAACCCTTTTTTGATATACCCTTGCAAAAGAGGATCGGTAAAAACGACATCCCAAGCAACATTAGCAAGTGAAGTGGTATCATTTGAAACAACTTCAGTTCTGTAAAGATTTTCGGTTTTTAATTCTGGTCTGTTATATTTTTTAGCAACAAAGCACGACTGCATTACAGTAGCGGTTATAACAACTACTGCTATTTTATTTAACTTATTCTTCATTTTCTTTATTTAAAAGTGCGACATCAGTTTCCTTATTTACTGTAGAAAGTGGTTTTGTAGTAATTTTTTCTTGTAAGGTTTGGAAAACGATAAACAATATCGGTATTACAAAAATACCAAAAATGGTTCCTATTAACATACCGCCAATTGCTCCAGTTCCAATAGCATTATTCCCAACAGCTCCAGCTCCTTTAGCTAACATCAAAGGCAATAATCCGAAAATAAATGCAAATGATGTCATCAATATAGGACGTAAACGAGCAACTGCACCATGAATAGCCGCTTGGGTGATACTCATTCCTTTTTTTCTGGAATCTACAGAAAACTCGACGATTAAAATGGCGTTCTTAGCGAGTAATCCAATAAGCATAATAAGTGTTATTTGTAGGTAAATATTATCACTCACATTGAAAAAATAAGCAAATAAGTATGCTCCTGCTAAACCAATTGGCAATGAAATTAATACCGCAAAAGGCAACATATAGCTCTCATATTGAGCGGCTAACAAGAAATATACAAAAACCAAACACAATAGGAAAATATACAATGTTTGACCGCCAGCACTTATTTCCTCACGAGTCATTCCTGAAAACTCATAACCATAACCAATAGGTAAGGTTTGACTTGCCACTTCTTCAACTGCTTTAATGGCATCACCTGAGCTGAAACCTTCATTTGGAGCCCCTGTGACTTTTATAGAAGTGAATAAATTGAAACGTTCTATTGCCTGAGGGCCAAATACTTTTACTAAAGTCACAAATTGTGAAATAGGAGCCATCTGACCAGTATTATTTCTGACCAATACTTGATTTAAAGATTCGGGATTACTTCTAAATTCGGGTTCAGATTGGTAAATTACACGAAATTGTTTTCCAAATTTGTTGAAATTAGAAGCATAAACGCCACCATAATATCCTTGCATAGTGCCTAAAACATCCGTGACAGTTAACCCTGATTTCTTTATGGTAGCAACATTCAAATCAATTCGGTATTGCGGATAATTTGGAGAAAAAGAGGTAGTTGCATATTTGATTTCGGGACGGCTATTTAAAGCTCCTAAAAATTTACTTTTTACTTCATCCAACTCCTCAATTGTTCCTCCTTTTTGATCTTGTAATTGAAATTCAAAACCATTGGTAAAACCAAAACCAACAAGTGTAGGGCGAGCAAAATAGAGGACTTTTGCATCTTTAACAGAAGCCGTACGCTTAAACAATTCAGCTATTACTGCATTTATTTCCTGATTCGCATCTTTACGTTCAGCCCAAGTTTTTAATTTTACAATTACCATTCCGTAATTACTACCTGTACCACTTATTAAACTACGACCTGAAATACGAAGTACTTCTTTTATTTCAGGAATATCTTTTACTTTATTTTCAATTTGCAATAATACTTCCTCGGTTCTTTCTAATGAAGTGCCGGGCGGAAGAGAAACGTCAGAAAGAATTGCTCCTGTATCCTCACCCGGAACAAAAGCCTTTGGCGTAATATTTAATAATAAGATAAAAATCCCTGCAAAAATGGCAATTCCTAAAAAAGCCAACCATTTACGTTTTATAAAAAACTCAACAGATCTTTTATACTTAGCGGTTGTTGTTTCAAACCCAACATTGAATGCCGTATAAAAGCGTTCTGCAAAACCTTTTTTCTTTGAGTTTTTATCGTGTTCTTTCAAGAAAATGGCACACAAAGCAGGAGAAAGTGTTAGGGCGTTAATAGCTGATAATACAATTGCAACAGCCAAAGTTATTCCAAACTGCTTGTAGAAAACGCCCGCTGAACCACTAATAAAAGAAACAGGAATAAATACCGCCGACATGACAAGGGTAATAGAAATAATTGCACTACTAATATCTTGCATGGCACTATGAGCTGCTTTTTTGGGATCATGTTCCCCAGCTTCCATTTTGGCATGGACGGCTTCAACTACTACAATGGCATCATCGACCACAATTCCCACAGCCAATACCAAGGCAAAAAGAGTTAATAAATTAATGGTAAAGCCAAATAAACTTAGGAAAAAGAAAGTACCCACAATTGCAACAGGCACAGATATTGCTGGTATAAGGGTAGATCTCCAGTCTTGTAAGAAGATAAAAACCACAATAAAAACCAATAAAAAGGCTTCAATCAAAGTGTAGATCACTTTAGTGATAGATTCTTCTAAGAAGTCATTTGCATTAATTAAGGTGGCATATTTTACCCCTTTCGGGAAATTTACTTCCGCTTCATCTAACACTTTTAAAGAACCTTCAATTACTTCTTGTGCATTAGATCCTGCAGTTTGTGCAATAGCAATTGCAATAGATTTGTTTCCATTTGTGTACGCATTACTGGCGTAATTTACAGCCCCCAATTCAATTTTTGCGACATCCCCTAATTTAAGGATTTCTCCGTTTTGGGTTGAACGGATAATAATTTCTTCGAACTCTTTTACATCTTGCAGACGCCCTTTGTATTTTAATGTATATTGAAAAGATTGGTCACTACTTTCACCTAACTGACCGGGAGCGGCTTCAATATTCTGCTCAGCCAATAAAGCTGTAATATCCGAAGGAACAAGTCCATAAGCTCCCATTACATCTGGCTTAAGCCAAATACGCATCGAGTAGTCTTTTTGTCCAAAAATCATTGCTTCTCCAACTCCTGCTACACGTTTTATTTTTGGTAAAATATTGATGTTAGCATAATTTTGAAGGAAAGTATCATCATAATCCGGGTTGTCGCTGTATAAAGATAAAATCAAAATATTGTCGCTTTGTCTCTTTGAAGTTGTTACACCGGCTCTTGTAACTTCCTGAGGCAACAAAGGTGTAGCACGTGAAACACGATTTTGCACATTCACAGCTGCTAAATCTGGATTTGTACCTAATTTAAAGTAAATATTAATAGCTGCTGAACCGTCATTATTTGATGTAGAAGTCATGTAAGTCATGTCTTCAACACCGTTGATTTGTTCTTCTAATGGAATTACTACCGAGCTCATTACAACTTCGGCACTGGCGCCTTGATAGTTTGCTGCTACGGTTACCGTAGGTGGCGCTATTTCTGGATATTGTGAGACAGGGAGTGAGATTAACCCTAAAACTCCTAAAATTACGATGATAATAGAGATCACCGTTGACAATACCGGTCTGTCAATGAATTTTGAAAACATATTTTGTTATTTATTCAATAATTAGTTTCTGAATTACTTTTTTGTTGGATTGATGATAGTTTTAAAATCAATAATTTCAGCCTTAATGAGGGTTCCTTCAGTTACTATCCCCACTCCTTCAACAAGTATTTTATCGTTTACATTTAATCCGCTATCCACTACAAAAAATTGACCTCCAGGAATTGCGCGAACTTCAATTGGGATTGCTTGCACTTTGTTGTTTTTATCCACAACAAGTGCAATGCGTTTGTCTTGTAATTCTAATGTTGCATTTTGAGGAATGACAATAACATCCTCTAAATGTGTAGGGATTTGTATCGTTCCACTTTCTCCAGAACGCAACAATTTGTTTCCGTTTGTAAAACGTGCTCGTACATTAAACGATCCTGTTTGTGTGTTGGCTTGTCCGCTAAAGGTTTCAATTTTACCCTTTTGTTCATATTGCATCCCATTGCTTAAAATTAAATTTACCGCTTCCATTTTGTTTATTTTTTCTTGAAATGACTTTCCTGGAGTATTCATCATGATATCCAATTGTTCTTTTTCATTTACTGAAAAATAGGCATAAATCGTGCTCACATCCGAAATTCGGGTTAAAGGTTCAACGGTTTGGCTGCTTACATAACTTCCAAGTCTTAAAGGTAAAGTTCCTACAATTCCGTTAACAGGACTTTTTATAGTAGCATAATTAATTCTGGCAACGATACTTTGATATGTACTTTTAGCACTAGCTAAATTTGCTTTAGCCGTTTCTAATTGCACATCACTGATGATGTCACGCTCTACCAAAGGGATTAAACGATTTACCTCCACTTGAGCAGCCGCAACTTTTGCTTTTGCAGCGCCAGCTTCCTGGGTTGCTGTTTGAGTCTCTAATTTAAAAAGCAATTGCCCTTTTTTAACTTCTTGTCCTTCTTGTACATATATTTTTTGAATATATCCATCTACTTTTGGACGAATATCTATATCGGTAACGCCTTCTAAACTCGCAGGATATTCAGCTAATAAAGTTGTATTAGAGGTTGCTATCTCAACCACTTTGTAGGACATAACAGAAGGAGCCGTTTTAGCCGTTTCTTTTTTGCAGGAGAGCAAGCTTATTGATAATAAAATTACACTTATAAAATATTTTTTTTTCATCTGGGACTATTTACTAAAATTGATTAATTATTATTTTACTATTATTATTTTCTATTTCTTTGAATTTATGGATGATTTTAATCAATAATTCTTCGACTTCTATTACATGTTTTTTGTATGCTTTTGTATTTTCCAGATTGCACTGCTCTTCAGGACATGAAATGTTTTTTTCACGGTACGCTTGCAATTTTTCGATTATTTGTTTTTCAAAATCAAGTATTTTTAGATAATTAGTCAGTCTTTCGCTAAATGGACTGGATTTGAAATATTTTTTTCGATCACCAGTTAACGTATAATAATTTATTTTGTCCATTTTTAGCAGCAGATTCAAGTTCGTAGAAATCGAACTTTTACTGGCGCCCAGTTTTTCAACTATTTCTTCAAAGGTTAATCCTTTTTTGCAGCCATCAATTATTAATAGTCCCAGAATTCTGGAGCCAAGCGGAGATAAATTATACAGTAACTCAAAATGAATTCCGAACATTTCTATAAGTTCTTCTCTTTCTTTAGGAATATTGTTCATAATTTTTTTGCAAAAGTACTATTTAGTTCGGCATTTACCGAACTAAGCGAACTTAAATCTATGTTAATTTATTTAACAAATTGTAGTTAATGAAGTTACTGCTTCTACAATAAAAATCTAAAGTTTATTTCTTATTTAGTTATAATTAGATTAAAAGTTAGTTGGTGAAAAAAAAATGCTTAATATTGAAAAGTGAACATTTATCCATATTTTATTAAACCAAATGAATTTTACTATGAAATCTAAAAACTTCAAGAACTCTTTATTAATGATTTCTTTATTCTCTGCAACAGCAGTTATGGCGCAACACAACTATGTAAATACTCCGCCAGAGGTTTCCCCAATGTCAATGAAACCAGAAATGACTGAAATTTGGGAACCAGAAGTAAAAGGTATTACCCCGGCTAAAACCCTTGGAAATGCGCCTTCGGATGCGATTATTTTATTTGACGGTAAAAATTTAGCGCAATGGGTGAGCCAGAAAGATATAAATAAACCGGCAGGATGGAAAATTGTTGATCAAGATTACATGGAAGTTGTTCCGGGTACCGGAGCCATTCAAACTAAAATGGTTTTTGGGGATTGTCAGCTGCACCTGGAATGGAGCGCGCCGGATGTTGTTTTAGATGGGGGACAGGCAAGAGGAAACAGTGGCGTATTTTTCCAAAACAGATATGAATTACAAATATTGGATTCCTATAATAATAGAACCTATAGCAATGGCCAGGCCGGAAGTATTTATAAAGATCATCCACCTTTAGTAAACGCCGTGAAAACACCATTAGAATGGAATGCTTATGATGTAATATATACGGCACCTCGTTTCAAAGCAGATGGTAAAATTGATGCTCCGGCAAGAATTACCGTGTTTTTGAATGGTGTTTTAGTCCAAAATAATACTACAATAAACGGGTTGACACTTTACATCGGTTTGCATAATTATCCCTCGGCTCATGGAGAGGATGTTATTTCGCTTCAGGATCATGATTCTAAAAATCAATTTCGAAATATTTGGATCAGAAAAATATAAAATTAAATACCAACGGAGTGCTAAAACGCTCCGTTTTTTTAGCGCTACAGCACAATTAGCATTGTTCTGTTTTTGAAATCTAAATTACTTATATTTGTTGACCTAAAAAAAAACTTATAGTGAGTCAAATCAATAAGCTAAAAATATTCAATGATCCCATTTATGGGTTTATTACCATACCCAATGCCTTAATTTACGATTTAATACAGCATCCTTATTTTCAGCGTTTGCGCCGTATTTCCCAGATGGGCTTGTCGTATTTAGTATATCCTGGTGCCAATCATACCCGTTTTCATCATGCTTTAGGTTGTATGCATTTAATGCAAAAAGCGGTTGATGTATTGCGTTTTAAGGGAGTTTCAATATCTCCTGAAGAAGAAAATGCACTCTATATTGCCATTTTGTTACACGATATAGGACATGGCCCTTTTTCGCATGCTATGGAAAGAAGTATCGTTGAGGATGTACATCATGAGGAAATTTCCTTATTGTTCATGAATCAGTTAAATGTGGAATTCAAGGGCCAGTTGAGTCTAGCCATTCAGGTTTTCAAGGGGGAATATGACCGGAAATTTATGCTGCAACTTATTTCGAGCCAATTGGATATGGATCGTATGGATTATTTGAAACGCGATAGTTTTTATTCGGGTGTTTCAGAAGGCAATGTCAATTCAGAACGATTGATCCAAATGATGAATGTTGCGGATGATGTTTTGGTTATTGAAGAAAAAGGAATTTATTCTGTTGAAAAATTCTTGATGTCCAGACGATTAATGTACTGGCAGGTTTATTTACACAAAACCAGTTTAGTGGCCGAGTTAATTTTGACGAAAGTCCTAAAAAGAGCTAAAGAGTTGACCTTAAAAGGAGTACAATTGCCTTGCAGCAAGCCGTTGTCTTTTTTTATAGAAAATAAAGTTACGATGGACACATTTGATGCTCGGAGGTTAGATTTATTTGCACAATTAGATGATTTTGATATTATTGGGGCTTTAAAAGCTTGGCAAAAAGAGGATGATTTTATTCTGTCGTCTTTGAGTAAAATGATTGTCAACCGTGATTTATTAAAAATAAAATTGACGAGTGAAAAAGTCACTTTGGAAGAATTACAGCCGTTGAAAGAACGTTTTGCAGCAGAGCATCATATTTCTTTACAAGAAACAAACTATTTTATTTTTAGAGGAAAAATAAAAAATCAGGCTTACAGCAAACAGGCAGAACCCATACGGATTTTGAATAAAGACAAAACAATTGAAGACGTTGTGGATGCCTCTGATCAATTGAATTTGAAATCATTATCTAAATCCGTTACTAAATATTACATATGTTTTCCAAAACAACTGTTATAAATTCAGTATTTAAAACCTATTTTTTATATTTTTGTCGGGATGAAATTTACAGCAGAACAAATAGCAGGGATTTTAGAAGGTGAAGTTGTAGGAAATCCCATGGCAGAAGTTTCTAGATTATCAAAAATCGAAGAAGGCATCGAAGGATCACTAACTTTCTTGTCAAACCCCAAGTATCAGAATTATATTTATTCTACTAAAGCATCTGTAACAATTGTTAATGATACTTTTATAGCAGAGGCACCAATTACTACAACTTTGATTAAAGTGATTGATGCGTATTCCGCATTTTCAAAATTATTAGAATTTTACAATCAGGTAAAATTAAATAAAAGTGGGATAGAACAACCCTCTTTCCTTTCGGACAGCGTTAAATATGGAGAAAGTTTATATTTAGGGAGTTTTAGTTATGTAGGTCAAAATGTCGTTTTAGGAGAAAACGTAAAAATTTATCCCAATTGTTTTCTGGGTGATAATGTAGTAGTAGGGGATAATGTTATTCTATTTGCTGGTGCAAAAATTTATTCAGAGACCATAATAGGGAATAACTGTACGATACATTCCGGAGCTATAATAGGTTCAGATGGTTTTGGTTTTGCACCTAATCCAGACGGAACTTACACTAAAATCCCACAAATAGGAAATGTTATTATTGAAGACAATGTTGATATTGGGTCTTGTACTACAATAGATAGAGCCACAATGGGTTCAACTATTATACGAAAAGGCGTGAAGCTGGACAATCAAATTCAAATTGCGCACAATGTTGAAATTGGGGAGAATACGGTAATAGCGGCGCAAACCGGTGTTGCGGGTTCAACTAAAATTGGCAAAAACGGAATGATTGGTGGCCAAGTTGGAATTTCTGGACACCTAACCATTGGCAATAATGTACGAATTCAAGCGCAATGTGGTGTAGGAAGGAATATTAAAGATAATGAAATCTTACAAGGAAGTCCCGCATTTGGGTACAATGATTTTAGTAAATCGTACGTTCATTTCAAGAATTTACCCAAAATTGTTGCAGAAATCGAAGAATTAAAAAAACAAATTTTAAACCAAAAAAATGGAAAAAATGGTTAAACAGAAGACCATCAAAACAGAAATCTCTCTAACTGGAGTTGGATTACACACAGGTAAAGAAGTGAAAATGACTTTTAAACCTGCTCCAGTCAATAATGGTTTTACTTTTGTTCGAGTAGATCTAGAGGGACAACCTATTGTGGAAGCTGATGCAAATTATGTAGTAAATACACAAAGAGGAACCAATTTAGAAAAGTTAGGGGTCAAAATTCAAACACCAGAACATGTTTTAGCGGCATTGACGGGTTGTGACTTAGATAATGTCATCATAGAATTGAATGCTTCTGAACTACCAATAATGGATGGCTCCTCTAAATTCTTTGTTGAAGCTCTTGAAAAAGCGGGTATCGAAGAACAAAGTGCAAAAAGGAATGTATATATAGTAAAAGAAGTTATTTCATTTACTGATGAAGCCACAGGCAGCGAAATTTTAGTGATGCCAAGTGATTATTACTGTGTTACGGCAATGGTTGATTTTGGAACTAAAATTTTAGGGACTCAAAATGCGACTATGAAAAATATTTCTGATTTCAAAACGGAGATATCTGAGTCAAGAACCTTCAGTTTCTTGCATGAATTAGAATCTCTTTTAGAGAACGGTTTGATAAAAGGAGGTGATTTAAATAATGCTATTGTGTATGTTGATAAAGAAATATCAGCCACTACAATGGAAAGTTTAAAACTCGCTTTTGGAAAAGAGCAAATAACGGTTAAACCAAATGGTATTTTAGACAATCTGACTTTGCATTATCCGAATGAAGCGGCAAGACACAAACTACTTGATGTAATAGGTGATTTAGCTTTAATTGGAACTAAAATACAAGGTAAGGTAATAGCTAACAAACCAGGACATTTTGTCAATACACAATTTGCGAAGAAAATGGCTAAAATCATAAAAATTGAACAACGAAATTATGTTCCTGTTTTTGATTTACATCAGGAACCACTGATGGACATTCATAAAATCATGGCAGTTCTGCCTCATAGACCCCCATTTTTATTGATTGACAGAATTATCGAAATGTCAGAAACTCATGTGGTGGGAATGAAAAATGTAACCATGAACGAAAACTTTTTTGTAGGTCATTTTCCTGAAGCTCCGGTTATGCCAGGTGTTTTAATTGTGGAGGCCATGGCGCAAACAGGAGGGATTCTTGTTTTAAGCACGGTTCCGGATCCGGAGAACTATTTGACTTATTTTATGAAAATAGATAATGTTAAATTTAAACACAAAGTATTACCAGGCGATACTTTGATTTTTAAATGCGATTTAATTACGCCAATCCGACGAGGTATTTGTCATATGCAAGCAAATGCGTATGCAAATGGAAAACTGGTTGCTGAAGCAGAATTGATGGCCCAAATTGCTAAGAAACAGTAATTTTTTTGTTGATTTGGTTAATCGTGTATTCGGTTAATCGATTAAACAGTTAAACGATTAAACAAAGAATATGAATCAACCACTAGCATATGTTCATCCCGGCGCTAAAATCGCCAAGAATGTTGTCATTGAACCGTTTACAACCATCCATAATAATGTAGTTATTGGGGATGGCACTTGGATAGGATCTAACGTTACCATAATGGAAGGCGCAAGAATAGGAAAAAATTGTAATATATTCCCTGGTGCAGTAATTTCAGCAGTTCCACAGGATTTAAAATTTGGCGGAGAAGATTCTTTAGCAATTATTGGAGATAATTGTACCATAAGAGAATGTGTGACCATCAATAGGGGAACAATAGCCTCCGGACAGACTACCTTAGGTAATAATTGTTTGGTAATGGCAACGGCGCATATTGCCCACGATTGTCACATAGGTGATAATGCTATTATTGTAAACGGAGTCGCTCTGGCTGGTCATGTAACCGTTGGTAAATATGCCGTTATTGGAGGATTGGCTGCCATTCATCAATTTATCCATATTGGAGATCATGCCATGATTTCTGGTGGATCCTTAGTAAGAAAAGATGTTCCCCCGTTTACCAAAGCCGCAAAAGAACCTTTGTCGTATGTAGGTATTAATTCTGTGGGATTAAGAAGACGTGGTTTTACAACAGAAAAAATCAGAGAAATTCAAGATATTTACAGAATTCTGTACCAAAAAAATTATAATACCACGCAAGCTTTGGGTATTATTGAAGCTGAAATGGAGGCCACGCCAGAAAGAGATGAAATCATTGATTTTATTCGAAACTCCTCAAGAGGTGTAATGAAAGGCTATTCAGGAAATTATTAATAATCAACAAATCAACAAATAAAATAAAAATGGCATCTACATCAGACATTAAAAACGGATTGTGTATTAAATACAACAACGATATCTACAAAATAATTGAATTTCTTCATGTAAAACCAGGAAAAGGACCAGCTTTCGTTAGAACTAAATTAAGAAGTTTAACAAACGGAAAAGTATTGGATAACACTTTTTCTGCGGGTCATAAAATTGAGGAAGTTCGAGTTGAAAATCATAAATTTCAATATTTGTATCCGGAAGGTGATGAATTCCATTTTATGAATACAGAAACCTTTGAGCAAATTTCCTTGAATAAAAATATTTTGGATTCCCCAGGATTATTAAAAGAAGGCGAAAATGTAATGGTAAGTATCAATACAGAGACTGATTTACCTCTTTCTGTAGATATGCCGGCATCTGTAATTCTTGAAGTGACTTATGCGGAACCAGGTATCAAAGGAAATACTGCTACAAATGCAACAAAATCAGCAACTGTTGAAACAGGAGCCACTGTAAATGTACCTTTGTTTATCAATGAAGGAGATAAAATTAAAATAGATACTGCATCAGGTTCTTATATGGAACGTGTAAAGGAGTAGTTTTTATAGGTTTTCAGTATCAGTAGATAATTCAAGTTGTAAAGAATTAAAACTGGTACTGAAAACTGAGACTAAAGAAATGAAAAAATGAAATTCCAAAAAGTATATACTTTAGAAGAAATTGCAACTATCATCGACTGTGAATATGTTGGTGATGCTAATTTTCCTGTTTTGGGAATGAATGAAATTCATGTTGTCGAATCTGGTGATATTGTTTTTGTAGATCATCCTAAGTATTATGATAAAGCGTTAAACTCAGCGGCAACTATAGTTTTAATCAATAAAAATGTAGCTTGTCCTGATGGAAAAGCATTACTTATTTCTAATGATCCGTTTAGGGATTTCAACACATTAACAAAACACTTTAAACCTTTTCAGTATTCAAATGTTTCAATAGCTGCTTCAGCTTTAATAGGTGAAGGAACTGTAATACAGCCAAATACATTTATTGGGAATCATGTTATCATTGGAGAAAATTGTGTGATACATTCTAATGTTTCTATTTATGATTATACCGTAATTGGTGATAATGTAATCATTCACGCAGGAACAATTTTGGGTGCCGATGCTTTTTATTATAAAAAACGTCCCGAAGGATACGATCAATTACTTTCCGGTGGAAGAGTGGTTATCAAAGACAATGTGGGAATTGGAGCGCTTTGTACAATTGACAAAGGTGTTACTGGCGATACAATTATTGGTGAAGGCACAAAAATTGACAATCAGGTGCATGTAGGTCATGACACCGTGATTGGGAAAAAATGTTTAATTGCTTCACAAACCGGAATTGCCGGATGCGTTATTATAGAAGATGAAGTTACAATATGGGGACAAGTAGGAACTACCAGCGGAATCACAATAGGAGCAAAGGCTGTTATTCTAGGGCAAACCGGAGTTACAAAATCAGTAGAAGGAGGTAAATCCTATTTTGGAACGCCAATTGAGGAATCAAGAGAAAAATTGAAGCAACTGGCCAATATTAAAAAGATACCAGAAATTCTTACTAAACTAAAATAATATGTCTGCAAAAGAAATCGTTCAACAATTTTATAAATCAGATGCTTTAATCGACAGCGAAGTCATCAAAGATTATTTGCACCCGGAAGTAATAGTAGAATGGAATAGCAGCAAAGGATTCATTCAGTTGGATTATAATTCTTTATTAAATTTATCTAATGATTTAAGCAAAGCGTACGTTCGTTCTAAAGTTCGAATAAGCCATATTATTGGTGAAAATAATTTAATTTCCGTGCGCTATTCTCATTTTGTCAAAACAATTGAAAATCCTAGAGAAGAGATGTTATTAGCACATTTTATAGCTATTTGGGAAATAAAAGACAATAAATTATACAGAGGGTATCAAATGAGTCAATTATCCTAATTTAGTGTCAAAAAACTGAACACTGAACACTGATTACTGCTTACTATTTTATACTTTTGCATAACAATTTTAAAAACTACATAAAAAATATATCATGAGTGTTTTAGTTAATAAAGATTCCAAAATAATTGTTCAAGGTTTTACAGGAAGTGAAGGAACTTTCCATGCTTCTCAAATGATTGAGTACGGTACTAACGTTGTTGGTGGCGTAACTCCAGGAAAAGGAGGAACAACTCACTTAGACAGACCCGTTTTCAATACTGTAAAAGATGCTGTAGAACAAGCAGGAGCTGATACAACAATCATTTTTGTTCCACCGGCTTTTGCTGCTGATGCAATAATGGAAGCTGCAGATGCAGGCATAAAAGTAATTATTGCAATTACTGAAGGAATACCTGTGGCTGACATGATAAAAGCAAATAGTTACGTAAAAGAAAGAAATGCTCGTCTAATAGGACCTAACTGCCCAGGAATAATTACTCCGGGTGAAGCTAAAGTTGGTATTATGCCAGGTTTCGTTTTCAAAAAAGGAACTGTTGGTATTGTTTCTAAATCGGGAACATTAACCTATGAGGCAGCGGATCAAGTAGTTAAGCAAGGATTAGGAATCACTACCGCTATTGGTATTGGTGGAGACCCAATCATTGGAACTACAACAAAAGAAGCTGTTGAATTATTAATGAACGATCCAGAAACAGAATGTATTGTAATGATAGGTGAAATTGGCGGACAATTAGAAGCGGATGCAGCTCACTGGATCAAAGCAGATGGTAACCGTAAACCAGTTGTAGGATTCATTGCAGGAGTTACCGCTCCAGTAGGACGCACAATGGGACATGCAGGTGCAATCGTAGGTGGATCTGACGATACTGCTGAAGCAAAAAAGCAAATCATGCGAGAATGTGGTATTCACGTAGTAGATTCTCCAGCGGAAATTGGTAAAAAAGTAAAAGAAGTTTTAGGTTAATCTAAACTCTAATTAAATATTTTAAAAGCCTCACATTTTGTGGGGCTTTTTTATTATAAATTCAATTAAAGAAATATCTTTGCACTTTATTAAATAAATCTGTTTTTCAGATGTAATCCTAATAAAAGTAAACATAAACGAATGGTTTCTAATGGACTTCACGATTTTGTGGGGTATTTTTTTGCTAAAGCCAATTCAAATTAAAATAAAAAAAATGTATAAAGAGTTAAAAAAATTCAAAGTTACCAATCAGTTTTCATTCACTACAGAAGATAGTTTAGCCGAAGTTTGTAATGCTTCAGAAGGATCTGGAATATTTTTAGTATATGCCGTAGCAGAAGAGAAAGAGTTGATTATGGTGGGTTCTACCGGAACTGTCCAAAATAACGGAACTTTGAAAATTAAAAACGGTGGTCTAAAAGAAAAAATTGTTGAAGGACACCAATTTGCTAAAACAGGAAGAAAATATTCTTGGCCAGCGCAAATGAAAATTGAAGAGATCAGCACGCTAGAAGTGGTTTGGTATGAGACATTCAACGATAAAACTAAAGTGATTCCAACATTCGTAGAAGGACAAGTTTTACAAAACTTTCTAGACGAAAATGGAAGATTACCAAAATGGAATGTAGCTTTTTAATACAATCCGTTTTTTTAAATAATTTAAAAGCTCCTATTTGGGGCTTTTTTTATTTAAATGGTGTCGACCATTTTGTATCTACATATACATTAGTTCCTGATAATGTTTGAATAAAAGCGACAAGAGCATTAACTTCGGGAGCAGTAAGATTTAATTTTTGCCCAAAACCATTTGGCGCTAATCTTGGATCCAAATTTGTATTTCCGGGAGCTAAATTGATACTTCCATAATGCCCAATAACATTTTGTAGTGTTGTTAAATTTGCCGTATGCATAAATAAACCATTAGAACTTCCGTTTGGTTTTACCAGATCTCTCAATGAAGGTGCTCTTGTGTTTGTGATGTCAATTCCCGGGGCGTTTAAAACACCTATAATACCATTGTTTTTTGTATTGGGATCAATGTCAAATTCAGGTGCGGCATGGCAAACTGCACATCCTACTCCTCCAGAAGTTCTGTTTCCGGTTGCGTCAAAAACCGGAGGCGCCAGGAACAAATTTTTACCTTGATTTTCTTGTGTCGTAAAGTTGGTGAAGGGTTGGCCGTCGTTTGCAACTAATACCCTTCCAGCATCATATTTAGAATCAAAGGATTGGATGCTTCTAATAAATTGCGCCAAAGCCAGCTGAATCTTGCTTTCAGTAATGATTTCAGAGCCATACGTATATTTAAACAATTCTTTGTAATACCCAATGTTTTGCAATTTTGAAATTAGTACTATCAAGTTTGCATCACCTAAGGTTCCGCTAAAACCCATTTCAATGTGATTTTGAATAGGTTGTGTCGTTTGTAACTCTAATGTGGTTGCTCGTTCGTCCCAAAAAAACTTGTTTTCTCTTGAAAATCTAGAATTCACCAATCTCATAGAATGTCTGGTGGTCTTTCCGTTTATTCCGTCGCTGGCAATAGCCACATCTCCAAAAGCATTTGCTTGAATGTGGCAGGAAGAACAGGAAATTGTGTTATTTGAGGATAAGTTTTTATCATAAAATAGAACCCGACCTAATGTTGCTCCTTTGTCAGTTACTGGATTTCCTGCAGTGTTATCTTTAGTTATGTAAGAAGGGATAATTTGGTTAGCATAATTACTCAAATTATTTAAATCAATTTTACCAGGAAAAGTAGCAGTCACATTGGGATAGGAATCGGCAATCACAGTTGTTTCATTGCTTTCATTTTTGCTACAAGCTGTAAAAACGAGTAATCCTACAAAAAATAATAAGGAAGAGATCTTGTTCATATCAATTGGTTAAGTTAAAAAATGAGGTCGTTGATTCTATTTGGGTTTCTTGTATTTTAGATTGTTTTTTTACTTTTTTTTATAATTAGAGTCAATTTCAAATCTAGTAATTTTATTATGATTACATCTAAACATTTTGAAGCTTTAATCATGTCAAACAGTTTTACTAAGTTTTAGGACAATTTTTTTTATAAAAGGTTTAATTGAAGATGTATTTTTTTTTCAACCCACAATTATTGCTATATTTGACAAGTGTAAATTAGCCCTGATAGAAGTGGAAATCCTTTTTCTTGTCAGTTCGATTTCGTTTGAAAAGCGAGGAGGAGAACAAGAGAAAAAGATTGAAACGGATAGCAGGAATAGCTTCAAATAAATATTAAATTAATTTTAGAACATGAAATTACTAGAAGGAAAGGTTGTTATAATTACTGGCGCAAGCCGTGGAATTGGTAAAGGAATTGCAGAAGTTTTTGCTAAAAATGGGGCAAATGTTGCTTTTACGTATAGTTCATCTGTTGAATCAGCTTTGGTTCTTGAAAATGAATTGAACGCTTTAGGGATTAAAGCCAAAGGATATCAATCAAATGCAGCCGATTTTAATGAAGCACAAACTCTTGTAGACGCGGTTTTAGCTGAATTCGGAACAGTCGATATTCTGATAAACAATGCCGGAATTACTAAAGACAACCTATTGATGCGAATGTCTGAAGGCGATTTTGATCAAGTAATTGATGTTAACCTGAAATCGGTTTTTAATATGACTAAAGCCATTCAACGTACTTTCTTGAAACAACGTTCAGGTTCAATTATCAATATGAGTTCAGTAGTAGGAGTGAAAGGAAATGCAGGACAAACGAATTATGCGGCTTCTAAAGCGGGAGTTATTGGTTTTTCTAAATCTGTAGCATTGGAATTAGGATCTCGTAACATTCGTTGTAATGTAATTGCTCCGGGATTTATAGAAACGGAAATGACCGCTAAGTTAAATGAAGATGTTGTAAAAGGATGGAGAGATGGAATTCCTTTGAAACGTGGCGGAACTACTGAAGATGTTGCTAATGCGTGTCTTTTCTTTGCTTCGGATATGAGTGCGTATGTAACGGGACAGGTTATGAATGTTTGCGGAGGAATGCTTACCTAAAATTTAATTAAAAGATTGTAAAATTCAAAGATTTAAAGATTTTTGAACTACGTAATTAATTTTTAATCATTAAATTCTTCAATCTTTTAATAAAGAATAAATGACAACAAACACGCTACTATTATTACTGCTTTCGTTACTAATAGCTGGTGGTTTGTCATTTTTTCAATATATTTACAAAGCCAAAAACAAATCGAAAGTCGGTTGGTTTTTGGCTTTTTTGCGTTTTTTATCCATTTTTGGAATTTTAATGTTGTTGATTAATCCAATACTAACCAAAAATACCTTCGAAACGGTAAAAACACCCTTACCGATTGTTGTTGATAATTCCAGTTCTATTTCTTTTTTGAATGCCAATGAAAAAGCATTAGAATTGTATAAAAGAATACAATTAAACTCAGATTTGAAAGATAAATTCGATGTGCAAACGTATCAGTTTTCAGATGATTTTGAACCTACGGAAATTTTTAATTTTAAGGGAACTCAAACCAATATCGATGTTGTTGCCAAA
Source organism: Flavobacterium sp. LS1P28 (assembly GCF_003970335.1). NCBI lineage: Bacteria > Pseudomonadati > Bacteroidota > Flavobacteriia > Flavobacteriales > Flavobacteriaceae > Flavobacterium > Flavobacterium sp. LS1P28. Next base: position 34,142 of record NZ_RYDI01000014.1, on the reverse strand, counting down.
AATCTAAAAAGCATTTATAAAAACACAGTATATCCAACAGTTTTAATCACAGATGGAAACCAAACTTCAGGGAATGATTACGTCTATAGTTTTGACCCCTTAAATAAAGTTTATCCGGTAATATTAGGCGACACAACAAAATTATTTGACTTAAAAATCAATCAACTGAACGTTAATAAATATGCTTTTCATAAGAATAAATTTCCTGTAGAAGTTTTTTTGCAGTATTCAGGAACCAAAAGTGTAACAGCTGATTTTGTTATTTCACAAGGGAATTCGGTATTCAGTACACAATCCATTACCTTATCACCATCCAAGAAGACAGCAACTGTACCCGTACTTTTGCCGGCTGATAAAATAGGATTACAGGTTTTTAAAGTTACAATTTCATCAAAAGAAAAAGAAAAAAATACATATAACAACACCAAGAATTTTGCAGTTGAAGTTATTGATCAAAAAACAAATATTGCCATAATTTCAGCTATAAATCATCCCGATTTAGGGGCTATGAAAAGAGCTATTGAATCGAATGTACAGCGTAAAGTAATAATTGTTAAAACAAATGAAATCAAAACATTACAAGATTATAATGTTTTGATTTTATACCAACCAACGACTGAATTTAAAACTATTTTTGAAAGTAATAAAGTTGCCGGAATTAATACATTTATTATTACTGGAAACAACACCGATTTCAATTTTTTGAATCAGCAACAGGAGAATTTGAGCTTTAAAATGAGTGGACAAAAAGAAGAGTATTTGTCGGTTTTTAATAAACAGTTTAATTTGTTTGCTGCGGACAATATTGGGTTTGAAGATTTACCGCCTTTGCAAAACGCTTTTGGAACCGTAACTACAAAAGGAGTTGTGTCAGTTTTGCTTTCATATAAAATCAGAACAATAGATACGAATGCGCCTTTACTGGTTTTTGCAGAAAATCAAGGCAGGCGAGCCACTTATCTTTTGGGTGAAAATAGTTGGAAATGGCGCTTGCAAACACATGTAAATAATCAATCTTTTGAAAAATATGACGTTTTCATGGATAAGATTATTCAATTTCTGGCTTCTAATAATTCTAAAAAATCATTGGTTGTTGAACATGAAAGTTTTTATAATTCCGGTGAAGCCATTGAAATAACGGCACAGTATTTCAATAAAAATTATGAGTTTGATGAAAAAGCCCGTTTGACTATAACGGTAAAAAATACCGAAACCAAGCAAACGAAAAATTACGATTTACTAAAAGGGAATAATTCCTATAAAGTCAATCTTGACGGATTGAAAGCCGGTTCTCATACTTTTACGGTAAAAGAATTAAATTCTAAAACGACGTATTCCAGTAGTTTTGAAATTCTTGATTTTGATATTGAAAAACAATTTGTTAATCCCGACGTGGAGAAATTGACGCAATTAGCTGGGCAAACACAAGGAAAAGCGTATTTTTCAGATCAAGTAGACGTATTGATTAAAACGCTTTTAGAAAATGAGGAATACAAGACGATACAAAAGAGTAGTGTTACCAAAACTCCTTTGATAGATTGGATGTGGTTATTGGTTTTAATTTCAATTTTACTGACAACCGAATGGTTTGTTCGAAAACACAACGGATTACTTTAATACAATTAAACAACATGGATTTTAGACTGAAAGTATTTTATACTGTTGCCAATCGTTTGAGTTTTACAAAAGCGGCAACCGAATTGTTTATTACGCAACCTGCTATTTCCAAACACATTCAGGAATTAGAAGAGGACTATAAAATCAAACTGTTTGACAGAAATGGTTCTAAAATAGCATTGACAAATGCTGGTGAGGTATTATTGAAACACACCAAAAACATTTTTGAAGTATACCGCGAAATTAATTTTGACATGAGTACACTGATTAATCAACGTTCCGGATTGTTGCAATTAGGAGCCAGTACTACAATTTCTCAGTATATAATTCCGCCACTTTTATCTCGTTTCCATCAAAAATTGCAAGATGTAAAAGTAAGTTTACTCAACGGAAACACGGAACAAATAGAAAACGCTCTATTAAAAAAAGAAATTGAAATAGGAATTGTTGAAGGGCAATCCAAAAATAAATCTATTAAATATACCGAGTTTTTGAAAGACGAATTGGTTTTGGTCTGTAAGAGTTCCAATCCGTTAGTAAGTCGTGATGAAGTGACTCAGGATGATCTTAAAAAGATGCGTTTTTTAATGCGAGAACAAGGTTCAGGAACACTTGAAGTTATTGAACATGCGTTGAAACCATTTAAAATTAAAGTATCCGAACTACAAATTGAAATGCAATTGGGAAGTACAGAAAGTATAAAATCCTATTTAATGCACTCGGATTGTGTGGCTTTTATATCGATTCATGCCATAAAAAAAGAACTTCAAAACAATGAATTGGCTATATTAGATATTGAAGACCTGATTATAGAACGATACTTTTATATTATTACGCTTCAAGGAAAAACAGATTCATTATCCGATTTGTTTATTCAGAATATTTCCAATCATTATAATTTAAAGTTATAGCAGATTATAATTTGCGATTGGCATAAATAGTTTTATCGTTCCACCTTTGTACTGTACTAATTCAACAACTTTACATTGGAAACGAATCAAAAAGCAATTCAGAAGGAATCTTTTATTTTTTTTAAAGTAAATGCCACATTGCAGCAACTCATTTTCGTTGCATTGCTTTTGTTTTGCACCACAATTTTTATTTCTCCACCAATTGCTTTGGTACTAGGATTGATTGTTGCCAACCTTTTTGGACATCCTTTTTTAGAATTGAATCATAAAGCCACTAATTATCTGTTGCAGTTTTCGGTAGTTGGTTTAGCATTTGGAATGAATGTTCACAGTGCGGTATCTGCAGGAAAAGAGGGTTTTTATTTTACAATTGCTTCTATTGTGAGCACTTTAATTTTAGGAACTTTTTTAGGAAAATGGTTTAAAACGGATACAAAAACATCACATTTAATTTCTTGTGGCACTGCAATTTGCGGAGGAAGTGCAATCGCCGCTATTGCTCCCGTAATCCAATCGAATAAAAAACAAACCTCAGTTGCTTTGGGAGTGATATTTATTCTGAATTCGGTAGCGCTGTTTTTATTTCCTGCAGTAGGTCATTGGCTGGATTTATCGCAAAAAGAGTTTGGATTATGGTGCGCTATTGCTATTCATGATACGAGTTCTGTAGTAGGAGCAGCGAGTAAATTTGGTCCTGAAGCCATGCAAATAGCCACAACAGTAAAATTAGCCCGTGCGTTGTGGATTATTCCTGTAGCATTGATTACCGCATTTATTTTCAAAAATAAATCTGGAAAAATAAAAATTCCTTATTTTATAGGATTGTTTATTTTGGCAATGATTGCCAATACCTATCTGCCAGAAATGAAGAGTGCAGGACCACATTTAGTTTCAGTTGCCAAAATAGGCCTGACGGTAACTTTGTTTTTAATTGGTGCCGGATTAAATAGGAATGTAGTGAAATCAGTGGGATTAAAACCGCTTGTGCAGGGAGTTTTGCTTTGGACATTCATTGCAGTTTCGACTTTAATTTTAATTATTTATTTAAAATAGTTTTATGACGGAAGGTTTTTCGTTTGATCACATGAAATTGTAATCTGATATAATCATACAAAAGCGCAAACAATAAAAAGGTTGCGGCAACAAAAAGTGTTTTCATTTCTAGTAAATTATACAAAAAACCACCTAGAATACAGCCCATGAAAAAGAAGATAATAATCGATAATCGGAGATAAATACTTGTTTTAAGTTTTTTATTTTCTTCGGGTTTTTTATAAAAAAACAACTGTGACAGTTCGATTCCCAAATCAGTAAAAAGCCCCGTTAAATGGGTTGTTCTAACTGTAGACTGAGAGATTTTTGTAACCAAAGAGTTTTGTATTCCCATGGCAAAAAGCATCGAAAAAGCAATCCATTTTCCTTCAATGCTGGATAATTCAGACGCTAGTCCAAAAATACCAATGCCAATCAAAACAATCATTTCCAGTGAAATAGGAATGACGTGGGATAAATCAGGATGTTTTTTAGAAATTAATTCTGCTAAAAAATTAGAGGTAAAAGCGCCCAACAAGAAGAAAATAGTAAATACAAAAAAGGTAATGGCTGCTATATAATTCTGTTTCATTATTTCTTCGGCAAAATAGGCAAAATGTCCCGTAACATTTGTGGTCAATGTGTGTACGGATAAAACTCCAGTAACATTTACAATTCCGGCAACAAAAGATAGTAAAGTGGCTAAACGCAGGTTATGAATAAAAGTTCTGTTTTTTCCTTGATGTCGAAACATAGTTGTAGTTTTCTTGTTTTAATTAACAGAATCTTAAACCCAATTTTTTCTAATAACGATTTAAAGAAATACATTTGTACTTCAAAAAAATAAATTTAATGAAAAATTTTAAAATTAGACCTACACTTATCACTTTATCTGCTCTTGGAGTTGCACTTTTTCTTTTGTCATGGGGCGTTATTGGTCATGAACGAATCAATAGAGCGGCGGTAATGGCACTTCCAAAACCATTGCAGACCTTTTTTTACAATCATATCGATTTCATTACCCAAGAATCTACTGTTCCGGATTTGAGAAGAAATGTTTTGAATGATAAAGCAGAGCCGCCCCGTCATTATTTTGACATGGAGAATTTTGGAGCTGTGGAAACGATTCCTAAAACTATGGAAGAAGCGAAGCTGAAGTACGATGAAAAGTTTTTGACTAAAAACGGAATTTTACCTTGGTATATTCAGGATATGATGGTCAAATTGACTAAAGCGTTCAAGGACAAAAGAAAAAATGAAATTTTATTTATTGCGGGGGATTTAGGCCATTATATTGCCGATGCACACATGCCGTTGCATACATCAGACAATCACGATGGACAAAACACGAATCAAAAAGGAATTCATTCCTTATGGGAAAGCCGTTTGCCGGAATTGTTTGCCAAAGGGTATAAATTAAATGTACCTGAAGGAATATATTTAGACAATGTGGAGAAAGCTACTTGGGATATCGTTTTTGACACGCACAGTTTAGTGGAACCTTTGTTGGCTGCCGATAAAAAATTAAGAACTGCAACTGCTGAAAACAAAATGTACGTAACGGATGCCGATGGAAATGTTGTCAAAAACAAGTACGGAGGAATGTTATATTCGGATGAGTATGCTGCTAAATTGCACACGGAGTTGAACGGAATGGTTGAACAACAAATGAAAAAAGCCATTACCGCAACAGCAAGTTTTTGGTACACGGCTTGGGTTAATGCTGGAAAACCAGATTTAAGTACTCTTGATACTGCCGAACTTACAAAGCGCAATAGCAAAACTTTAAAAAAGGATTTGAAAACTTTTGAAAAAGGGACACTTTTTGGTTTAACAAACGAAAAAGAATAACGATATATTTCCAATTAAAAAACGGGTGAAACTTCAATTTTGACCCGTTTTTTTATGCTAATAAATTTTTTGATATTTCTTTTTCTTTAACATATCTGAGGCTGTTTGATGATACGAAATCATTTCATTTACTAAATCCGTTCTTTCTTTTGTGAGCGGTATTTGATCATAAAATATTTAAAAATCAGTAGCTGCTTTTTGATTGGGTTTCAAAGTCAATTGAAATTGTTTGACGGTTTGTTTGAGAGAAATAATAGTCAATACATTTTACCCCGCCATCAAGAGATTTTGCATCTCCGGGAATGTCAATTTTTCCATTTGGATACGTGAATGGTCTGTGATTGCTCACGGTCATAATGTGATTAAAAAACGGCTTATTTGCCGCTGCTTCTTTGTTTATTTCCGTGATTGCTTTGTTGTACATATCTTCATCGCAAACGTCCCAAATATTAGCAAAAGTGATTTCGTTGGGTTCAAATGTTTTTCTGTCTACAATTTCATATCCATTTCCTGAAAAGAAATCGCCCATATTGTCAAAAAAGGAATCGCCGCCATACATGAATTTTACAGTATAGCCTTTTTGTTTAAAGAGCATTCCGGTAGGGAATTTATTTTTATTGTCTTTCCTTTTTATAACACTTTCGCCGGGAGTAGGAAGAAAACATAAAGTAATGGCTTCAAGTTCACTTTTCATAAATGCCATATAAAATTTATATAATAGGCTGGTTTTTTAATTAATTGACAAACATATTTTGAGAATTTTATTTAACGGATAAAGCAGGAATTGCCAATAACGATAATGTGAAGAGAAGCAGGTAAATTCCTGGAATTTTGATTTTTTGTACAAAAGCGGGAATGCTTTCAAGATAGTTTTTTGATTTCTTTACTTTTAAAATAAGTGACCAATCCTGTACAAATAAATAGTGCAGAAAATAAGGGAATAACAGGATAGGATTGCATAATATTACCTATCACTTCATTAGTATACACCAGATAATTTACTGCGATAAAATTGTATTTGACCCCAAATTCATTCCGAAAAAGGTATTCACTGATTCTATTTTGTAAAATTAAACCACATATAGAAAGATGACAAAGGAAAATAACCAGAACCTGATTTGTTTCGGTATTTTGTATTGGAGATGAAAATATGATAGAGCCACAAAAAGTCACTGACCAAAACAAAAACAAAAATCAGATAAAAATCCAAATATAAATAAGTGTAGCGTATCAATCCAAGTAAAGGAGGCTTGTGTGATGGGATAAAAAAAAATAATAACTCTTAAAATAAAACTCATACTAATGTAAAACACTACAATTAAGCACTGAGAATGTAGTGCCGTTTTTCTAATTCATAAAAACAGACTAACTTAGTAGCCTGCTAGCAAGAGTGGATTAGGATAATGAAGTAATTTTATACTTTAAAGAGTCTAGCTGTAACGGCTATAAAACTCTTAAACGCAAATAAAAAAATAAAAATGAAAATAATAGCAGTCATTCCCGCACGATACGCCTCGACACGATTTCCTGCCAAACTAATGCAGGATTTAGGTGGTAAAACGGTAATTTTAAGAACGTATGAAGCAGCTGTAAACACTAAATTATTTGATGCTGTTTTTGTAGTAACTGATTCCGATTTAATTTATGACGAAATACGTACTCACGGAGGAAACGTTATTCGAAGCATCAAAGAACACGAATCCGGAAGTGATCGAATTGCAGAAGCAATAGAAAATCTGGATGTTGATATTGTAGTCAATGTACAAGGAGATGAGCCTTTTATTGATGCGGCACCTTTAGCTAAAGTGATTGAAGTTTTTAGAAATGATTTGGATAAAAAAGTAGATTTAGCGTCGTTGATGCGCGAAATCACGAATGAAGCAGAGATTAATAATCCCAATAATGTAAAAGTTGTGGTGGATCAAAACGGATTTGCCTTGTACTTCTCCCGATCGGTTATTCCGTATCCAAGAGCGAAAAATGTAGGCGTACGGTACCTGCAACATATTGGTGTTTATGCGTTTAGAAAACAAGCATTATTGGATTTTTATAGTTTGCCCATGCAATCATTAGAAGCATCTGAAAAACTAGAGCAATTGCGTTATCTTGAATTTGGAAAACGCATTAAAATGATCGAAACTACTCACATTGGTATTGGTATTGATACCCCAGAAGATCTAGAAAAAGCTAGGAAAATGTTAAAAATTCAGAGATGAAAAACCGTTTTGATTAGGCAATTTTCTCGATGACAATAAGTTCATTATGAACTTCAACTCTTGGAATAGTTCTAATTTTAAATTGATTTTTGTAAAACTCGGTTACATATTTTTTATTTCTTTGATTTTGATTCTCATCTAATAACATCGTATTAAAAAGAATAAAACCATGACTTTTTAAAAGCGAGCAAACCCTATTGGTAAAAAAAGGTTCAAATAAAAAATTAGGCATTGTAGTGTCCTGGAAAATATCAATGATAATCAAATCGTATTTAGTAGGGGTTTTTAACACAAATGCAAAAGCATCCTCAATTACAATTGTAAGATTTTTTGTTTTATCCAAGTCAAAATAGGCATTGGCTATTGTAATTATTTCAGGATCAATTTCAACACCGGTAATTTTTCCTTTGTATTTTATTTCTTCTACCAATGTTTTGATGACACTTCCACCAGCAACACCTAAAACTAAAATATGCTCCATGGTCACAATTTTTTTGTATCCAATGTTTTTTAAGCCTAACCTCAGAATCCGTTGCAAACTGCCATAGGAATAATTTGTGTTTTGCGAATCCATGACCAGTTCCCCATTTGCCCAAGTCACCTCAATCGATTTGCTCAAAGCCGATTTAGTTTGATAAATAGTTAAAGGAATTACGTAGCTGAATATTTTTTTTAGCATTAATGATAGATTTACCCAAAAATAAGATATTAATTATTTATTTTGTACGAAAGAAAGCAAGAATGAAGAAACAATTATACAAATGGATATTTTCCAGACTAATGGGTTGGAAAGTAGTGGGTAGTATTGATCCAAATATCACGAAATGTGTCATGATGATAATGCCACATACCAGCGCTCATGATTTTTATTTAGGGGTTTTTATCCGAGCAATAACCGGTTTACAAATGAATTGGGTAGGCAAAAAGGAATTGTTTCGTTTTCCTTTGGGATTTTATTTTAGATACATGGGTGGAGAACCGCTTGATAGGACAGGAGGGTTGAATAAAGTGGATTCTATTGCAGCTATTTTTCAAAGAAAAAAGGTTTTTCGTCTGGCAGTAGCTCCGGAAGGAACCCGTAAAAAGATTAGCAAACTTAAAACAGGATTTTATTACATTGCTTTAAAAGCAAAGGTTCCTGTAATTCCTATTGCATTTGATTTTGGAAAAAAAGAAATTAATTTAGGAAATCCTATTTTTCCTTCGGGAGATATTGAGCCCGATATAACCGTTTTGAAAAAACATTTTATAGGAGTCAAGGGTAAAATTCCAGAACAGGGATACTCATTTGAATAACTCTTAAAAAAACTTAAAAAATGTTAAAACCATATAATTGATTTCTCGTAAGTGTATTAAAACTCTAAAATATACAACATGAAACATTTGGTTATTAGTACCGCATTTTTAGTTTTATTTTTCGCTTGATACAATAATAATGATTCTGATACTAGCCCGGCAGAATTAAATTTGATGACATCCAGTAATACCTCCGGGAAAATTACGCTTACCAATTTATTAACTACAACACCAATAGTCAAATTATTTGCCAGTGCTGCTTCAGCCACTGATGGTGGATTAATTATAATTAAAAATTTCTCAACTGTTTTCGCTTCAACTGCTGCTGCGGGAACAATTGCAGTAACGAATCAAGTACGGATTTATTGTTCTAATTCACTTTTAGGCAATCCTGTGGCTGTGGCTTATGACAGTGTTACAAAAAACATATATGTTGCTGAAAGATTAAATGCAGGAGGACAAGTACTAACGTATAGTTTTCCTGTTGCTTCGGGTGATTTTGCTCCCGTAAATGCGAGAGCGGAAGCGGGTGTAACGTCAATTTTTGTCTTAAGAAAATAGATTTTTGTTTTCAAGAATGCTTTTTTAATCCATAACCCCAATTCTAAAATCAGAATTGGGGTTATTTATTTAATTTGGAACATAACTCTTGAAAGAGCCATTTTTATAAAAGATAACAATGGTGTCAATTTCAGAAGCAACCGCTTCACCAGGACTATTTATTGGATCACTTTTTTTAGTTTCCAATGCAGGAATCAAAACAGTATTTTTTAGTTCAGAAAATAAATTCTCAGGGATTATATGATCACTGGCCAGAGCAGGGATATTTTGTTCAGAGACCTGATTAATAATTCTTTCTTTTGCCTTAAACTCTTCCGCATTTTTTGGAAAGGTTCCTTTTCCATTCAGAATCCAATACAAATCAACATCAGGAAAAACATCTAAAATTTTAAGTATAAAATCCAAGCTTGGTTTGTTTCTCCCAGAAAGCAGGTGAGACAGGCTGGAGCGTTGCACACCAATTTTATCTGCAAAAGAAGAGGCATTCAAATTGTAGTAGTCCAGTATAATCTCTAATCTTTTTATAAAATCTTCTATGTTTACCATTGTAAATTAATGTAAAAATTAACTAGTTACAAATGTAATCAAAAGAAGCTTACGTATCAAAATTAAAGGTATAAATAGTATTTTAAAAGTCTAATAAACTAAAGTTATACTTTTAATAAATACACATAATTAATTGATAAACAAAATTCTAATTATTATAAAATAAATTTATAACAATTGTTAATATTTGCCGGATTTTCTACCTGGTTTAACTGGCGAAAAGTGTTTACAGTATTGAAATATTCTTTGTTTTAAATGTTTACAAATGTAAATGCAAAGATGTTTACTTTTGTAAATCAAATAAAATGGTATGAATTTAGAAGAATTATTCGATCAGTTTAAGGAAGAATCCGTTCGTGGACGGTACGTCACTTTAACATCAATCGAGCCTTTGTTGCAAAAATTAAACACGAACAATCAACTTCAAATTATAGGAAAATCAGTTCTTGGAAAATCTATTTATTCGTATGAAATTGGAAAAGGAAAAACGAGAATTTTTCTGTGGTCCCAAATGCACGGAAATGAAAGTACAACTACAAAAGCGCTATTCGATTTTTTTAATGTACTGCATAGTGGTTCTGCATTAGCACACCAATTATTAGACTTCTTTACTTTTTACACCATTCCGATGTTGAATCCTGACGGTGCAACATTATACACAAGAGAAAACGCCAATAAAGTTGATTTAAATCGCGATTCGCAAGCGCTGACACAACCAGAAAGCAAGCTGTTAAGGGCAGCTTTTGATTCCTTTGAGCCTGATTATTGTTTTAACCTGCATGATCAGCGTACTATTTTTGGTGTAGATGATACCGGGAAACCTGCGACAGTATCTTTTTTAGCACCTTCCTATAATGAAAATCGAGATATAAATGAATCTAGGTTGAAAGCGATCAACTTGATTGCCGGAATAAATGAGGATCTACAGCGTTATCTTCCCAATCAGATTGGGCGTTTTGATGATTCGTTTAATATAAATTGCATTGGAGACACGTTTCAGTTTTTAGGAGTACCCACTTTATTGTTTGAAGCGGGTCATTTTGAGAATGATTATCAAAGGGAAGAAACACGAAAATACGTTTTTATGAGTTTAATTTCAAGTTTTAGGATACTCTCCGAAAACGTTATAGTTGATAATGGAATTGACAAATATTTGAGTATTTCTCAGAATAAAGTCGTTTTTTATGATTTTATGTATAAAAACATCAAAATAAATTATGATGGTATCGAAATTATCACCAATTTTGCAGCACAATACAAAGAAGAGCTAATTGAAAATCAGGTCTGTTTTAATGCCTATGTTTCACAAATAGGCGATTTGGAGGATTATTTTGGTCATTTCGAATATGATGCTAAAGGAGCTTTATACAAAGATGATCATAACGATATTCCTAAATTGAATCAAAAAGCTGATTTTTATTTAGATAATAACGTGAAATTTGTTAACGGAATGATAAAAATATAATATTTACGTCTTTTTGTTGTTTTTATGTATATTTTTATACTTTGTTATAGTAATTAATAATATTAATTAAAGAATTATGAGTAAGTTTCGTTTAGATGAAGTAGATCACCAGATTTTAGATATGTTGATAGACAACACAAGAGTTCCATTTACGGATATTGCAAAAAAATTATTGATTTCAGCAGGAACTGTGCATGTTAGAGTGAAAAAAATGGAAGATGCCGGTATTATCATGGGATCCTCATTAGTGCTTGATTATGATAAATTAGGCTATTCTTTTATTGCTTATGTTGGTGTTTTTCTAAATAATACGTCTCAAACGAAGTTTGTTTTGGAGCGTATCAACGAAATTCCTTTTGTAACAGTAGCTTCAGTCACCACTGGAAAATTTAATATTTTTTGTAAAATTAGAGCAAAAGATACCAAGCATGCTAAAGATGTGATCTTTATGATTGATGATATTGATGGTGTTTATAGAACCGAAACAATGATTTCCCTTGAGGAAAGTATAAATGATAAGAAGCGTTTGATGCATACTATTTTCAAAAATATGTAATTACTCTTGAATGCACTATATTATAAATATAACCTCAAGTTAGTTCTTGAGGTTTTTTTATGAAAAATTAACTAAACCAACTACAACAAAATTATGTACACACTACCCAAACTTGAACGTTTTAATCAAGATGTCCTCTCTAAATATCACATTTACAATAGTGTTTTTATAACATTGCCATTTCACTCCATAGATAATACGGGAGCTTTACTTCCTTTGTTTACAGATATTTGTGATACAGGATTTAAAAAGCAAGAAACTCCAAAAGAAATTTTTGATTTTTTTGCCAAAAGATATTTACATGATCCTTCAGAAACAGAAAAAATTGATATTATGTTTCGTTTTATTCAATATATCGAACGCCAAATTGTTTTGTTTGATGCTATTGAAGATGCTGCTTTTCCGGTTGTTAATAATATGGAAGGACGAGGATCTTTGAGAGATATCAAAGAAAAATCAGATGCGAAAGACAAGGAAGAGGAATTGATTGCTTTTCTGGAGGATTTCAATGTAAGGACAGTTTTGACGGCGCATCCGACGCAATTTTATCCCGGAGCAGTTCTTGGGATAATTACTGATTTGACCGAAGCGATTCGGAAAAATAACTTACTTGCAATTAAACAGTTACTGGCTCAATTAGGAAAAACACCTTTTATTCAAAACGAAAAACCAAATCCTTTTGACGAAGCAGTAAGTTTGATCTGGTATCTTGAAAATGTTTTTTATCAAACTTCAGGCGAGATCGTACAGTATTTGCAAAAAAACATTTTTAACGGCAATTCCATAAAGAATCCTTTGATTAAACTTGGATTTTGGCCAGGCGGCGACCGTGATGGAAATCCATTTGTGACTACTGAAATAACGCTAAAAGTAGCAGAACGTTTGCGAACCTCCATTTTAAAGTGTTATTATATCGAAATTAGGAATTTAAAAAGAAAGCTAACCTTTTCAGGAGTAAATACTTTAGTGACTGAACTGGAACAAAAACTTTATAGGTCTGTATTTTATTCTACAGGAGAAATTTTCATTACTTTAGATGAATTCAAATCACAATTAAATAAAATTAAACAAATAATTATCGACCAGCATCAATCGTTATATTTGGATGAATTGGACGCGCTTTTAATAAAAGTGAATTTATTTGGATTTCATTTTGCGTCATTAGACATACGTCAGAACAGTAAAATTCATGATGCTGTGTTTAAAGATATAGTGGATTTTTATTTAAAAACAAATCCCTCTGTTTTTCCGAAAAATTATTTTGAATTAACAGAACAGGAGAAATTTACGATTTTAGGAAATGTAAGTGGGAATCTTGATGCTACTGTGTTTTCAAATGAAATGTCGCGTTTGACAATCGAATCCATTCAAACGATAAAAACAATTCAGGAAAAAAACGGAGAATTTGGCGCTAACCGGTACATTATCAGTAATAATGAAAGTGCACTTAATGTTATGGAGACCTTTGCGTTATTTCGTTTGAGCAATTGGGAAAATCCTCTCGTTGATATTATTCCGCTTTTTGAATCGGTTAATGATTTGCAAAATGCACATGCTATCATGGAAAAATTATATACTAATCCTGGTTATGCAAAACATTTAACGAACAGAGATAATAAGCAAACCATCATGCTTGGTTTTTCTGACGGTACAAAAGACGGAGGATATTTGATGGCGAATTGGAGTATTTACAAGGCCAAAGAAGAGCTTACTGCAATTTCCAGAAAATATGGTGTAAAAGTAATTTTCTTTGATGGTCGAGGCGGTCCACCAGCGCGTGGCGGAGGGAAAACACATAAGTTCTATGCTTCATTGGGGCCTAATATTGAAAATAACGAAATTCAGGTTACTGTACAAGGTCAAACGATTAGTTCTAATTTTGGGACTTTGGATTCCTGTCGCTACAATTTAGAAAATTTATTGAGTGCCGGAGTAACCAATCAGGTTTTCAGCAAAGGTCAAAATGAATTGACTTTGGACGAAAAAAACATAATGGATCAATTAGCTGGTTTAGGATATGAGAAATATTTAAGCTTTAAAAATCATCCAAAATTTATTCCTTATTTAGAGCAGATGAGTACGTTGAAGTATTATGCTAAAACAAACATAGGAAGTCGTCCTTCTAAAAGAAGTAAATCAGAACATTTAGATTTTGCTGATTTACGAGCGATTCCTTTTGTAGGTTCTTGGAGCCAATTGAAGCAAAATGTACCCGGGTTTTTTGGTGTAGGTACAGCTTTAAAACATTTTGAAGATACAAATCAGTGGGATAAAGTTCAGGATTTATACGATAATTCGTTGTTTGTTAAAACCTTATTAGAAAACAGTATGATGTCATTGGCCAAATCATTTTTCCCATTGACTGCTTACATGAGAAAAGATCCTGAATTTGGAACATTTTGGCAAATTATTTATGATGAATTTTTAGAAACAAAAAGATTACTTTTGAAAATTGCAGATCATAAAGAGCTTATGGAAAATTATCCAGATGGTAAAGCATCAATTCAAATAAGAGAACGTATAGTGCTGCCACTATTAACAATACAACAATATGCTTTATTGCGTATCAATGAATTAAATAAAGAAAATACCCCTGACGAAGCTTTGATACAAGTATACGAAAAAATTGTAACCCGTTCCCTTTTTGGAAATACTAATGCCAGTAGAAACTCCGCTTAAACGATAAAATATGAAGTCAACTCAATTACCCGAAAACGAATATGCCTCTTTTTATACTCCGTATATAAATGCTTTGGGAGACGTAAATTTGATGGAAGAATTAGAAATTTCATTACATGATTTTATCCATTTTATTCAAAACATTCCAATGGATAAATTTGATTATAGATATGCGCAAGGGAAGTGGAATATCAAGGAAATTATTCAGCATGTAATTGATACGGAGCGCATATTTGCCTATCGTGCGTTGCGAATTTCCAGAAATGACCAAACAGCTTTGCCTGGTTTTGATGAAAATGATTATGTAAATAATACTGAAGCTGCCAATAGAAGTATTCAAGATTTACTAACTGAATTCTCAGCGGTGCGACATTCGAATTTATTTCTTTTCAAAAGTTTATCTGAAGAGCAATTAAAGAGAATTGGAACTGCCTCAAATACTGCTGTTTCAGTTCGAGCCATAGGTTTTATTATGATTGGACATCAAAAACACCATCAAAAAGTTTTTGAAGAAAGGTACTTATAAATTATTGAAAACAAGTTGACCAAATTTTCAACTTGTTTTCAAAAGACATAGTATTTACAGGATTTGTGGAAGGCATCATATAATATGTGATGCCTTTTATTTGACCAAATTTTTTTAGAAAGTATTTATGACTTTCTTTTCCGTTAAAAATAATTTTTGTGATGCCGGGAAATTCTTTAAACAATGTTTCAAAATCATTTTCTTTTTGGTTTTTGACGGGAATATTTCAGTTTCAGAATTTACAAAATCCAGAAAGGATTGTATTATATTAGTGTTTAAAGTATAGCTTTTTCTTTTTCGAGTATGGCTAATGCTAACCGGATTTTTCCGTAGTCTATTTTTTCTTCAAAATAATCAAAATAAGGTTTTAAGGCATTTGGTGATTCCAGTTTTATTTGCGCTTCAGCAATTTGAGAAACTTCTTCTTTTGAGATAAGCGAATCCAAATCTATATTAGCTCCATCAACATACAGTTTTGCTAAATGAGACATAATTGTACTTAAACCTAATTTTCTTTTTTGGGCAATTTCCTCTACAGAGAATCCGGTAGTATAAAGTTCTAATGTTTCTTTGTAGGTTGTGGCTTCTTTTTTCTTTTTAGCGCCTTTTGCTTTCTGGAAATCTTGGATAACTTTTATAAAAGCATCGCCATATTTTTCCAGTTTTGCTTTACCAACGCCGTCAATTGCCAATAATTCTGTTTCGCTCATCGGTCTTTCAATTTCCATTTGGCGTAAAGCCGCATCACTGAAAATCACATAAGCCGGTACAGATTCTTCCTTAGAAATTTCGTACCGTAGTTTACGTAAAGTTTCAAAAAGTGAATTTGCAACGGATTTGGTTTGTTTAATTTCTTGCTTGTCGATATTGATTTTTTGAACTGTGGTCAGTTGTACTTTCTCACCTTCAAATAATACTTTTTTTGCAAAGGCTGTCAATTTGATTTTGTTTTGCTGGTGAAAAGCAATTTCACAATAGCCCAAATTGATCAATTGTATCAAATATTGATTCCAGTCATACCATGATAAATTAGCACCAACACTGTATGTTTTCAGGTTTTGGTATTCTTTTTCATAAATATATGCATTTTTTGAACCGCGTAAAAAGTCAATGATTACTGGTAATGGTTCTATTTCCTTCAACCGAATAATTGCCGATAAAGCTTTTTGAGCGATCACCGTTCCGTCAAAAAAAAGTGGTGGATTTTTACAAATATCACAGTTTCCACAATTCTCTGTGACAAGTTCGCCAAAATAGGAAAGCAATATTTTTCTGCGACAACTCAACGCATCGGCATATTGTTTCATTCGTTCTAATTTGGCCAGTTGCACTTCAGCATTCAAACCTTGAGAGGCAAATTTTTGCAACTGAATCAGATCGCCATAACTTTCGAATAATACCGTTTCTGATGGTAATCCATCGCGACCGGCACGACCAATTTCCTGATAATAGCCTTCAATATTTTTAGGTAAGTTATAATGAATGACCCAGCGTACATTGGATTTGTCAATTCCCATTCCAAAAGCAATGGTAGCACAAATCACCTGGCAATCATCATTGATAAATTCATCCTGTGTTTTAGAACGAATTTTCGTGTCTAAACCTGCGTGATACGCTTTGGCATTCACGCCTGTTTTTTGTAGTTTTTCAGCCAATTCTTCTGTTGTTTTTCTGCTTAAACAGTAGATAATTCCCGATTCATTGGGCTTTTCTAGGATGAAATCTATAATTTGTTTGACTCTGTCCAAAGCGGGACGCACTTCTAAACTTAAATTTTTTCGATCAAAAGAAGCAACAAATATTTTTGGATTTATCAAATTTAATTGTTGGCTAATATCTTTACGTGTAGCCTTATCAGCCGTTGCAGTTAAAGCTAATATTGGAGTAGAAGGGAAGCGCTTTTTGAGGTATCCTAAATTAGTATATGCAGGACGAAAATCATGTCCCCAAGCTGAAATGCAATGTGCTTCATCAATAGCAATTAAACTTATGGTCAAACTATTGAAAAGATTATCCAGAAACGACAGGCTTTCCGGAGCGATATACACTAATTTAATCACATTCGATTTTAACCTTTCGATATAAAACTGACGTTCATTTTCAGTTTGGCTACTGTTGATGAAACAGGCTTCAATACCATTTGCTTTCAGACTATCTACCTGATCTTTCATCAAAGCAATCAGTGGAGAAATTACGATTGTAATTCCCGGAAAAACCAATGCGGGCAATTGAAAACAAATAGATTTTCCTCCACCTGTAGGCATAATTGCCAATGTATCCTGTCCGGAAAGTACACAATTTATTATCTCTTCCTGGTTTGGGCGAAATTTTTCAAAACCAAAGTTTTCTTTGAGTTTGGCATATAAAATTTGATTAGTCATTTTGGCGTATATTTAGAAGTCTAAAGTTATAAAAAAAGGAACTCGTGAATGAGTTCCTTTTAATAAATATATTTGAGAAGGGATTGATTAATCCTCTTCATCGTCATCATCTGAAAAATCTTTTTCGTCTGCATCTTCATCATCATCTCCTGAATCAGTATCTGGTTTATCATTAGCATCATCCTCGTCATCATCATCCATATCGTCCTCTAAATCAAGCCCTTTAATTGGTTCAACAACTTCATCGATGATTATTTCATCATCTTCATCATAATTTTCAATTCTATCAGCCAGTTTTGTGCTCACTTTTACTAAATAAATGGTATCTTCAGTTCGTACTTCAACTGCTTCAACTAATTCATTTTTAGCGTTTCTAAAACTAATAATATTTGAATCATCATAACCATCTGGAAATTTATCAACCAATAGGTTTAAAATTTCATTGGTAAGTTTGGCGTAATCTACAATTACTCTTTTCATAAAATATTCTATAAATCTAATAAATAAGCGAAAATTAAAGGAGCTACAATGGTAGCATCGGACTCAATAATGAACTTAGGGGTTTTAATGTCTAATTTACCCCACGTAATTTTTTCATTTGGCACCGCTCCAGAATACGAACCGTAACTGGTTGTTGAATCTGAAATCTGACAGAAATAACTCCAGAAAGGAATGTCATGCATTTCCATATCTTGGTATAACATTGGTACTACACATATTGGAAAGTCTCCAGCAATACCACCACCAATTTGAAAGAAACCTACACCATTTGTACTGTTTTTAGGATACCAATCAGACAAGAAGACCATATATTCGATACCGGATTTCATTGTTGAAGCTTTTAAATCTCCTTTTATTACATAGGATGCAAATATATTTCCCATGGTACTATCTTCCCATCCCGGTACAATGATAGGCAAATTTTTCTCAGCGGCTGCATACATCCAGCTGTCTTTTAGGTCAATTTCATAATATTCTTCAAGAACACCTGAAAGCAACATTTTGTACATAAACTCATGCGGAAAATATCTTTCGCCTTTATCATCTGCATCTTTCCATATTTTGTAAATGTGTTTTTGCAAACGACGGAAAGCTTCATGCTCCGGGATACAAGTATCAGTTACACGATTTAATCCTCTTTCTAATAAATCCCATTCGTCCTGTGGAGTCAAATCACGGTAATTAGGAACTCTTTCATAATGAGAATGAGCGACTAGATTCATCACGTCTTCTTCGAGATTTGCACCAGTACACGAAATAATATGCACTTTGTCCTGACGAATAATTTCAGAAAAAATCTTACCAATCTCGGCAGTACTCATAGCTCCAGCCATGCTCACCATCATTTTTGCACCATTGGCTAATTGTTCTTCATATGCCTTAGCGGCGTCAACTAAAGATGCAGAGTTGAAATGCAAATAATGCTTTTCTATAAACTGACTGATTGGTCCTTTGCTCATTTTTATTTATTTAAATACTTAGAAATCAATTCGTTAAAATTAGTATTTCAAATTTAACGAATTTTTATATTGAATAATTGTTATTTATTTTTTGTCGTACCCTAATATTTTCAAAACATCGTCGGAAGTTTGTTGTTCGGAGAAAACCTCAGTAGCTAAAATACCATTTTCGTCTCTGTCTATTAATATGTGTTTGGGTTGCGGAATCAAACAGTGATGCAAGCCACCGTATCCGCCAATCGTTTCCTGATAAGCCCCAGTATTGAAAAATCCTATGTATAACGGTTTTTCTTTGTTGTATTTGGGGAGATAGATTGCGTTCATATTTTGCTCAGAGTTGTAATAATCATCGCTGTCGCATGTCATTCCTCCTAATAAAACTCTTTCGTAAGTTTCATTCCAGCGATTCACAGCCAGCATGATAAAACGTTTGTTTATAGCCCAAGTGTCCGGTAGCGTTGTGATGAAAGAGGAATCAATCATGTTCCACTTTTCTCTGTCATTTTGTTGTTTTTGATACAATATCTGGTATATTGCACCGCCACTTTCTCCTACTGTGAAGGACCCGAATTCAGTGAAAATATTTGGAACCTCAACCTCGGCTTCATCGCAGGCAATTTTGATTTGATTGATAATTTCGTCAATCATATATTGATAATCGTACTCGAATGCTAATGAATTTTTGATCGGAAAACCACCGCCAATATTCAGTCCATCAAGTGTAGGGCACTCTTTTTTTAATGCAATATAAACTTTGATACATTTTACTAATTCATTCCAGTAATAGGCATTATCATTTATTCCTGTATTGATAAAAAAGTGCAACATTTTTAGTTCCAATTTTTTATTTTCCTGAATTTGTTTTTTGTAAAAATTGACAATGTTTTTATACCCTATTCCTAATCTTGACGTGTAAAACTCAAATTTAGGTTCTTCTTCAGCAGCAATACGAATTCCGATTTTGAATTTCCCTTTTATTTGTTCTTGTAAAAGATCAAGCTCTTCATAATTATCAATAATTGGAATTGCATTTTTATGTCCATTATTTATTATTCGGGCTATATTTTCAATATACTGATCTCTCTTAAAGCCATTGCATATCACATAGGTGCTTTTATTAATTTTTCCGTTTGCCAGTAAGTTCTCAACAATATTGATATCAAAAGCAGATGACGTTTCAATATGGATGTTATTTTTAAAGGCTTCATTCATTACAAATTCAAAATGAGAACTTTTAGTACAATAGCAGTAGTAATATTTTGCCTCGTATTTGTTTTTCTCCATCGATTTACGAAACCAGCTTTTGGCTTTGTTAATGTTGTTGGAAATTTGAGGTAAGTAGGTGAATTTTAATGGAGTGCCATATTGTTCTACCAATTTCATTAAATCGATATTATGAAACTGAAGGTTGTCTTTGTTTAAAGTAAATTCTTCCTGTGGAAAATAGTAGGTTTGATTGATTAAATCAGAATATTTTGTATTCATTAGATGTCATAAATTTATAGATTAAAATATTGTAAAATAAAGAAATCCATAATTCAAACCCGAATATTTGCATAGATAATCTGAAGTTTTTCGTGATCTGCTTTCATGTATTGAAAAATATCAAAACTAAAGTTTCCTTTGATAGAATAAAAACGTTTCAATATTCTTAGAAAAGAGATATTGTTTCGGGTTTTATTACAACTATAATTTTGTTTGTTTTGACTTTTTTTCATTACTGCAAATGTAAAAAATATTATATACGTAATGCAATCCTTTTTATAAAAAATAATTAAGATTTATAATCCTGAAAGGCTTTAAGAATTAATTCATTTTCAACCATTTGATTGATTTTTATTTTTCCGATACCTTCTATCAATGCGAACTGGATGTTTCCATATTCGTTTTTTTTGTCGTGAATCAGTAATTCTAAGATTGGTTTGATATCATTTTCTTCAAAAACGATGTCGGTATAAATAGCCTTTATACTGGATTTTATCTGAGAATATTCTTCTATATTGATCAGTTTTTTATGTAGTGAAAGGTAACTCTCTAATATCATCCCAACGGCTATGGCTTCACCGTGCAATAAAGTTGTTTTGTTATCATTTTCCAAAAAATAACTTTCAATGGCATGACCCAGTGTGTGACCAAAATTCAACGCTTTTCGGATATTTTTTTCGGTTGGATCTTGCAGCACAATTTCATTTTTTATCTCGACTGAACGGTAAATTAATACATCAAAATCCGCAAAATCTATGGTCTTTAAATCTAAAAATTGTTCCCAATATTCTTTATCATAAATCAAACCGTGTTTCAGCATTTCGGCAAGACCGGAACGCATTTCGTTTTGTGGCACTGTTTCTAAATATTGAGTATCAATAAGCACCATTTTAGGCACATTAATAACACCGATTTGGTTTTTTAAATTTCCTAAATCCACCCCGTTTTTGCCACCTACAGAAGCATCGACCATTGCGAGTAAAGTGGTTGGAACGTGAATAAAATCAACACCGCGTTTGAAGGTTGATGCTACAAAACCACCTAAATCAGTGACAACGCCACCGCCTAAGTTAATGATAAGGCTTTTTCTGTCAGCCCCAAGTTCCGTGAGTACTTTCCAAATTTGGACGCAAGTCTCAATATTTTTATTTTCTTCGCCAGAATCAAATTCAATGATTTCAATTATAAGATCAGTTTCCAGAACAGGAAGAAAATGGGGCAGACAAAACTCATTAGTATTGCTGTCAACAATAATAAATAGGTTGGAGTATTTATTTTCTTTTAAATGAAGGTTTATTGCTTCATATCCTTTTTCGTTAAAATGTATCGGGTAACTGTTGGCTTGAATTGATTGCATCTGTATGGATTAATTGGAACCGCAAAATAAGGCATTTTTTGCTAAATAATATTCAAAACTCTGTCTATATTTGTACAAAAATCTAACAAATAATGGAAAAAATATTCAATAATACTCAAGTTGCCTTTTCATTAAAAAGTGATACGGAACTTGACAGAGCTTATTTTCTTTTCAAAATGATTGCTAATCAGCCTCTGGTACGTATTGGAACTGCAGTTACAAATTTTGCCCTTAAAGCCAATCTTCCTGTTGAAGGTTTGATTCGCGCTACGGTTTTTGACCATTTTTGTGGTGGGATAAATGAAGTGGACTGTCTTTCGGTGGTAGATAAAATGTATACCAAAGGAGTTTCCTCTGTTTTGGATTATTCTGTAGAAGGAAAAGAAGCCGAAGATCAATTTGATGCCGCGCTTGAAATGACCTTGAAAACTATTGAATTTGCCAGAGAACGCCAAGCCATTCCTTTTGCCGTTTTTAAACCAACCGGTTTTGGGCGTTTTGAATTATATGAGAAGTTGGGCGAAAAACAAACATTGACTCCAGAAGAACAGGCAGAATGGAATAGAGTGATGGCTCGTTTTGATTTAGTTTGTAAAGATGCCCATTCTAAAAATGTTGCTCTTTTGATAGACGGTGAAGAAAGTTGGATGCAAGATGCGGCTGATGATTTAGTGACCGAAATGATGCGCAAATACAATAAAGAAAAAACCATTGTTTTCAATACGTTGCAAATGTACCGTTGGGATCGTTTGGATTACTTGAAAAAATTACATGAACAGGCTATAAAAGAAGGTTTTTTTATCGGAATGAAATTGGTTCGTGGTGCGTACATGGAAAAGGAAATTGTTCGGGCTGCTGAAAAAGGATATCCATCACCAATTTGCGCTTCAAAAGAAGCTACGGATGAAAATTATGATGGTGCTGTGCGCTATATGACGGATCATTTAGAGGTAATGTCTGTTTTTGCAGGTACCCATAATGAGTCCAGCACTTATACGCTAATGGAATTAATGACGGAGAAAGGAATAAAAACTAATGATGACAGAATCTGGTTTGGACAATTGTATGGTATGAGCGATAACATCAGCTACAATATGGCCGCTAATGGCTATAATGTTGCTAAATATTTGCCTTTTGGTCCAGTAAAAGATGTGATGCCGTACTTAATTCGTCGTGCGGAAGAAAATACTTCCGTAGCGGGACAAACGAGTCGTGAATTAGAAATGATAAAAGCAGAACGCAATCGAAGAAAAGGGAAGTAGGAAAGTGGTCAGTGATCAGATTTTAGTATTCAGTTATATTAGAATTTATAAAAAGTTTTAATAAAAAACTCCATTCAGCTTATTGAATGGAGTTTTTTAATGTCAAATTTATGAAATCTAAAAATTGCTAAACTGCAGATTACTTAAATTTTTATAAATCCCATTTTCTAGAGCGATTAATTCCTGATGTGTTCCTTGTTCTGTGATTTTTCCTTTATCCAAGACCAAAATTTGATCCGCACTGCGAATCGTCGATAGGCGGTGCGCTATTATAATACTAGTTCTTCCCTGCATTAGAATTTCAAGCGCTTCCTGAACTAGTTTTTCACTTTCACTGTCTAATGATGATGTGGCTTCATCCAGAATTAAAATACTTGGATTTTTCAATAATGCTCGGGCTATGGCAATACGTTGGCGTTGTCCGCCGGAAAGTTTAATACCTCTTTCTCCCACAATTGTTTCAAATTTTTCAGGGAAACTTTCGATAAAATTATAGGCATTGGCTTGTTTTGAAGCAGTAACAATTTCTTCTTCGGTAGCGTTGGGATTTCCATAAGCAATATTCTCTCTGATGGTTCCGCCAAATAATATTACGTCTTGCGGTACAATACTCATGTTTCCACGAAGACTTTCTAAATCAAAATCATAAATATTTTTTCCGTCAACCAATATTTCTCCTTCGTCAATAGTATAAAAACGCAATAATAGGGAAGCAATAGTAGATTTTCCGGTTCCGCTTGGTCCGACAATAGCAATTTTTTGACCAAAATTAGCGGTAAAACTAACGTCTTTTAATACTTTAATTTCTTTTCTGGAATGGTAACTGAACGCTACATTCTTGAAAGTGACATTGCCTTTTATTTTTTCAATTGCAGCCGGATCACGCACCGAATTAATTTTTTCAGGAGTTTCATCTAATAATTCAAAAACACGTTCGGTTGCGCCAATCGCTTTTTGGATTTGGGCATATAGTTCCGCAATTCCGCCAAAAGAAGCACCTACAAATGTAGAATACAACACAAACGAAATCAATTGGCCAACGCTCATTTCTCCGCTAATACTCAATCGAACACCAAACCAAACTACGGCAACAATAGCTCCAAAAAGACAGAAAATAATGAATGAAGCAAAATACCCTCGGTATTTCCCGCCTTTGATGGCAATTGCAACCACTTCTTTTATTTTTCCGTTGTAACGGGCAATTTCGTACCACTCATTGGCAAAAGCCTTAACAATACTGATGCCTTGCATGGTTTCTTCAACAATTACTTGACTTTCGGCCACTTTATCTTGAACATTTTTTGAATATTTCCTGATGAATCGCCCAAAAATAACCGCAGCAACGGCCACTAGTGGCACTACGGACAACATCAATAATGTCAATTTGATGCTTTCATTGGCCAATAAAAGAACGCCACCAATAATTAAAATGAATTGTCTTAAGAATTCGGCTATAGTAGATGTTAAAGTATCTTGTATCTGGGTAATATCTGAACTGATTCTACTGTTTAATTCGCCAACACGCTTTTGCGAGAAGAAAGACATAGGTAGTTTTACCAAATTGCTGTACAGTGATAATCGTAGATTAGCTAAAGTATTCTCCGTAAAATTGACAAATAAATACAATCTAAAAAACGAAAAAATGGACTGAAGAAATAAGATTACAATTAAACCACCCGCAATCATGTTAGCTTGAGTATTGTCTTTGTTTTTCACACAATCAATTAGCATTCCCATCAACTTAGGAAAAGCAAGAGCAGTCGCTCCAGTGAATAATAAAAAAACTAATCCTACATAAAATTTCCATCGGTGATTTCCTGCATATTGAAATATTACAGTTGCTTTTTGGAGTGAACTTGCAGTAATTTTTGATTTTGGTAAATCGTTTTCTTTGAACCTGGCCATTATCTATTGTTTATGTCGCAAATGTAAGACTATAGCGAATGAATACAAAAAAATACTAGTTTTTCATTACAAAGATAAAGTGCTATTATAGAGCACGAAAGAAAACTGAGTCACTATTTTATTGATTTTTTTTACTTTTTTGCTTGCAGATACGATTTCTAGCTGTATATTTGCACTCGCAATAAGGATATGAAAATATCTGCATTGTTTAGGGCAATTAGCTCAGCTGGTTCAGAGCACCTCGTTTACACCGAGGGGGTCGGGGGTTCGAACCCCTCATTGCCCACCATAAGGGACAAGGAAGAAAAATTCTTCTTTGTCCTTTTTTTATTTGAAAAATTTTTTAGCAGTCTGACTGAATCAAAAACTAACACTTCCTCCTATTTATCAAAGACATTTCATAGGTAATATTTACCTATGCGAATCAAGTGTTGAAAAAAGCTAAAAAAAAAGAAAGATATATCTTTCGAATTATTTGTAGGAAGATAAAATTAATTTGCTTTTACTTTGGCATAATGATTGTCTCTTTTAGGGTTGTACAAATTATTAGTGTCATACAACGATTTTATTTAAATTAATACTATGATATCATATATTTACTTGGCAAATGAAAATTTTTAATGACAAAAAGACTTAAATAAATATATGTCAAATCATAAAATACTTACTATTGACAATCTGTCACTTCAGGAATTTGATTCGGAAGCAGATTTAATTCCACTTTTGACTCCCGAAGACGAGGAGGAAATGAACAATGAGGCTTTACCTGAATTATTGGCTATATTGCCCTTGCGGAATATGGTTTTATTTCCAGGAGTTGTAATACCAATTACTGCGGGACGCGATAAATCGATTAAATTGATCAATGACGCTAACGCTGCAGGGAAAACTATTGGAGTTGTTGCTCAAATCAATGAGGAAGATGAAGACCCAACCAAAGCAGATATTCATAAAATAGGTACGGTAGCCCGTATTTTACGTGTACTGAAAATGCCTGACGGGAATATAACGGTAATTCTTCAAGGTAAAAAACGTTTTGAGATTGAGACTGTTATTGATGAAACATCTTATATTACTGCAAAAATCAAGGAAGTTCCAGAGAAAAGACCTAAGAAAAACGATACTGAATTTGTTGCCATTCTGGATTCAATCAAAGAATTAGCGATTCAGATTATAAAAGAAAGTCCAAACATTCCCAGTGAAGCTACTTTTGCCATCAAGAATATTGAAAGCCAATCGTTTTTAGTCAACTTTGTGACTTCGAATATGAATTTGACAGTTAAAGAAAAACAAGATTTATTAGCGATTAATGAGTTGAAAGAAAGAGCTTTAGAAACGCTTCGCTACATGAATATTGAGTTGCAAAAACTCGAATTAAAAAATGATATTCAGTCTAAAGTTCGGTTTGATTTAGACCAACAACAGCGTGAATATTTCCTGCACCAGCAAATGAAAACCATTCAGGAAGAATTAGGTGGCGTTTCTCAGGAAGAGGAAATGGACGAAATGTTACAGAAGTCCTTGACCAAAAAATGGGACGAGAAAACCAAAAAACATTTTGATAAGGAATTGTCTAAAATGCGTCGCATGAATCCCCAAGCGCCTGATTTTGGTATTCAAAGAAACTATCTGGAGTTGTTTTTGGAATTGCCTTGGAACGAATATTCTAAAGATAAATTTGATTTAAAAAGAGCACAGAAAATATTAGATAGAGATCATTTTGGTCTTGAAGATGTTAAGAAAAGAATGATAGAACATTTGGCAGTTTTAAAATTGCGAAATGATATGAAATCCCCAATTATTTGTTTGACAGGACCTCCCGGAGTTGGAAAAACATCTATTGGACGCTCTATAGCAGAAGCTTTAGGCCGAAAATATGTTAGAATTTCTCTTGGTGGGTTGCGTGATGAAGCGGAAATTCGCGGACATAGAAAAACGTATATAGGTGCCATGCCTGGACGAATTATCCAAAGCTTGAAAAAAGCCGGAACCTCAAATCCTGTTTTTGTTTTGGATGAAATCGATAAATTATCAAACAGCAACCAAGGTGATCCGTCATCAGCATTATTGGAAGTTTTAGATCCGGAACAAAACAATTCTTTTTATGATAATTTCCTTGAAATGGGATATGATTTGTCTAAAGTGATGTTTATTGCTACATCGAATAATATGGCTGCGATTCAACCTGCGTTGAAAGACAGAATGGAAATCATCAAAATGTCAGGCTATACGATTGAAGAAAAGGTAGAAATTGCACGTCAGCATTTGTTTCCAAGACAATTGAAAGAACATGGTTTGACAACCAAAGATTTAACTATTGGTAAAAAACAATTAGAAAAAATTGTCGAAGGATACACACGTGAATCCGGAGTTCGTGGCCTAGAAGCTAAAATTGCTCAAGTAATCCGTAATGCAGCAAAATCCGTTGCAATGGAGGAAGCGTATAATAAAAAAGTAACGGATGACGATATTATAAAAACGCTAGGTGTTCCAAGGCTAGAAAGAGATAAATACGAGAATAATGATGTTGCCGGAGTAGTAACTGGTTTGGCCTGGACCTCTGTTGGCGGTGATATTTTGTTTATAGAATCGTTGCTTTCCCCAGGAAAAGGAACCATGACAATTACCGGAAACTTGGGTACAGTAATGAAAGAATCTGCCACCATTGCTTTAGAATATATTAAGGCCAATGCATCATTTTTAGGATTGGATTCAGAGCTGCTTTCTAAATATAACATTCACTTACACGTTCCGGAAGGAGCCACTCCAAAAGACGGACCAAGTGCAGGAATTGCAATGCTGACGTCCTTAGTTTCGTTATTTACACAAAAACGAGTGAAGAAAAACCTAGCCATGACAGGAGAAATTACTTTACGTGGGAAAGTATTGCCAGTAGGCGGAATCAAAGAAAAGATTTTGGCTGCAAAAAGAGCCAATATTAAAGAAATTATTCTGTGTCATGAAAATAAGAGTGATATTGATGAAATAAAACCTGAATATCTGGAAGGACTTTCTTTTCATTATGTAAAAGAAATGAGCGAAGTATTGAAATATGCTCTAACTGATCAAAAGGTTAAAAACGCTAAGGATTTGTAATAAAAACAAATTCTAAATTTAAAATCCAACTTCTAAAACTTGATTTTCAAGCAAAGGAATTTGGATTTTTTTATTTGTAATTACCAGTTTTAAAGTTGCCATTTATTGTATTTATAATTTTATCTTCGCAGTTGCGTTTTACTTATACAAACTCCAATTTAAAGCATGCTAAAAAAACTATATCTGTACTCTTTTATTTTTGTTTGTGCTGTGTCTTACAGTCAAATAGGAGGGAAGTACACCTATCAGTTTTTAAATTTAGTGACCTCACCAAGACAGGCAGCTTTAGGCGGGAAAGTGATTACAATTTATGATGAGGATGTCAATCAGGTCCATTTTAATCCGGCTACTATAAATGCAGAAATGGACAACCATTTGGCTTTGAATTACGGGAGCTACTTTAATGAAGTGACTTATGGAACTGCTTCGTACGCGTATACATACGATCGTCATTTACAGACCTTTCAGGCGGGTATAAATTATGTAAATTATGGTAATTTTGAAGGATTTGATGAAAATGGCCAGCCTACGGCAGCATTTACTGGAAGTGAAATAGCGCTTTCTTTCGGGTATGCCTATAATATTCCCTATACGAATATTCATATTGGTGCGAGCGCTAAATTGATTTCTTCAAATTTAGACATTTATAATTCTTTTGGTGGTGCGTTAGATATAGGCGCTCTTTTTATTGATGAAAAAAATGATGTCAATTGGGCTTTGGCCATTCGAAATATAGGCACACAGTTTTCAACGTATAATGGTACAAATGAAAAACTGCCACTAGAAATAATCGCAGGAGTGTCACAGGAATTAGAAAATGTCCCTATTCGCTGGCATCTTACTTTAGAGAATTTACAGCAATGGAATATTGCTTTTTCAAATCCAGCTAGAGCTACATCTTCATTTAATGGAGAATCAACCGAAGAGAAGGTGTCATTTGTAAATAATGCTTTGCGTCATGTAATTATGGGAGTAGAGCTTTTTCCTAAAAGAGCCCTTAATTTGCGATTGGGATATAATTTTAGACGAGCCGAAGAATTACGTATTGTCGAGCAACGTAATTTTTCAGGAATTACATTGGGTTTTGGACTTAAATTAAATAAACTTAAATTTAATTATTCATATTCAAGATATACCTTAGCAGGAAATACAAGCCTTTTTGGATTGACAATTAATTTTCAAGAATGATTTTGATATAACATTGAACTTTAAATTTTACATTTTGAACAAAAAAATCACCATTGCGATTGACGGTTTTTCATCAACCGGAAAAAGTACTTTAGCCAAACAACTCGCAAATCATTTTGGATATGTATTTGTAGATACCGGAGCAATGTATCGTGCCGTTACTTTTTTTGCGATGCAAAAAGGATATGTTAGCTCCACTTTTTTTGATAAACAAACATTGATTAATAGTCTGTCAAATATTAAGTTGCAGTTTAAATTCAATACTGATTTGGGTTTTGCCGAAATGTATTTGAATGATGTGAATGTCGAAACTGAAATCAGAACGATTGAAGTGTCTAGTTTTGTCAGTAAAGTAGCCGAAGTTTCTGAGGTTCGCAGTAAATTAGTCGAACAGCAAAAAGAAATGGGAAAAGACAAAGCAATTGTTATGGACGGCAGAGATATAGGTACCGTTGTTTTTCCGGATGCCGAGCTTAAAATATTCATGACCGCCAGTGCAAGCACAAGAGCAAAAAGACGCTATGACGAGTTAGTTCAAAAGGGCGATAGTATCACGTATGAAAAAGTTCTCAAAAATGTAGAAGAGCGGGATTATATTGATACTCACCGGGAAGATTCTCCCTTGATAATGGCCGATGATGCGATAGAAATTGACAATTCACATTTAAATCGTAAAGAGCAATTTGAGCTTGTTTTAGAATTAGTAAATGAAATTACTAAAACGATATAATTAGTTGCAGATTTAATTTTTAATAGTAGATTTACGCCTTGTAAATTTTTTAAAATAAAAAAAACAATTCATCGCATGGGAATTAAAAATAGATTGGTAATAATGAGTTTTCTTCAGTTTTTTGTTTGGGGAGCTTGGTTGATTACCATTGCAAATTATTGGTTTGGCACCAAGAATTGGGAAGGAACTCAATTTGGATTGGTTTTTGGAACTATGGGAATTGCTTCTTTATTTATGCCGACACTAACCGGAATTATTGCTGATCGATGGGTAAATGCTGAGAAATTATATGGAATTCTTCATATTTTGTATGCTGCAGTATTATTTTTTATCCCACAAGTTACTACTCCGGAAACCTTTATTTATAGTATGCTTTTAGCAATGTGTTTTTATATGCCAACGATTGCTTTGAGTAACTCAATTTCTTACACGGCTCTAAAATTAAACAATAAAGATGTAATCAAAAATTTCCCTCCAATACGGGTTTGGGGAACAATCGGTTTTATTGTTGCTATGTGGATCACTAATTTGACCGGAAATAAAGCAACGGAATATCAATTTTATATTGCAGGTTTAGCAGCGGTACTTTTGGGAATTTACTCTTTTACGTTACCCAAATGTAAACCGCAGCGCTTGTCTAAAGAGAATGCTTCTGTGATGGAAACACTAGGATTAGAATCCTTTAAGTTATTCGCAGATTATAAAATGGCTTTGTTCTTTGTTTTCTCCATGTTTTTAGGAGGCGCTTTACAATTAACAAATGCGTACGGAGATGTTTTCTTGGATGAATTCAAACATTTTCCAAAATATGCTGATTCTTTCGTAGTGGAATATTCAACTATTATCATGTCGATTTCTCAAATATCGGAGACTTTATTTATTCTTGCGATTCCTTTTTTTCTAAGACGTTTTGGTATCAAACAAGTGATGTTGATCAGTATGCTGGCTTGGGTATTGCGTTTTGGATTATTTGCTTACGGCAATCCTACAGACGGGTTGTGGATGATTATTATGTCCTGTGTGGTATACGGAATGGCATTTGATTTCTTTAATATATCAGGATCATTATTTGTTGAAACCACCACAGATCCAAAAAATCGTTCTTCGGCACAAGGATTGTTTATGATGATGACCAATGGTTTTGGAGCGGTTTTAGGAAGTTTTACTTCGGGATGGGCTATTGATAAATACTTTACAAAATCATTTAATAATACTACAGATTTGGCTGGTTTTCTGGAAACAGAAACAACAAATTCAAAGATGTTAGAATTTATTTCAAATCAAGGAAATACAATTACATCAGACGGTTTGTTTAGTAAAGCCATTTTTATGAAAGACTGGCATACCATTTGGTTGGCTTTTGCTATGTATGCACTGATAATTGCCTTGGCTTTTGCCGTTTTATTCAAGCACAAACACAATCCTGTAGATTTTGAAAATGTAAGTCATTAGAAAGGAAAGAAAAATAAAAAAAACCGATAACTAAAAATAGTTATCGGTTTTTTTATGCTGGGAATCAAATATTTACATAACTAGCCCCGAGTGAAGCGGTATCCTTTTATACAGTATCCAGCCTTCAAAAGGCTGGATACTGTATAAAAGATATAGCGGAAAGCGGGAGTAATCGTCATAAAAACCCCAAAACGTACTGCTCCTAAAAACCAAGACATTATCGTATTTAAATTATTTTGCAAATTAAGATAAATGTGTTACTTTTGCAGTCCTTTTGGTGAATAAGAGTTTCCTTTAGGTATTACTTAATTATACAAACAACTTCTGTTGTTTTCTAGCACATTAAGAAACTCGAGAGAATACAGAATACAAATTTTCAATCAGCATGTCTGAACAAGTAAAATCACAAGAAGAGTTTTTAGCAAATTTTAACTGGCACAACTTTGAAGAAGGTATTGATGCAGTGGATCAAAAAAACTTATTAGAATTTGAAGAACTAGTTTCAAAAACATTTATCGCTACGGATCAAGAAGAAGTAGTAGATGGAACAGTTGTTAGAATTACAGATAGAGACGTTATTGTTGATATCAACGCAAAATCGGAAGGTGTTATTTCATTGAACGAATTCCGTTACAACCCAAGCTTAAAAGTAGGTGATACTGTTGAAGTATTAATTGACATCCGTGAGGATAAAACAGGTCAATTAGTTTTGTCTCACAGAAAAGCACGTACTATCAAATCATGGGATAGAGTTATTTCGGCTAACGAAACAGGAGAAATCGTTAATGGTTTTGTAAAATGCAGAACTAAAGGTGGTATGATCGTTGACGTTTTCGGAATTGAAGCGTTTTTACCAGGATCTCAAATTGATGTTAAACCAATTAGAGACTACGATGTATATGTAAACAAAATGATGGAATTCAAAGTGGTAAAAATCAACCACGAATTCAAAAATGTTGTTGTTTCTCATAAAGCGCTTATTGAAGCGGATATCGAAATCCAGAAAAAAGAAATCATCGGTCAATTGCAAAAAGGACAAGTATTAGAAGGTGTTGTTAAAAACATTACTTCTTATGGTGTCTTTATTGACTTAGGTGGAGTTGATGGATTGATTCACATTACTGACCTTTCTTGGTCAAGAATCAACCACCCATCTGAAGTATTGGAATTAGACCAAAAATTAAATGTTGTAATCCTTGATTTCGATGACGAAAAAACAAGAATTCAATTAGGATTGAAACAATTAAACGCTCACCCTTGGGATGCTCTAGATGCTAAATTAGCAATTGGAGACAAAGTAAAAGGTAAAGTAGTTGTAATCGCTGATTACGGTGCATTTATTGAAGTGGCTGAAGGTGTTGAAGGTTTAATCCACGTTTCTGAAATGTCTTGGTCTACTCATTTACGTTCTGCTCAAGATTTCGTAAAAGTAGGAGATATTGTTGAAGCAGTTATCTTAACATTAGACAGAGATGACCGTAAAATGTCATTAGGTATCAAACAATTGTCTCAAGATCCTTGGACTGATATCACTTCTAAATATCCTGTAGGTTCTAAACATTCAGGTATCGTTAGAAACTTTACAAACTTTGGTATTTTCGTAGAACTAGAAGAAGGAATTGATGGATTGATTTACATCTCAGACCTATCTTGGACAAAGAAAATCAAACACCCATCTGAATTTGTAAATGTTGGTGAAAAACTTGATGTAGTAGTATTAGAATTAGATGTTGATGGACGTAAATTATCTTTAGGTCACAAACAAACTACTGCTAATCCTTGGGATCAATATGAAGATTCATTTGCAGTTGGAACAATCCATAACGGTGAAATCTCTGAAATTGTTGACAAAGGAGCTACTGTAGAATTTGGTGATGATATCGTTGCTTTCATTCCTACACGTCACCTTGAAAAAGAAGACGGAAAGAAATTGAAAAAAGGCGAAACAGCTGATTTCAAAGTTATCGAATTCAACAAAGAATTCAAAAGAGTAGTTGCCTCTCACACTGCTATCTTCCGTGAAGAAGAAGAGAAAAATGTAAAAACAGCTACTGAAAACACATCATCTTCAGCATCTACAAACAATGCTTCGGCATCAACTTTAGGTGATAGTAATGATGTATTAGCAGCATTAAAAGCTAAAATGGAAAAGTCAGAGAAAAAATAATTTCTTGATTTTTTGAAAATAGAAAGCTCCACAGTAATGTGGGGCTTTTTTTTGCTTCCTTTTTAATGAGCATAACATATAAGTTCACCATCCACAATCGTCCCGCTGTTCGCAGTATCTTTTTATTGTGCAGTACTAATTTTTAAAAAATAACTTTGGGTAGCACCATAAAAAGGATACTTGCTGCCATCTGAGCTATTTTACTTCGTTTCATTTTCATAACACTATTAAAAAAATATAATTATTTGAAAATCAATATTTTGAAAATTATTTTTATTTTTTTAAAACCAAAAGTAATAATAGTGCGTAAATGCTTTTATATAACTTTTCACTAGTGTCCACTAAAAAATAAAACAAGTTCTTTGAAATTATTGTAAATCTGTATTTTAAGAGTCATTTTTGA
>NZ_RYDI01000013.1:0-103029 GCF_003970335.1 Flavobacterium sp. LS1P28 | reverse complement strand
ACTGATAAATAGAATGATGAAAACTCAAAAGGTTTTATATCAAGATATTATAATAAGTAAATAAATGAACACCTCAAAAAAATTAAATGATGAAAAATATAACACTAGTAATGTTACTGATTTTTGTTGGGTTTACGGTTCAGGCTCAAGAAGGGAAAAGCAAAAATGCTAAGGTTGAATTTCATGTGAGCGGGAATTGTGACATGTGCAAAAAGAGAATTGAAAAAGTGGCATTTAGTGTTTCTGGTGTGAAATCTGCCGAATGGCATATGGATTGTGGTACTTTATATCTGATTATAAACGAACAAAAAACGAATGTTCCAACAATTCAAAAAGCGATTGCGAAAGTAGGTCACGACACAGAGGGAGCCAGGGCTTTAAAGGAAGATTATGACAGTCTTCATGCTTGTTGTCAATATAAACGAAAATAATTTTAAAGAAACGCCAAAGTGAAAACTTTGGTTTTTTTAATGCCATACTTTAATTTTTTTTGAGTAAAAATTGTAGTTGTTAACTATGAAAAACGGTTATACACATAACTAAAATCAGGATTTTTATAAACAACTTTTGGCTGTAAATAATGTAAAGATAATTCTGCTACTTTAAATAGTTAATAAAACTTTAAAATAGTATCATAAATTGTGGTTGAGATATATTATCCGTACTTTCACGCACGAATAATTTTAGCATAAAACACCTTAGAATGAACGATTTTGATTGGAAGAATTTAATTGACCCACTTTTTTATATTCATTTTGATGTTAATGGAATTAAATTGGGTATTTATATAGTTTTATTTATTGTTTTTGCGGAGACGGGTCTTTTTGCAGGTTTTTTTCTGCCAGGAGATAGTTTATTGTTTTTGGCAGGAATTTACAGTCGCGAATTGATAGAGAATATTTTAGTTATCAATAATGATTTTCTAAATGTGGTCCTCCTATCCACACTTGTCGCATTGTCAGGAATTTTAGGAAACGTAGTAGGCTACTGGTTTGGTTCTAAAAGCGGGTATTATCTATACAACAAGGAAGATAGTTTTTGGTTTAAGAAAAAGTACTTGGTTCAATCAAAAGATTTTTTTGAAAAATACGGAGGTAAGGCAATTATTTTTGCTCGATTTCTTCCAATATTGAGGACTTTTGCACCAATAGTTGCCGGAATCGTTTCAATGGATAAGAAGAAGTTTATGTTTTATAATATTTTAAGTTCTTTTATTTGGTCGTTCACCCTAATTTTTGCCGGACATTATTTATATGGTTTTTTACTTGAGAATTATCAGATTGATCTAAAGGAGCATATCGAATTAATTGTATTGATTTTAGTAGGGATTACTGTTTTACCGGTAATTTATAAGTTTAGCAAAAAAGCTAAAGTTCAAGAATAAACAAATTATAACTCATAAAAAAACCGTCTCAATTTTTTATCGGGACGGTTTTTTATTTGAAAAGAATTGAGATTACATCATCCCTGGCATGCCGCCACCCATTGGGTTTCCACCACCATTATCTTCTTTGATATCAATCAAAGCACACTCAGTAGTCAATATCATTCCGGCAACTGAAGCTGCATTCTCTAAAGCTACACGAGTTACTTTTTTAGGATCAATAATTCCTGCTTTAAGCATGTCGACATATTCGTCTGTTTTTGCGTTATAACCAAAATCACCACTACCTTCAGCGACTTTTGCAACAACTACAGACCCTTCAAGACCTGCGTTTTCAACAATAGTTCTCAATGGAGACTCCACTGCACGAGATACAATTTGAATTCCGGTTGCTTCGTCAGCATTATCTGCTTTAATAGCGCTAAGTGCATTTTTAGCTCTCAGTAAAGCAACTCCACCACCAGCAACAATTCCTTCTTCAACTGCAGCACGAGTAGCGTGAAGTGCGTCATCTACTCTGTCTTTTTTCTCTTTCATTTCTACTTCAGATGCAGCACCTACATAAAGTACAGCAACTCCACCAGCTAATTTAGCCAAACGTTCTTGCAACTTTTCTTTGTCATAATCAGAAGTGGTAGCTTCCATTTGACCTTTGATTTGGTTGACACGATTTTTGATCATATCCGCATCACCTGCACCACTTACAATTGTAGTATTATCTTTATCGATAGTCACTTTCTTAGCAGTACCTAACATTTCGATAGTTGTGTTTTCTAAAGTGTATCCTCTTTCTTCTGAAATTACAGTTCCACCAGTTAAAATAGCGATGTCTTCTAACATAGCTTTTCTTCGGTCTCCAAAACCAGGCGCTTTTACAGCGGCGATTTTCAAGGCTCCACGTAATTTATTTACCACTAGTGTAGACAATGCTTCCCCATCTACGTCTTCAGCAATAATCAATAATGGTTTCCCAGATTGTGCTACAGGCTCAAGAACCGGTAATAATTCTTTTAAAGAAGAAACTTTTTTGTCATATAAAAGGATGTATGGATTTTCTAGTTCTACCTCCATTTTTTCTGAATTGGTAACAAAATAAGGAGAAAGATATCCTCTGTCAAACTGCATGCCCTCAACAACATCAACATACGTATCTGTTCCTTTAGCTTCTTCAACAGTAATAACCCCTTCTTTTCCCACTTTTGCGAAAGCAGCAGCGATTAACTCCCCAATTACTTCGTCATTGTTAGCAGAAATTGAAGCGATTTGTTTGATTTTTTCAGAATCCGTACCTACTACTTTGGCTTGTTTAGCCAAATCAGCAACAATAGCATCAACTGCTTTGTCTATCCCGCGTTTCAAATCCATAGGATTGGCTCCGGCAGCAACATTTTTCAATCCTTCTTTTACGATCGCTTGTGCCAAAACGGTTGCAGTTGTAGTTCCGTCTCCGGCTAAATCATTCGTTTTAGAGGCTACTTCTTTTACCATTTGTGCGCCCATATTTTCTAGTGGGTCTTTCAATTCAATCTCTTTTGCTACAGTTACACCATCTTTAGTAACGGTTGGTCCGCCAAAAGCTTTTCCAATAATAACATTACGACCTTTTGGCCCTAGCGTTACTTTTACTGCATTTGCCAATGCATCAACACCTCGTTTTAATCCGTCACGTGCTTCTATATCAAATTTTATATCTTTTGCCATTTTAAATTTTGTTTAATGTTTATTTGAAGGGACAAGTCACGACTTGTCCGTACTTTAATTTAGATAATTGCAAGAATATCGTCTTCACGCATGATCAAATAATCTTTTCCTTCTAGTTTCAATTCAGTACCAGCATATTTTCCGTACAAAACAGAATCACCAATTTTCACTGTCATAGTGTGGTCTTTTGTTCCGTTTCCTACAGCAACAACAGTTCCTTTTTGTGGTTTTTCTTTGGCAGTATCAGGGATGAAGATTCCTGACGCCGTTTTTGTTTCAGCAGCAACGGGCTCGATAAGGACTCTGTCTGAAAGAGGTTTAATGTTTAAATCCATGATTTTATATTTTTTAGTATTCAATATTAATTAATAAAGATGAAGATTTCAGAAATTGTGCCATCTTAATCAAACTGACACATTTTCTTATAAAAAATGCCAGCTTTGACAGGCTGGCATTTAGAATATGTAGAAGTGATTTATTTTACTGGATTTGTAGCTGCAGGTGTGTTTTGAGCAGGTACTGCTATAGGAGTAGTTGTGTTTGGTGCAGCGGTTCCCATATTGTCAATGATTTTAGAATCAGTATCACTTAATGTTCCTGTAAAGCTCAAGCTTGAAAGTAATATAAGTGCGATTAATATAGTTGCCAATGTCCAAGTGCTTTTGTCTAAAAAGTCAGTTGTTTTTTGTACCCCGCCTAACATTTGAGAACCACCTATTGTAGAGGATAATCCACCACCTTTAGGGTTTTGAACCATGATTACTACGATTAATAGAAAACAAACTATAGTTATTAAAACTAAAAAAATTGAAAATGTGCTCATTGTTTAATTATTATTATGTTGTAAAATCTTAATATCCGTTATGCGGTCTGCAAAGAAACTACTTTTTTCTGGATATTTCAAAATTAATATTTCATAAGCTTGTATCGCTTTTTGATATTTTTTTTGTTCCAAGTAAACTCGGGCTAAAGTCTCGGTCATCAAGTACGAGTTATCTGGTGCATTTAGGTCTAAGGATACTGAGGAAGCAGCGCCGTGTTTTACAGGAGAAATCTTTGGACTTGTTTCTATAAATTTATTGATTAAGTCTAATTTTTTTCTTTTCTCCTCGTCCATTGGAGCAGCCGGTTTTTTAGAATCCTCATTCTCTCTTTCTATAGGTTCTGTACGAGAGAGCTGTAGCCATTCTTGGAAGGAATGTTGTTCTTTTGCCGAAAAATCCAACGGTTTTCCAAGATCCATTTTTTCTGCTATTGGTATAGAATTCGTTTGGATTGGGGCGGTTGGTGAAGCTTCCTTTATTGAGGTAAGAATGGATTGTTCTAAAGGATTTAATTTGGGTTCTTTTTTTTCTTGAAACGAAATAATTTCACTTTCAACTACCGGAATGTCAAGGATTTCAAGTGCTTTTTTAGTAAAGAGACTTTTGTGAATTGAAGTAAAAACATCGGAGGTAATAAAGTCAAATAAAATGGATCTGTCCGTTGTATAAGCAGCCGTTATTTTTAAAGCACCATTGTATTTATAACTGTTCTCATTGTACAGGCCTTTTAGGTGAAGTGCTCTGGCGCTCTGAAAATAAGGAAATTCGTTTAATACTTTTTCCAAAGCTTCTGTTTGCTTTTGATGTACAACATCAGGTTTGTTAATCAAATAAGTATAATCAGTTACATTCATTTTTCAAGTGTTCGATGTTCAGTAATCAATGTTCAACAATCAGGCTTCAAGTTTTAGTATATTGCACTGAATACTAAAAACTGCCAACTGGATATTTCTTTATTTACCATTTAGCCAGAGATTCATTAAATATATCTTGTGTTATTCTTTCAAAAATATCTTTTAAAGCAGCATTCAAGGTTGCGCCTGTCAATTGTTGTTGTGCAGGATAATCAAAGAAAAAAGTAAATGGTTTTTCAAAATCATCTGTTTCTTTTTTCTTATTGGTAAAACGAACATTCACACGAATTGTCAAACGGTTTTGAGAAGCTTGCTGGTCTGCCGTTGCTGTCATAGGGCTAATTCTGTAATCAACAATTTCTCCTTCATAGGTTAAATCTGCACCATTTTGTACCAAGTTTAAATTGGTTTGATTCTGAATCAAATCTTGAAGTTCTAGTGTAAATGTCCGGTCAATTCCGGGTTCAATTAATTCAGCATTATTCTGAAAAAAGCCCACTTGAAATGTTTCAGCATCAATTTTCCCCGTCCCTGTAAAGTTGTAAACCGAGCAGCTGTTGATGCTTATTATAAGTACGGAGAGAAGTATACGTTTTAGATATTTCATTTTATTTTTTAAAAATTGCTTCGCCGGCTCACCAATGTTCGGGTCAAATATATTCATTTTCAATTAAACACGTTGTATTTTTCGGACTACATTATAAATCAAATTGTTTGATTTTCCGGTATAAAGTTCTTTCGGAAATTCCCAATTCATCTGCAGCGGCTTTTCGTTTTCCTTTATTTTTTTCTAATGATTTCTTAATCATTTCTATTTCCTTTTGTTCCAGACGCAAGGTTTCCTCTTCTTCGACAGTTTCGGCAAAAAGATAAGTATCATCCCTTTCCTGATAATCGTTGTCATTGTTTTTTGCAGCTATTAAAGTTGCTCTTGGTTCTTCTTCAAAATCAATTTCACTATCATTTTCCTTAGATCCATATATTTTCTTGATCAAGTTTTGATTTGTTTCCTGGACTTTAGAAACGCCATTCTGGATGAGTTCTAAGGTTAGTTTTTTTAAATCATTTAGATCGCTTTTCATATCAAAAAGTACTTTGTACAAAATTTCTCTTTCGGTACTAAAATCACTTTCGTTTTTTTGGTCTTTAATAACGGAAGGTAAATTGTTTCCTTGTACGGGTAAATAGGATTGTAATGTCACTGCAGATATCTCCCTGTTGGTTTCTAAAACGGATATTTGTTCCGCTACATTTCGCAATTGACGGATGTTTCCGCTCCAACGAAATTTTTGCAATAATTGCACAGCACTTTCATCCAGTTTCAAAGGCGGCATTTTATATTTATGGGCAAAATCAGCGACGAATTTCCTAAACAATAAGTGAATATCCTCTTTTCGATCGCGCAAAGGGGGCAAAGTAATATCCACCGTACTTAAACGATAATAGAGGTCTTCACGGAATTTCCCTTTTTCGATAGCATCAAATAAATTGACATTTGTGGCCGCCACAATTCG
The DNA here is from genome assembly GCF_003970335.1 of Flavobacterium sp. LS1P28. Taxonomy (NCBI): domain Bacteria; kingdom Pseudomonadati; phylum Bacteroidota; class Flavobacteriia; order Flavobacteriales; family Flavobacteriaceae; genus Flavobacterium; species Flavobacterium sp. LS1P28. Next base: position 96,752 of record NZ_RYDI01000013.1, on the reverse strand, counting down.
CACATTTGTTTTTTGTACTTGTGAAGAACCTACTTTTATAAATTCACCATTTTCAAGAACACGCAACAAACGCACTTGGGTGGTCAAGGGTAATTCGCCCACTTCATCCAGAAAAATAGTTCCTCCATCAGCCACTTCAAAATAACCTTCCCGAGTTCCTGTTGCTCCGGTAAAAGCGCCTTTTTCATGCCCAAAAAGCTCACTGTCAATGGTTCCTTCTGGAATGGCGCCACAGTTTACAGCAATGTATTTTCCGTGCTTTCTGTGCGAAAGCGAATGAATAATTTTGGGAATATTCTCTTTTCCAACTCCGCTTTCTCCGGCTACCAAAACGGTAATGTCAGTAGGAGCAACTTGAATGGCTTTTTCTATCGCACGATTAAGCTTCGGGTCATTCCCGATAATCTCAAATCGTTGTTTTATGTTTTGAACTGATTCCATATTGTTATTGCGAGGCACGAAGCAATCTCATTAATAATTACTTAAATTCTTTTATTTCTAATGAATTAAAAATTAGCCACTAATTTTATTAATTCATTTCACTCAAACCAACTGCTTTCCCTTTCAAAGTGCCGCTTGTACAACTTTCAACTTTAACCAAAACAAAATCTCCTATTTTATAATCTTCTTTCGGAAAAACTACGGTAATACTTTGTGAATTTCTGCCGGAAAACTCCTCAGTCGATTTTTTCGAAACTTTTTCTACTAAAACTTCTACGGTTTGTCCAATGAATTCTTCACTGCGGAACCAAGCATGTTTTTGTTGTAAATCGACAATTTCTTGCAGTCTTCTTGCTTTTGTTTCATCGGTAACATCATCTTCCATTTTTCTTCCAGCCAAAGTTCCCGGACGTTCGGAATACGAATACATATACCCAAAATTATATTTTACATATTCCATTAAACTCAAGGTGTCTTTATGGTCTTGTTCGGTTTCTGTAGGGAAACCAGCAATCATATCCTGTGAAATGGAACCATTTGGAATAATAGTCCTGATTTTGTCAATCAAAGTCATGTACTCTTCACGCGTGTGCAAACGGTTCATTTCTTTCAGAATTCTATTGCTTCCAGATTGGACAGGCAAGTGAATGTGTTTGCAAATATTAGGATGTTTTGCAATCACGTGCAACACACTTTCATGCATATCCTGCGGATTAGAGGTTGAAAATCGAATACGCATTTTAGGAAAACCTACGGCTACCATTTCAAGGAGTTGGTCAAAGTCAACAGCAGTTGCTTTTTGCATTTTGGTAGCGTTCTCAAAATCTTTTTTTAATCCGCCGCCGTACCAAAGAAAACTATCCACATTTTGTCCCAAAAGTGTAATTTCTTTGAAACCTTTGTCCCACAAATCCTGAATTTCTTTCATTATACTTTGTGGTTCACGGCTGCGTTCGCGTCCTCTGGTAAAAGGTACCACACAAAACGTACACATATTATCGCAACCACGAGTAATTGAAACCAAAGCCGTAATTCCGTTGCTCATCAATCGAACAGGAGAAATATCGCCATAAGTTTCATCCTTCGATAAGATCACGTTAATGGCATCACGTCCTTCTTCTACTTCTTGCAAAAGGTTCGGCAAATCTTTATAGGCATCAGGACCTACAACGAGGTCAACAATTTTCTCTTCTTCCAGAAATTTACTTTTCAAACGTTCTGCCATACAGCCCAAAACGCCCACTTTCATCTTTGGATTAATGCGTTTTACGGCATTGTATTTCTCTAGACGTTTGCGAATTGTTTGCTCTGCTTTATCCCGAATAGAACAGGTATTCACCAAAACTAAATCGGCTTCTTCCAGAATTTGCGTCGTATTATATCCGTTTGAGGATAATATAGAAGCTACAATTTCACTATCCGAAAAATTCATTGCGCAACCGTAACTCTCAATAAAAAGTTTCTTCGTGTTCTCGGGTTTGTTTTCTAAAACAAGACTTTCTCCCTGCTTGCTTTCTTCTATTATCTTTTCCATTGCATATTTTCAAAGTGCAAAGATAACGCAATTGAAATAAATATGACAAGATGTCAGATTAAGAATTAACACTATTTTGGGTTTTAATTTTGGAATAACGAAAACGTTCTTTTGTTTCTAAAAGAACGTTTTCGTTATCAAACCAGGTGTTGTTGTTGTAATTAGAACAATACCACACCCAATTGAATTCGGGCAATTTTAAGGGCTGGATTCCACATTGCTACTGCGGAAACAGGAAGTTTGTAATTTAGAATGTGAATGTTTTTATACGCCCTGATTCCGGTATTTACAATATCAAAATTACTGTTGGGATCATTTGTATATAAATGGGATTCTCCGTTTAAGGCAAATCCGGCTCCTAAATAGGCCTCTAAAGTAATTTTTTGATTTTTCAATAACGGATATCCTAATTCAACATAGGTGGAATATCTGTTTTTATAATCGAGGTTATCCATTAATTCGCGATCATTGCCGTAAAGCAGAAAATCAGCTTCTATCCGCAAAGGAAATCGGTCAGGAAATTGATAGGATGTTCTTAAGTCAAGAATGTGCGTGGTTGTTTTTCGATCGTAATTAAAAACGGCAGGGTTTTCAATATTTGTAGTATTGAATAGGTCCCATAAGGCGATTGAAAAACCATTTTTTTTGTATTGAATGTAATAATCAATTTCTTTGTACTCGCCATCAAACCCATTCCCGCCCCAAAGACCCACGGTTAGATTTCGTTTTTTGTCCAAAGCATAATGAATGTTTCCCATGGCAGTCATGCTTCCGTTGATAACCAGTCCTCTCCAGAGGTGGCTCGTTTTTAATTCTACATCAAAATCTAGTCGGTTCGTTTTTGTGTTTGCTACAGCTGCTGGAGTGGTATCGGCAACAGGAGTTTCTTGGGCATATCCAGCTAGCCCTATAATAGAGATTATAGTGGTGAAAAATAATTTTCGCATGATTTTACTTTTAAAAAAGAAGGTTAGAGAAGTAACATATATAAGGTTGCGGCCAAACAGGAACCTATTATAGGGCCAACGATAGGAACCCAGGCATACCTCCAATCGCTGCTGCCTTTTATGGGTAAAATAGCGTGCATGATTCGAGGTCCCAAATCTCTTGCAGGATTTATAGCATACCCTGTGGTTCCTCCCAAGGATAATCCTATAGCCCAAACTAAAATAGCGACCGGTAAAGCGCCAACAGTTCCAAGTCCAATTGCAGCGCCAGTATCAGAACTCATGATCAGCTCTGGACCGGCAATATAGAATATCACGAAAATTAATACAAAAGTGGCGATGATTTCACTCATTAAATTGGAGGAGTAATTCCGAATCGCAGGTCCTGTGCAAAAACAAGCAAGTTTTCCGCCTTCATCTTCTGTGGCTGCAAAATGATCTTTATGGGAAAGCCAAACTAAAAAGGCTCCTAGCATAGCTCCAATGAATTGAGCCAAGATGTAGGAAGCAACCTGTGACCAGGCAAATTTTCCTATGAGTGCCAAGCCTAAGGTGACAATAGGATTTAAATGCGCACCGCTAATCGGACCGGCAACAGCAACGCCTACAAAAACGGCAAAACCCCATGCTGTACTGATGACAATCCATCCGGAATTATTTCCTTTGGTTCCTTTAAGAACTACATTGGCAACTACGCCATTACCTAATAAAATCATTAGCATGGTACCGAGAATTTCTGCAATAAATGGAGTCATAATGTATGGTTTTAATGATTAATTTTCTATCCAGTTTCCAGCTCGGCCTACCGCTTTATCCCAGTTTTTTACCAATTCAGTGACAGTGTCTCTGGGCATTTCGGGTGAAAATTCACGGTCTATTGTCCATTGTTTTTGTAATTCATCTACGCTGTCCCAATATCCAATAGCTAAACCGGCTAAATAAGCTGCTCCTAGGGCTGTTGTTTCTAATGTCTTTGAGCGAATCACTTTGAAATTAAAAAGATCCGATTGAAATTGCATCAATAAATTATTTGCAACTGCTCCGCCATCCACTCGTAGTTCTGTTCCTTTTTTTTCAAAATCGGCCTCCATGGCTTTTGCTAAATCATAGACTTGATACGCTATTCCTTCAAGAGTTGCTCTCGCAATGTGCGCGTTTGTGGTTCCTCTGGTTATCCCAACTATGGCTCCTCGAGCGTATTGGTCCCAGTAAGGAGCTCCTAGACCTGTTAATGCGGGAACAAAATACACACCTCCGTTGTCCGGAACGCTGGCTGCTAGTTCTTCAATTTCATGGGCAGCATCAATCATTTTAGCACCATCTCTTAGCCATTGTACGGCCGCACCACCCACAAAAACACTGCCTTCCAATGCATAAGTTGTTTTTCCGTTAATTTTCCAGGCTATGGTTGTTAATAAATTATTTTTAGAATAAACGGGCTTTTCGCCAGTATTCATTAGCATAAAACAACCGGTTCCGTACGTGTTTTTTACCATTCCGGGATTGATACACAACTGTCCAAAAAGAGCTGCTTGTTGGTCTCCTGCAACGCCTGCTATAGGGATTTTTGTAGAAAACAGCGTGGTTGAGGTTACTCCATAGACCTCACTACTTTGTTTTATTTCTGGCAATATCGATTGCGGGATATCGAATAAATTTAATAATTCCGGGTCCCATTCTAAAGTATGAATGTTTAACATCATCGTACGACTAGCATTAGAAACATCAGTCATGAACATTTTACCTCGGGTCAATTTCCAAATAAGCCAAGTGTCGACAGTTCCAAAACACAATTTTCCTTGTTCTGCTTTTTCACGAGCCCCTTCCACATTATCTAAAATCCATTTTAATTTTGTGGCAGAAAAATAAGCGTCTAAAACCAGTCCTGTTTTTTCTTTGATCATATCTCCGTGCCCTTGAGCTTTCAATGCGTCACAATATTTTGCAGTTCTCCGGTCTTGCCAAACAATGGCATTATAAATTGGAATACTGGTTTCTCTATCCCAAACAATTGTGGTTTCTCTTTGATTGGTGATACCAATGGCGGCGATTTCTTTTCCTGAGATTCCTACTTTTGCAATAACTTCAGCGGTTACGCTCATTTGTGAGGACCAGATTTCGTTTGGATCGTGTTCTACCCATCCTGGTTTTGGGAAAATTTGTTCAAAAGATTTTTGAGACACGTTGACAATTTCTCCATCGTGGTTGAAGACAATTGCCCTGGAGGAGGTAGTTCCTTGGTCAAGGGCAAGAATTAGTTTGTTTTTCATTTTGGGTGTTTTTATGTTAATAGAGTTGTAGATTATTTTACTTGAAATTCTGTTAAAAGGAAACCGTTGGCCAGAGTTCTAAATTCAGCTGTTTGAGCTTCGGCCCAAGGGGTGTCACGGCCTAATTCTTTTGCTAATAATTGAGCAACTTTTTCAGAAGAATCAATCGCTGCTCTTGCGTCTAAAAACAAAAGTCGCACGCGTCTGGCCAATACATCTTCAATGGTTCTAGCCATTTCGAAACGAATAGCCCAAGCCACTTCTGCCATGGTATAATCATAATCAGGATGTAGTTTCTCTTTTAATAAAGGCTCGTCTTCCTGTAATTTCAGTATTTTAGGAATGTCAGTTCCATAAATGTATAAATGATTCTCTCGGTCTGTTACGGAAGTTATTTTATTGCCGTGGATAGCGATGTGTTCCGTTTTACATCCGTTTTTAGGTAAATTATGGACTTTGATGGCTTTGTCAATAACGTCTTCAGCGATTTTTCGGTACGTAGTCCATTTTCCTCCGGTGATGGTGATTAATCCGGTATCCGAAACAATTATTTTATGACTTCTGGAAACTTCTTTGGTACTTTGTCCTTTTTTTTCTGGCGCTGCCAAAGGTCTTAAGCCTGCAAATACAGATAAAACATCGCCTCTTGTTGGTTTTTTCTCTAGAAATCTTTGAGCAGTTTCTAAAACGAAATCAATTTCTTGTTCCAAGGCAATTGGCTCCAGACTCGATTTTTTAACCAAAGTATCGGTGGTTCCTACCACAATTTTATCATGCCACGGCACTGCGAATAAAACGCGTCCGTCACTTGTTTTTGGAATCATTAAAGCATGTTCGCTTGGTAAGAACGATTTGTCAAAAACCAAGTGAATCCCTTGGCTTGGAACAATATATTTCTTGTATTCCAAATCATTCATTTTCATGATTGAGTTGGTAAAAACCCCGGTAGCGTTAATAACGGCAGTTCCGTTTAATTTATATTTGGTGCCGGTTTCTTTATCTTCAAATTCTACTCCCGTAACTTGGTTTTTATCGTCTTTCAATAAATTAATCACTTTCGAATAATTCAAAAGCGTAGCTCCTTTTTCAACGGCTGTTTGCGCAATGTTGATTGCCAAACGCGAATCATCAAACTGTCCGTCTTGATATACAACGCCGCTAACCAATCCTTTTTGTGTAATGGTCGGAAGCAATTCTATTGTTTTTTTTCTGGACACATATTTAGAAGAGCCTAAGCTTAATCGTCCGGCTAACATATCGTATATGGTTAATCCTACGGTATAGAAATAACCGCCCCACCAATTATAATTTGGAATCACAAAGGATTGGTTTTTCACCAAGTGACCAGCGTTTTGTGCCATTAGGCCTCTTTCTTTTAGGGCTTCGCGTACCAAAGCAATGTCTCCTTGTTCTAAATACCGAACCCCACCATGAACTAACTTTGTGCTTCGACTGGAGGTTCCTTTGGCAAAATCAATTGATTCCAACAGTATGGTTTTGAAACCTCTGCTAGCTGCGTCTAGCGCTATTCCTAATCCGTTAGCACCACCGCCAATGATAATTACATCCCAATTTTTGGTTTGTGTAAGTTGAATTAATTGTTCTGATCTTTTCATTTTATTGTTTTTATACCGTAACACAATATTTCGTTTTACAAACATAACGAAATAAATCGAAACAAAATGAAACTATTCAAAATAACCTGTTTTATTTTTTATTTCTAAAAGAATACCTATCTTTATTTCAATATTTAAACAGTAGTATGACTATAATTAATATCAGACAGGAACTAATAATAGAGGAATTAAATCAAAAAGGGTATGTTCATGTGGTGGAGCTGTGCGAAACACACAAGGTTTCGTCCGTAACCATACGGAAGGATTTGAGTTTTTTAGAAAGCAAGAATCTGTTGCATCGTACCCATGGAGGCGCTAGTAAACAGCCCATTTATGCGTTTGAAAGAAATGTAAGTGATAAAGAATTGCTTCAGGTAGAGCAAAAGAAGCTTATCGCAAGAGCGGCTTTGAGTTACATTAATGACAATGATTACATCATTATGGGCTCCGGGACTACGATTCATAATTTATCTAAAGTGATGGGGGGCTTTCAAAAATTAACTGTACTGACTCCTTCGCTTAAAGTTTCTTTAGAGCTCTGCAAACATTCGGAAATTGATACCATTCAACTGGGTGGTGATATTAGAAAAGCATCAACTTCAGTTGTGGGTGCTATTGCTGAAGGAATTTTGAGCCAGTTTTCCTGTAATAAATTATTTATTGGAACTGATGGGCTTCATTTAGAGTTTGGTTTAAGTACTTCAAATGCTATGGAAGCTCATTTGAATCAAGCGATGATTGATGTAGCCGAAAAAGTAATTGTTTTGGCCGATTCAACTAAAATGAATGTCAGGGGTTTTGGTAAAATCTGCAATGTAGAAAAAATTGATGTTTTAATTACCGATGAAGGTATCGATATCGAAACTAAAACGAAACTGGAAGAAATGGGGTTGAATGTCGTTGTTGTGTAAAAGGGCTTCTTTTAAGTTTTAAGTAACAATCATTGTATAATGGGGTGTTTTAAAATTAGAGAAAATGATGGAACAAGTTGATTTTAAGATACTATTGGCTATGTTTTTTGTTTTGACTTGACGACTTTTAAACTTTTCACATACTTAATTGCAGTTGGATTTTAGGAAATAGATCATAAAAAGGCAGTATTTTTAATAAAACCGCAGTGATTTATTTTTTTTAAAGTATAGGATTCAAATCATTCAAAACTTGCAACTGAATGATTAAATTGACTTTTAAAATTTAAAAAACTTAAAATTTAAAAAAATCTTCTACTTTTGCCGACATAAACAATCGGAATATGGCAAAGAATTTAGTTATAGTGGAATCACCTGCAAAGGCAAAAACAATCGAAAAATTTCTAGGAGCAGATTTTCAGGTCGAGTCAAGTTATGGGCACATTGCTGACTTGCCGTCTAAGGAAATTGGTGTTGATGTAGAAAATGGCTTCAAACCCAAATACGAAGTTTCTGCTGATAAAAAAGTATTGGTTACTAAATTAAAAGGACTTGCTAAAAAAGCTGAAATGGTATGGTTAGCAAGTGATGAGGATCGCGAGGGAGAAGCTATTTCTTGGCATTTAGCCGAAGAATTAAAATTAGACGCGACCAAAACCAAGCGGATTGTTTTTCATGAAATCACTAAAACTGCAATTCTAAAAGCCATTGATAATCCACGAGAAATTGATTATAACTTAGTCAATGCGCAGCAAGCGCGTCGTGTATTAGATCGATTGGTAGGTTATGAATTATCTCCTGTACTTTGGAGAAAAATAAAGGGAGGGCTTTCGGCAGGCCGTGTGCAATCAGTATCAGTTCGTTTGATAGTGGAACGGGAACGGGAAATTCAAAACTTTAATGCTGTAGCTACGTATTCTGTTGTGGCAGAATTTACTAATGAAACCGGTAAAATATTCAAAGCCAAACTGCCTAAAAATTTCAATACTAAAAAAGAAGCCGAAGATTTTTTAAATAGAAATATAGGTTCTACATATAAGGTAGCCGATTTGGAGACTAAACCTACCAAAAAAACACCAACAGGTCCGTTTACCACATCAACATTGCAACAAGAAGCCGCTCGTAAATTGTATTTGCCGGTAGGAATTACCATGCAACTGGCGCAACGCCTGTATGAAGCCGGACTGATCACGTATATGAGAACGGATAGCGTGAATTTATCTAAAGATGCGATGGAAGCGGCTCAGGCTGAAATTATTAAATCCTACGGAAAAGAGTTCTCTAAACCTCGAACTTTTGTCAATAAAAGTAAGGGAGCACAGGAAGCACACGAGGCAATTCGTCCTACGGATATGTCCCGTCATACGGTAAATATAGACAAAGATCAAGCGCGTTTGTATGACTTGATCTGGAAAAGAACCTTGGCTTCGCAAATGAGTGATGCACAATTAGAACGTACTAACGTGAAAATTGAAGCGAATAATCATGGTGAAATATTCACGGCTTCCGGAGAGGTTTTGCTTTTTGAAGGTTTCTTGAAAGTATACCTTGAAGGGCATGATGACGATGAAGAAGAGCAGGAAGGCATGTTGCCGGCAATGAAAGTCAATGAAAAATTACAAAACAATTACATCTCAGCAACCGAAAGATATTCTAGAGCGCCTGCAAGATATACCGAAGCTTCATTGGTAAAAAAATTAGAAGAGTTAGGAATTGGTCGTCCGTCTACCTATGCGCCAACAATTTCTACGATTATCAACAGGAATTATGTAGAAAAAGGAAATCTGGACGGGCAAGAAAGAAATTACGTGCAATTGATGTTGCAATCCGGAAAAGTAGCAGCGAAGGTGCTGAAAGAAAACACCGGATCTGATAAAGGAAAATTAGTTCCTACAGATATTGGAACAATTGTTACGGATTTCTTGGTAAAGAATTTCGGAAATATTTTGGATTATAATTTCACTGCAAAAGTCGAAGAGGATTTTGATGAAATAGCGGAAGGAAATATTGAGTGGACTAAAATGATGCAGGAGTTCTACGATAAATTTCACCCTATAGTGAAAGATGTAGAGGCCAATGCAGATCGTGAAAGCGGGGAGAGAATTCTTGGAACCGATCCAAAAACAGGAAAGCCGGTTTCGGTTCGTTTAGGAAAATTTGGACCAATGGCTCAAATTGGTGCCGCTGATGATGATGAAAAAAAGTTCGCCAGTTTGATGAATGATCAAAATATTGGGAACATCACTTTAGAGGAAACGCTGAATCTATTTTTATTGCCAAAAAATCTTGGAGAATATAAAGGCGAAGAAGTTGAGGTAAGTAATGGTCGTTACGGCCCTTATATTCGTCATGGTGCGGCTTTTGTTTCTTTACCAAAAGGAGAAAATCCACTGGATGTTGATTTTGAAAGGGCTCAGGAATTAATCGATGAAAAGGCTATTGCCGATGCTCCAATTGCCGTTTATAAAGGCGAAGGTGTTCAAAAAGGCGTTGGTCGTTTTGGTCCTTTTATCAAATGGGATGGCTTGTTTATTAATGTAAGTAAGAAATATAATTTTGATGATTTGTCTCAAGTTGATATAGAAGCATTGATTGAAGATAAATTGCAAAAAAATATCGATAAAGTATTGCATAATTGGGAGGATGAAGGTATTCTGGTCGAGAAAGCCCGCTGGGGTCGCTCTGTAATCACCAAAGGAAAACTCAAAATTGAATTGAGTAAAGACGTAGATGCTGCCAAATTAACATTGGCGGAAGTCCAAGAAATGATTGCCAAAAAAACGCCTGTTAAAAAAGTAGCCGCCAAAAAAGCACCAGCAAAGAAAGCAGCTGTCAAAAAAACAGCCGTTAAGAAACCTGTCGCAAAAAAGTAATTAGTCACTAATTCCGGTTTCATCGCTCTTTGTTAAGAGTTGTGATTAAGGAAAAAAAATATAAAAATGGAATTTGATTTTCTAAAGCCCGTTGATGATGAAATCCTGGAATATATAAATGGATTGACTTCACAGCAACTGGGCGGTAAAATTGTGTTGCATACCCAGGAACAATTCCCTGATTTAAACAAGATTAAAATTGCCGTACTAGGTGTTTTAGAAAACCGAGGCAATGCCAATGCGGTGTCCACTGTTGATTTACTCTCGGTTAGGAAAGAATTATATGGATTATTTCCTGGAAACTGGGATGCATCTATTGCTGATTTAGGTGACATTCTTGCTGGAAGCTCTACGGAAGATACCTACTTTGCCTTAAAAAAAGTAACAGCAAGTTTAATAAAAAAGAAGATTATTCCTATTGTTATTGGGGGTTCTCAGGATCTGACCTATGCTTTGTACAGAGCGTATGATGATTTAGAACAGATGGTGAATTTAGTTGCTATCGATAATAAGTTTGATTTTGGAAAAGAGAATGAACAGGCCTCGGCCACTTCTTATTTGACAAAAATAATTATAGACGAGCCGAACAATCTCTTTAATTATTGTAACATAGGCTATCAAACGTATTTTAATTCGCAAGAAGAAATAGATTTGATAGAGAAATTGTTTTTTGATGCCTATCGATTAGGGGAGGTTTCGAATAATATAGCTATATCTGAACCTGTTTTAAGAGATGCAGATGTGGTCAGTATTGATTTAAATGCTGTAAAATCATCTGATTCCGGCAATTTTAGTTCATTTGCACCCAATGGTTTTAACGGGAAAGAAATATGCGCGCTGTCACGATATGCAGGGATAAGTGATAAAGTTTCCGCATTGGGGATCTTTAATCACAATAATTCCGCACAAGAATCAGTGATCATAGCACAAATAATTTGGTATTTCATAGAAGGCTTTCATTATCGCTCGCATGAGTATCCTTTTGGAAGTAAAGAAAACTACTTGAAATATATAGTTCCCATGGAAGAAGAGGATCTTGTTTTTTATAAAAGTGATAAAACAGACCGATGGTGGATCGAAATTCCATTTATTTCAAATGTTAATAATAAATTAAAAAGAAACACGTTATTACCATGTTCTTATGAAGAATATTTAATGGCTTGTAATCAGGAATTGCCCGAAAGATGGTGGAAAGCGCAGAGGAAAAACATCATTTAGGATAATTTTATGCTTATTTATTCTTTTTTTATAAAATAGAGTTTGTTTAGTTTAAAAAAATTGTTTTTTTAAAAAATAATAAATAGGTTTACACCCTTAAAAATAATGAATATATAACCAAATTTATATGAAGAAGTTCATTGCATTTACGTCAATTTTGACCCTTTTAATTGGCTGTGGTAAATCAAGCGACAGAGGAGAACTAGTTGGTATTAATGGAGGGAAATGGCATCCGGAAAAACCTCTTGGAATGGCATTAATCCCAGGTGGCGCTTTTATAATGGGTAAGTCAGATGCTGATTTAGCCAATGTAGAGGACGCTCCAACAAAAACAGTTACGGTTCGCTCCTTTTATATGGATGAAACGGAAATTACCAATAGTGAATACCGTCAGTTTGTAGAGTGGGTAAAAGACTCTACAATGAGGGTGAGATTAGCCATTTTAGCTGATGAAGTAGGGCAAACTGCTGATGCCTCAACGGCTAAAGGTAAGAATGCAGGAAGCATAGGTGACTTTGCTTTTAATGATTCGGATCCAGAGAAAATGACAGCCTATGACAAATACATGTATGATAATTATTATAGTGTAGGAACCGCTGACGATCCTTATGCCGGTAGAAAGCTGAATAAAAAAGTAAAATTAATAATGGATACGAAACTATATCCGGATGAATATTATACTGAAGTAATGGATTCTATGTATTTGCCAATAGAAGAATCATACAATGGTCTTCGCACTATTGATGTTAATAAATTGAAATTCCGTTATTCTTGGATGGATATTCAGGCTGCTGCCAAAGCAAAAGACGGAAGACGAAAAGACTATATCAAAACCGAAGAAATAAATGTATATCCCGATACTAGCGTTTGGATTAAAGATTTTGCCTATTCCTACAATGAGCCAATGCATAATGATTATTTTTGGCACAAAGCCTACGGAGATTATCCTGTGGTAGGGGTCAAGTGGACTCAAGCGAAAGCATTTTGCGCCTGGAGAACATTATATAAAAACAGCCATATCAAATCAAAAAAGAAAGGACAAGACTTAATCAATTCTTTTCGATTGCCAACCGAAGCAGAATGGGAATATTCAGCCAGAGGAGGTTTAGAATCTGCTACTTATCCTTGGGGAGGGCCATATACTAAAAACGACAGAGGTTGTTTCTTGGCAAATTTCAAACCCAACAGGGGCGATTATGCAGCAGATGAAGCCTTGTATACTGTTGAAGCAAAATCGTATGAACCAAATGGTTATAATTTGTATAATATGGCAGGAAATGTTTCGGAATGGACCGATTCTTCATATGATCCAAATGCGTATGAGTATGTATCGTCAATGAATCCAAATGTTCAGGATACTTCAAATAAACGCAAAGTACTGCGCGGTGGTTCATGGAAAGATGTTGCTTATTTCCTACAGGTAGGTACAAGAGATTATGAATATGCTGATTCAGCCAGGAGTTATATAGGTTTTAGAACCGTTCAGGATTACATGGGAGTTCAAACTACCGGAATCGGAAAAAAGAGATAATTAAAACAAACCAAATCTATTCATTTTTTAAAAACACTATTATGGCATTATTAAGTAAGAAAGCAATGAATTTCGCATACGGCATGGGAGCTGCTGTTGTAATCATAGGCGCACTATTCAAAATCACCCATATTGAATTTGGTTTTATTACAGGAAATTTAATGCTAACTATAGGTCTTGTTGTAGAAGCAGCCATTTTTGCGCTTTCTGCCTTTGAACCGGTTGATAATGATTTGGATTGGACTTTAGTATATCCGGAATTAGCTAACGGTCAGGCTAAACCAGCAACTAAAAAAGTAGAAACACCATCTGATGCACAAGGATTGTTGTCTCAAAAATTAGATATGATGTTAAAAGATGCCAAAATTGATGGGGAATTAATGGCTAGTTTAGGTAATAGCATCAAAAATTTCGAATCAGCAGCAAAGGGAATTGCCCCAACAATAGATTCTATTACATCTACTAAAAAATACAGCGAGGAGTTGACTTTGGCTGCAGCCCAAATGGAGTCATTGAACAGTCTGTATAAAATACAATTACAAAGCGCCTCCAGAAATGTACAAATTAATGAAGAAGTTGCTGAAAACAACCTAAAATTAAAAGATCAAATGCAGTCATTGACTTCAAACCTATCCTCTTTGAATAATGTATATGGTGGAATGCTTTCTGCAATGAATAATAAAGGATAATTAGTTTCAAACTATAAAAAAATATTAAACTAATTATTTAGAAAATATGGCAGGAGGAAAACTAACCCCTAGACAGAAGATGATTAACCTAATGTATTTGGTTTTCATCGCAATGTTAGCATTAAATATGTCCAAAGAAGTGTTGTCTGCTTTTGGATTAATGAATGAAAAATTTGAAGGGTCAAACGCTTCAGCCCAACAATCAAACGCTCAAATGTTAGCTGGATTAGATGCGAAAGCAGCGGAAGCAGGTGGCGAATTTGCTGCAGCGGCCATAACAGCTCATAAAGTAGAAGTGATAACAAAAAATTTTTACGATTATATTGGACAAATAAAAGCGGAAGTTTTAGTAGGAACCGAAGTGGATCCGGAGACGGGTAAACTACCGTATGAGGCTATGGACAAAGGAGATAATATTGATAATTTATGGTTCAGTCCCGCAGGTTACTCCGCTAAAGGAAAAGAAGTTATTTCAACAGTTGAAAAGTATAAATCGGACATGAAGTTGGCTTTGGGTGATAATAAAAAATTAGCGCCAATTTTATCTGAAGTTCAAGCTAAGTTTAGTTTGGCAGATGTTAAGAATAAAGACGGTATTTCGGTAGCCTATTTAGATTATCATTTTAAAGGCTTTCCAGCAGTTGCTTCTTTAGCTAAGCTATCTGCTTGGCAGAATGATGTTAAAAAAGCAGAATCAGATGTGTACAGTACGGCATTAGGTAAAGCGGCGGTTGCAGCGGCATCTTACAGTAATTATCAAGCTATCGTTGTATTGGATAAAAATGCTTATTTCCAGGGCGAACAGGTTACAGGTAAAGTAGTTTTGGGACGTTATGACGAGAATACCAAACCAACAAGTGTTACTGGTGCAAGATTAGATCCAGCCACAGGACAGGCTAGAATAGCTATGACCGCTGGAGGTGTTGGAGAACAAAATATTGCGGGTCAATTTACGTTTATTGAAGATGGTAAAACAATTCCATTGAAATTTGCTGGAAAATATGTTGTGGTGCCAAGACCTAATTCTGCAACAATTTCAGCAGATAAGATGAATGTCGTTTATAGAGGCGTATCCAATCCTATGACTATTTCCTTTGCAGGTATTCCGGATAATGCTGTTAATGCTTCTGCTCCAGGTTTATCAAAGGTAGGCAACGGTAAATACGTTATGAATCCTGGTGGTGGTAATGAAGTTATAGTCAGCGTATCAGGAAAAATGTCTGACGGAAAAGTGGCTACTGATAAAAAAGTTTTCAGAATCAAAGGTATTCCGGGGCCAGCTGGAACTATTAGGGGAGAAATGGGAGTGGTCAAAGGTCCTAAATCAAACTTAGAGATAGCTACAATCGGAGCTAAATTAGTTGATTTTGATTTTGAAGTTGGTTTAAATGTAGTTGGTTTTAATTTAAAAGTTACCGGACAGCCGACAGTAGTTGTATCAGGAAACAGATTAAATGCACAATGTAAGGCCGTATTATCAAAAGCAGGAAGAGGTGATCAAGTGACCATTTCTGAGATTAAAACCAAACTTGTTGGTGCAGGAAGCTACTTATTGCCAAGAACAGCTCCAGTAATTTTTGAAATACAATAATTAGTACGTTTTTATATAAACCTACTTCAATATCTTATAATGATACTATGATGAATGTAAGAAATTTTTTAATCGCTATAGTCTGTTCCACAGGAAGTCTAGCTTCGGTTGCACAATCTAATTTGCTTAATGCAAAAACTCCTGACGAAATAGGTCTAAAATCTGATGCACAATTAATTTCAGATAACGATAGGCCTTTGTCCTATGGATATGTGCATGATAGAGATGTTTTAATGGGAAAAACAACCTGGGAAATAATCGATTTAAACGAAAAGATTAATTTTTCATTGTATTTTCCTGTAGATACTGCAAATATTGGTTCGGATAGGCGTTCGTTATACGATGTGCTGACTAAAGCCATAAAAAGTGGTGAATTAACAGAAGTGTATACAGATAGTTATTTTAACACTAAAAAATCATTTAAAGACATCCAAGCTTCATTAACTCGAATAGATACTACAGACGCCGGTAGAGAACAAATAAATGCAGGGAATCAAATATCAGAAGAGTATATTCTGAGACAGGATCTTTCTGCTCAGGACGTAACACAGTATAAAATTAAGGGGTATTGGTATTTTGATAAAAGGCAGAGTGAATTAAAGTATCGTTTATTGGGTATTTGTCCAGTGACTCCGGATGTTTATACGATGAATAGTGATCAAAAAGATTATATTGAGTTGTTTTGGGTGTTTTTTCCAGCAGCAAGAGATGTGTTGCATGATGCTAAAGCATTCAATGATAAAAACTCAGCGATGCCGATTTCATTTGATCAAATCTTAAATTCAAGACGTTTTAATAGTTTTATTTACAAAGAAGAAAATGTTTATGGAGACAGATCCATTGAAGAGTATATGAAAGATAATGCCCAGAATCAGTTGTTAGAATCCGATCGAGTGAAAGAGAAAATTCGCAATTTCGAATCTGATATGTGGAATTATTAATTTCAGTTTTTTTACTATAAACACAAAACTCTTACTGTGATGGTAAGAGTTTTGTGTTTTAATGTATTTACTTTGTCTTTAGTTTAAATTATATTTCTTCAAATGATTGATTATTTAATAATTGGTTCAGGTTTAGCGGGTATTTCATTTGCAGAGGTTGCGCTGCGAAATGATAAAAGTATTTTAGTACTGGATAATAATTCTCAAAATTCTTCAAGAATCGCCGGGGGGTTGTATAACCCTGTTATTTTAAAACGATTCAGTGAGGTTTGGCAGGCACAAGAGCAATTAGTCTTGATGAATGAATTTTATGCGCTGTTGGAAAAAAAATTAGAATGTACCGTAGATTTTAAGAGACCTATTTTGAGAAAATTTTTCTCCGTAGAAGAACAGAATAATTGGTTT
Organism: Flavobacterium sp. LS1P28; assembly: GCF_003970335.1. Lineage (NCBI taxonomy): Bacteria > Pseudomonadati > Bacteroidota > Flavobacteriia > Flavobacteriales > Flavobacteriaceae > Flavobacterium > Flavobacterium sp. LS1P28. The sequence goes on along the minus strand of NZ_RYDI01000013.1, from coordinate 79,788 downwards.
ATAGCTTCGGATAAAATAAATCTTTCGCCATTTTTATCCACAAAATTGATTTTTGAGAAATTTTCTGGAATTGATTCTCCCTTTGGATACGGAGAAGTTTTGCAGACGGGTTATGTTGATACCGCATTGTTGTTGCGTAAATACAGAGACTATCTTATCCATAATAAGATGTTTCAGGAGGAGTCTTTTGATTATGAGGCGCTTCAGGTTGACTCAAATGGTATTCGGTACAAAGACATTCAAGCGAAACATATTGTTTTTGCCGAAGGCTTTGGAATGCATGGAAATCCTTATTTTAAACATTTGCCATTAGACGGTACAAAAGGGGAGCTTTTTGTCATTAGAGCACCTAATTTGCGTTTAGATGTGATCGTCAATACAAGTGTCTTTATTTTGCCTCTTGGAAATGATTTGTTCAAGGTAGGAGCCACTTACAATTGGAAAGATAAAACAGATTTACCTACTCCAGAAGGAAAAACGGAATTAGTGGAAAGAATAAAAGAGATTATTACTTGTGATTTTGAAATTGTGGCTCATTTTGCCGGAGTTCGCCCCACGGTAAAAGATAGAAGACCACTCGTAGGAACACATCAAAATTATAATTCAGTACATATTTTGAATGGTTTGGGCACACGAGGAGTTATGTTAGGTCCTGCAATGGCAAAAGCTTTATTTGACACTATTGAAAATAAAATTCCTTTAGACACTGTAATTGACATCAATCGATTTGTATCTAAAGGAAAAAAATAGTGTTATTTTTTATTTAATTTGTGATCATACGAAACAAACATGTTGATGTAAATATTCCTTGCCCATCGCAAAACAAAAGGGAATAAAATAACCAGTGATACTATTATTGCAAGGAATGCAACTTTTAGACTGGATTCGAAGAGAACAAAAGAGATGACAAAAGCAGCAATTCCTATTGCTACATTTAATCCGTAACTAACGTACATAGCGCCATAAAAAAAAGAAGGTTCAATTTGATATCTTAAACCACAATGACTGCAATTTTCGTGCATTTTCAATATTTTGTTTAGATGTAACGGATTTTTATCTAAATACATACTCTCATTCTGACATTTAGGACAAGTTCCTGTTAAAATGCTATATAATTTGGATCCTTTTTTTAACATTTGCAAAAAATTTAATTTTTCCTTTTTTGGAGTTACAAATTTACGCATTCAAAAAGGAATAAAATCACAATACATGCTTAATATACACAATTTATCCGTTTCATTTGGTGGTTCCTATTTGTTTGAAGAAGTTACCTTTCGATTGGGTGCCGGAGACCGCGTGGGTCTTGTGGGAAAGAACGGAGCGGGGAAATCGACCATGCTTAAAATGTTAGCAAAAGATTTTGCTCCAGATTCAGGTGTTATTTCTCAAGAGAAAGACCTTCGCATGGGATTCTTGCGTCAGGATATTGACTTTGAACAAGGAAGAACGGTTCTGGAAGAAGCATATGAAGCGTTTACAGAGATTAAAATTGTAGAGAAAAAGCTCGAAGAAATCAATCACTTATTGGTTACCAGAACGGATTATGAAAGTGATGAATACAGTCAAATCATTGAAGACTTATCGGATTACACCCATCGTTTTGAATTATTGGGCGGTTATAATTATGTGGGGGACACGGAGAAAATTTTACTTGGTTTAGGATTTAAAAGAGATGTTTTTGATAATCAAACCGAAACTTTTTCCGGTGGATGGAGAATGCGTATCGAATTAGCCAAGTTATTATTGCAGGCCAATGATGTTTTGCTGCTGGATGAGCCCACGAATCACTTAGATATTGAGAGTATCATTTGGCTGGAAAGTTTTCTTCGCAATTATCCCGGTGTGGTGGTAATTGTTTCGCACGATAAAATGTTTTTAGATAATGTGACAAACAGAACAATCGAAATTTCCCTTGGTAAAGCCTATGATTTCAATAAACCATATTCTCAATATTTAGAATTGCGTCATGAGATTCGTGAAAAACAATTGGCTACGCAAAAAAATCAAGCAAAAAAAATAGAAGAAACAGAGAAATTAATCGAAAAATTTCGTGCCAAAGCCTCTAAAGCCTCCATGGCACAATCGATGATTAAAAAACTTGACAAAATAGAACGTATTGAAGTAGATGAAGATGACAATTCCGTTATGAATATTACTTTTCCAGTTTCGAAAGAACCGGGACGAGTAGTTATAGAAGCTGAAAATGTGACCAAAAGCTACGGGGACAAAACGATTTTGAAAGATATCAATCTATTAGTGGAGCGTGGAAGTAAAATAGCATTCGTAGGACAAAACGGGCAAGGAAAATCAACTTTTATTAAGGCTATTGTTGACGAATTCGAGTATAAAGGAAATATCAAGTTAGGACATAATGTACAATTGGGGTATTTTGCACAAAATCAGGCTGAATATCTGGATGGCGAAATCACTTTGTTGCAAACGATGGAAGATGCGGCGGCAGATACGAACCGAATGAAAGTACGCGATATGCTGGGTTCTTTCTTGTTTCGTGGTGACGATGTAGATAAAAAGGTAAAAGTCCTTTCCGGAGGCGAAAGAAACCGTTTGGCGTTGTGTAAATTATTGTTGCAACCTATTAATGTTTTATTGATGGATGAGCCTACTAATCACTTGGACATCAAATCGAAGAATGTGTTAAAAGCCGCTCTTCAAAAATTTGGCGGTACTTTATTACTGGTTTCTCACGATAGGGATTTCTTGCAGGGCATGTCAAATTTAGTATATGAATTTAAAGACCAAAAAATAAAAGAATATTTAGGGGATATCAACTATTTTTTAGAACAACGCAATATGGAAAACATGCGTGAAGTAGAAAAAAAAGAGGCTCAGAAAGTAGCATCACCTAAAGAAAGCAATAAAGCATCATACGAAGATCAGAAAAAAGGAAAAGCATTACAAAACAAGTTAAGCAAGATCGAAAGCCAAATCAAGCAATTAGAAAAAGACATTCAGCAAGATGATAAAATGCTGGCTTCTAATTATGATAAACATATTGAGGATGCTAAGTTTTTTATGGCGTACAATAAGAAAAAGGCTGAGTTAGACAAATTTCTTTTAGATTGGGAAGCTGTTCAGGAAGAAATTGATACTGTGTAAAAAAGAAGAGTTCCGGTTTTGGAGCTCTTTTTTTATTTAATAATCCCAATAGATTTTGAATGTGCAATAGCTTCACTACTGTTTTTGAAATAACAAATAGAAACTTTTAAGGTTTCTAAATTTTCCATAATTGTAATTATTTTTTCTTTTTTAGAAGTCCCAGTTTGTCGGATATAAACTGCTTTTACGGTAACTGGGAAAATTTTACAAATAGCTTCGTATAAATAGGGGTCATGTTGTGAATCATCCCCTAGAAGTACATACTCTAAATTGGGATAAAACTCTAGAATGTGTTTTATTTTGTCAAACTTGTGGTTGTGATCCCCACTTCCGGTGATGAAAAAATCAGCCAGGCTCGTCTTGATGTCTTTCAGTAATAAAACGGCTTTTGGAAGCTTATGAATTTCAGTGAATTGTATGACAAAACGATACAAATTCCATTCACTGCTGGAAACATAAAAGAACGCATTTAACTCGTGTTTGTTTGTTCTTCCTGCCGAACTCAAGGCTTGATAATGGGTAACTACATCATCAAAAGTTTTTCTTTTATATATGTTTTTAAACAATAAAACATATAATTTTTTTAAAGGATTCAGCGTGTGAGAAACTAAAAAAGTATCATCAATGTCAGAGATGATTCCCAGATTTCCTTTGTGTGGACGAATATAACTGTCTTTGGCCGTAATGGTTTCGTTATTATGAGTAATACTCACTTTATAATCAATCCAGCCATACTTAGAATCCTGATCTAGTGGCACGCAAAACTTAAAATAACCATCATTTAGTGTTCTGGTATGGATTTTGGAATTGTTTTGTTCTAAATACACATCAGCATTTGCTTGTGTCTTTATTTGAAACATTTTGATTACTGAAGTAGCATTTTTAAAGTTCTTTTTTTGAAAATTATATTCTTTAACTGTTGTTGGTTTGAACACATGCCCCATGACAATTAATTCTTGCTCATTAGCGTAGCCACGATATAATTTTAAAATTGGTTTCATTTATTGTAGTACTTTTGATTGGAGATGAATTTAATTAATTTTAATTAATAAAAGAAGATAAAGTTTGAGAAATAACATTATTGTTGTTGTTAATCCTATTTCCGGTGACATTGATAAATCTGAATTTATTGATGCTGTGGCACTTTTTGCTGAAAAAGAAAATTTTAATCCAGTAATTTATAATACCTCGGGAGTAAATGATATTGATAAAATAAAGGTGCTGTATCAAACCTACAAACCACAACGAATTATTATTACAGGGGGTGACGGAACCATAAAAATGGTAGCCGAAGCAATGGAAAATCAAGATGTAATTTTAGGAATTTTACCCGCCGGATCAGCTAATGGATTGGCAGTAGACTTGAATTTACCTGCCACACTTGAGGAAAACTTAGAAATTGCTTTTCACAATGAGTACATGATGATTGATATGATTTCTATTAATGGAAAAAAAAGTGTTCACCTAAGTGATATTGGACTTAATGCAGAATTGATTAAGAACTATGAAAAAAGTACGATTCGGGGAAAACTGGGGTATGCTTTGCAAGCGGTGTCTACTCTGATTGATTTAGATGAGCCTTTTTTTGCCACAATAACAGGTGATTTTCCCACTATTGAATGTGTAGCGAGAATGATTGTTATTGCCAATTCAAAAAAATACGGAACAGGAGTTTCTATTAATCCTAACGGACTAATGGACGATGGGAAATTTGAATTAGTGATCTTGAAAAATTTAGATTTAGTAGTGCTTGGGAAAATTATTACCGGAAATATAACAACAGATGATGCAGAAGATATAGAAATAATATCAGTAAAAAATGCTTTAATCACGACTAGTGTGCCGGTTAGCTTTCAAGTTGACGGTGAATATTGTGGATCCGAAACTAAGCTAAATGTCGAAATTTTACCCAAACACATGAAAGTTGCCGTACCATATACTGATCCAGATTATGGATTTATTTGAACGGATTGCGTTCTTGCCATTTGATTTTAGGTTCTAAATATTTGAATATCTTTGGCATAAAATGATTGGCAACCCTATTGCTGTGGCCTATTAATCCATACATTTTTATAGGCTTAGCGCCAACAGAACTTTTGATTTCCAAAGCAGTTCTTGCAAAGATAATTTCCTGAAAGCCTTTATTAATTGAATAGGCAATCATGTCATATAACATATTCAGGTACAGCATTTTCTCGCGCTGAACACTTTCATCATATCCCAGAAAGTAGGTATCCATTATGGAACCGTTTTTAATCAAAGTATTGAAACCTATTAGTCTGTCCTTTGAAAAATAACCATAAAAAAGAAATTTGTCTTTGAAAATTTCTTTAAAAATCCTAAAATGATTTTTTGGAAGAAAAAAAGTATTAAAGGGAGCATTTTTAGCCACATGAAGGTACAAATCATAAATCGTTTCTTCCAAGGCAATGATGTCTTCCAGGTGTAATTTTCTTTTTTCAATCTGATCTGCCTTCTTTCTTGCTCTTTTATATTGATCCCGGTATTTTTTTGAAAGAGAGTCAATATAATTTTGTTCTGTTTTCCAGGCTTCATTAATGGTGAAAACCATATTAGGCTGTGTCGAAAACGGATATTCATTTTTGAATTCCGGAATACGGAAGGTTTTGATTTCCTCGCAATTGAAATCTTTGTAGGTGGTAATGTGAATTTTTTTGCCTTTGGATTTAAAGCGTTGTTTTAATTCAGTTACAGCAGTATTCAATACTTGTAAAGCTCTCTTTTTATCAATGGTGTCTAACAAAGCAAAAGAATTTTGTCCGGTTAACATATTGTTGCCAATAACCAGTACATGAGATCCAAAGTTCCTGAAAACAAAATTTCGTACCGCTGTCTTGATACACTTATCACGTTCTCCAAAAGATTCCAGTTTGTTTAAATCCAGAAATTGGGAAAGCGCAATCCCTACTAAAGTGTCATTTTCAAAGAGTCCAATATAATGACAAATCATGTTCTCAGGGGATGATCTTTCTAAAACATCCAGATATTTTTTGGATAAAAAAACAGTCGAAATCGCCATGTCATCCCAGTTTGAATGGAGCTGCGCAGTAGTAGTATAAATTTTAAAGGAGTATGCTGAATTCAAATTAAAAAGAAATATTTTTCGCCAAAATTAGTTAATAAAGTTAAATTATTTTTCAATATATCAAAATTTACTAACTTTATATTCCTGAAATTTGGATCTTCATAATTGTTTTAATCTGGATATTGTTTTACATCAGCAAGTTACAGGCAGATCAACCCATAAATAAATAAAAGTATGAAAACGTACACCGAACAATCCATTCAATCAGAGTTGAAAAAATTGAAAGACTGGCAGTATATTAATAATGGAATTGAGAAAAAGTATATGTTCCTGGATTTTACTCAAGCCTTAGGTTTTATAGTTCAAGTAGGAATAAAAGCGGAGAAAAAAAATCATCATCCGGAATTATGCAACGTGTATAATAAAGTAACCATTCGACTGACTACTCATGATGCAGATGGTGTAACGGATAAGGATCTTGATTTGGCAAAAGCCATCGAAGAGCTTTAGGGAATGTAGTTTTATTGTTGTTGTTGAATTTTGGGGCAAATTACTACTCTCATATTTGTGAAATATCCATCCAAAATATACTGCCAGTCAGGTGTTTTGTAATTTATTTTGTCCTGATGAAGCTAAATTTAATTAGAATTGTTCTAAGAAAAAGGAAGTTCAATCATTGACAGAGTAGTTATAGAACGCACTCTAAAAAATATTTTGCTGTAAGAGATATCTCTATTTAAAATTATAAAACATGTATTTCATCGGTTTTATTTGCTGATTAACTAGAAACCATCTATTTTAGGAATGTAAAAGACTAAATTTAAAGGGATGAAAAGTGTAACTACTCTGTTTTTAATCATTTTTTTTTCATGTTCAATGTTGGCCGATGTATCTGATCAGGAGAAAGATGCCTTAGTAAAACTGTACCAGTCCACTAGTGGAAGTCAGTGGCATGTCAAGTGGGATTTATCATCACCTGTTACCACTTGGTATGGCATAAAAGTACAAGACGAAAAAGTGATTGCAGTACATCTAGCTGATAATAATTTAGTGGGTGAAATTCCAGCTGAAATTGTTAATCTCGTAGGTCTTCAAGAGTTGGATTTACACAAGAACCAAATATCAGGTTCGATTCCTTTTTTTATTGGAAAATTAAAAGAAATGAAAGTATTGAACCTTTCTTTTAATAAGTTGTCAGGAACAATTCCTTCCTCTATTTGTGAAATGAGTAATTTGAAAGACTTAGAGTTGTATATGAATGCGCTTTCAGGGGAATTGCCCATGCAAATAGGATCCTTGAAACAGTTAGAAATACTATCATTATTTAACAACGAAATTATAGGGGAAATTCCAAATTCTTTATATGATTTAAAAACGTTAAAAATATTGCTCTTAAATAGTAATAAACTTTCGGGAGTATTAAGTAGTGAAGTGGTAAACATGACAGCACTTGAAAATCTTAGTTTATTTGACAACAAAATGAACGGTCAAGTGCCAATAGAATTAGAAAAATTAGAAAATCTTAAAGAAATGAATATTTCATACAATAGATTTAATGGAGTAGTGTCTAAAGATTTAGCAGTTTTAGATGTGTTAAATATGACAATGTTGAATGACAAAGGCGTTGCAGTGCTATTAGAAGTTACGACCAATAGAAACTCAGCGATTGTTTCGGAGGATTAATTTTAAATAAAATAACCGCTTAGTATCTTTTAATAAATTGAATTTAGTTGATTTTGGATAGGTTGATTTTAGTAAACGTAGTTGGTAAAAAACCTGTGTGACTTATCACGCAGGTTTTTTTTAGTTTTAAAATGCTTTACGGATTCGTGTATTAGTTGTCTGTTTTGATCTATTCCTTTTAAATATTTGGGAAGTTTTTTGGATCTCTATTGTTTGAATTTCTTAGTTGTTTTTGGTTATTCTAATGAAAAAACAAATCGGTCAACACCTTTCTTGATGTTTCCATTTCAAAATGAGTTCTCCATTAGTTAGCTTAGACTTATTTCTTTAGTGGATAGGTTTCTTACTCCATGAGGTTCTGTTTTGAAGTTCAAAAAGTAGCATTCCAAAAAATAAATTAATGTTTTTATTAAGCCCTGTTAATTCTCTATTATTGACTATGTCGTAAAATCGAAAATAATCGATAAAAAACAAGTTTGTTCGATGATCATACATTTTTAACATATTTTGTAGTCTTTTACATTCAAATAAAAACAATATAAACATTGTAGAATGCGTTTTATTGTATATTTTTGTTTAAATTAAAATTTAATCTAAATTATGAAATTGAAAATTATTTTTTTTAGTCTGTTTTTTTTGTTATCTGTAACAGGTACCGTTTCTGCACAAGATAAAAAGGTATCTACTAGTATTATCAGCTCGACGACAACGATAAAAAAGTATCACGAATTGAAAGAGCTGCAGGGAATGAAAAAAGCGGAATTGATGGAGTTGTATATAGAACGTATTAATGTACTTGTGAAGACATTGCCTTATATTGCCTTAGTCACTAAACCAGGTGTTACTTTGGCTGATTTAGGAATTCCTAATGATAATAAAAAGGCTTTGATTCAACAGGCTGAAAGTACTAACGATTTCCTTGATGTGACCTTGGATTTTCATAAAAAAATGGTTCCCTATTCTGACACAAATAATTTAATAGCAGCCATCTTATTTTATGAAAACACAATGAAATCATTACATGAATTCAATGAAATGTAAGATTTATTAATTTAGTTGTCTTTTTAAATTTTTATAAGAGTAATGTAGCATTAATCGAGTTATAATATAATAAATACTCGTTATCGATGCATTTTGAAATCATTCAGAAAATCGTACTGACGTTTTTTAGTAATACACTAAAGATAAACTCCTACCATCTAACTTATAGTCCTAATGAAATCGATATCACAAATTACATATATGGTCCTTTTTATAGTTTTTAGCGTAAACGCACAACAAGAAAAAGGAATTACTGGTTCAAATAATTGGTTAAATAATTGGACAGAATTTAAGCCCAATAAAATCGATTATGGTGAGCCCAATCAGATTTTGGCCGGTACTATTGCAGTAAACACAAAATTGTATAAAAAAAATAAATACATACTGCAAGGCAGTGTCTATGTTGTCAATAATGCCACTTTAACCATTGAGCCTGGAACGGTTATAATTGGGGATTACGAATCTACTGCTGCACTTATTATAACTAAAGGAGCAACAATTATTGCAGATGGACTAGAAACAGATCCGATTGTTTTTACCTCAAACAGGAGTGTCAAAAGAGCTGGGGATTGGGGAGGTATCGTTATTTTGGGTAATGCACCAATAAATAAATTGGATAATACCTCTTCTGTGAATTATGGTTTGGACACTTCTTTAACGTCTTACGGTGGGGAGGAAACAAACAGTAATTCGGGGATTTTAAGGTTTGTGAGGATAGAATTTGCTGGTAAAAAAGTTAAAGGGAAAGAAAATTTTAACGCATTATTATTAGCAGGCATCGGGAACAAAACAATTCTGGAGAATATAATGGTTGGTTATTCGGCAGGAGATTCATTTGAAATATTTGGAGGGGATTTGAAACTTAATAAAATGGTTTCTTTTAAATCCAGAAGGAATGATTTTAAATTTAATTATGGGACACAGTGTAAAATAAATAACTCTCTGGTAATTCGTGCTTCTTATATAACTAGTAGTTTGGGGTCACGATGCATAGATGTCTGTTCATATGATAGAAAAGAAGAAGTTGATTTTTCTAAAAAACAAACATCGGTGATTGCAACAAATTTAACATTGGTTAACAACAGCGAAAACATAAATGCTGATATTCAATCTGGCTTGGTAAAAGAGGCGATATATATAGCTGAGAATGCTTCCTTTGATTTTAAAAGAAGCGTTATTTCAGGTTTTAACCCGGCGGTATTATTAAGCGACAAAATTGAAATTAATGAGGAAAATCTTCAAAAAATTAGGTTTGAAGAAATGTATTTCAATTTCTGTAGAGGGAATATTTTTACAGAATATAATTCTAATAACGAAGATTTAGAAAATTGGTACGGCAATGGTTCTTTTTCAAATGTATATTCTCAAAGCGACAATAATGAGACATTTATAAATTTTACAGATGAGAAAAACCCTGATTTCAGATTGCGGATAGGAAAGATTACAGCTTCAAATGATTAAACAGACAGTATCGTTTTTATAAATTTTAACTATAAAAATGATACTTGCTTTTATTAGAAGTATGGGTGAGTAGTATTGATAAAGATAGAAGATGTGATGAGCGGTTTTGTAAAAAAATATTTTTTTTGTTTTATGTTGTTTCTTTTGCCGTTAACTAAAACTGTTTATGCTCAGATAGTTATTGGCAACCCTTCTTTACAGTTTAGCCAAATTTGTGCCAATGGAGGTTTTAACTCTTTTAGTGTAGACTTTTCTTTCTCACCAGTTACAGGATTAAGTGATACCAATCAATTTATTGTTGAGATGTCAGATCCTAACGGAAACTTTACTAATCCTACCGTTCTTTTTACTTCAAGTCCCGGATCGGTTACAATCTCTCCGGCAACTTTAACTTTCTCAGTGCCAACAACAACAGCGGGAGAGCAATATAAACTTAGGATCAAAAGCACAGGACCTGTTGCTACAAGTTCAAATTCTGCTGTGTTTCCAGCCTACTATAAAATTCAAGATTCCCCGTTTTCTATTAATAACTTTAATGCTACAGCGATGTATTGTTCAGGGGAGAGTTGTGTTTTAACGATTGATAATCCCGGAACTGGGTCTAATGACTCTCCGTTGAAATATCCTGGATTGACTTATAGATGGTACAAAGAAGGTAGTTTAGTTCCTGTTGCGACTACCCCCAGCTTAACGGTTAATCAACCAGGGAAATATTATGTTGAAACTAATTATGGTTCTTGTACCTCAAATTCATACTCAAACCGGGTAATCGTAAGTGAATCTTCCTCTACGGCCGTTGCTACGATAACGTCCAGTCTTGGGAATCCTTTTTGTTCTAACGGAAGTTCAACAATATTAACTACGGTAACCGGAACCAGCTACCAATGGTATAAAAATAATGGGGTGTTAACAGGTGCAACAAGTCAAACTTATGTAACCAATCAACCGGGTCAGTATACTGTAGTTGTTGATTTTGGCGGATGCATTGCCAATGCTTCGATAGATTTGGAACAGTATCAATTTAATAGCAGTATTAATGTTCCGAAGACAAGCACCATCTCACCAAATGAATCGTTGACGGTATCCGTAAAAACAACAGCCTCAAATCCGGAGTACCAATGGTATTTTAATAATGCTGTTATTCCGAACGCCATAGGAAGTGATTATGAGGTTACTATGGAAGGGAGTTATAAAGTAGTTATCAAACAAACTTCAGGATGTGTTATGTCAGAGGAATTATCTTTTCAAATCAATAATGATGTTGATGCGCAAGTTGTAAGCATACCTAATTTAATAAGTCCAAATGGAGATGGAATCAACGATACCTGGATTATACCCCAAGAATATGCAAGTGGTTCGGATGCAGAAATACTATTGATAAGTTCTTCTGGGGAATTGGTACTTAAGACAAATAATTATCAAAATAATTGGCCTGAAAATATAACAGTTTTTAAAAATGTAAATCAAGTGTATTATTATATAATTACCACACAAGATCGGAAAGTGAGAAAAGGTTCAATAACAGTGCTTAAATGATATGAGGAAAACTTTACTAGCCATAGTCTTTTTTTATGGTACATTTCAGGCACTCCATTCCCAAGATAAAAGGGATGGAGTTAGTTCGTTTTCGCTGCCTGTGAGAAATTCTTTGAAGTTTAACAGATTTTTGATCAATCCCACTTTCAGTTTTGTCAAGGAACAAAGTACCTATCTCAGTTTTTACAATAAAAGACAATGGGTTCAATTTGATGATGCACCACAGACATATTTATTCGGATATTCAGGTAGATTCGCGGAAAATGGAGGTATGGCCGTCGGATTGTTTCAACAAAATTATGGGGTGCTCACCACTTTTGGGGCCATTACAAATTTTTCTCAAAATATTAGACTTCAGGAAGATAGTAATCTGACTTTTGGAATGAATGTAGGCTTTTATAAAAGTGGTTTAAATAGAGGTAAGGTGATTACCAATGTTTCCGATCCGTCGTTAGAAAGCATACCGTCAAATACTTTGATTACCATAAATCCGGGGATAAACTATGGAACTGCTTTTTTAGATTTTGGAGTATCGGTAAATAATCTGGTTTTATACAATCTAAAAACCTCTAAGATAGTTGAAGATGATCCTGGAAATAGTGTTGAAGCCCATATCATGTATACGGGCTATTTAGACACCTATGGTCATTTTTACAAAAGCAAATTTTCTGCCCTAATTAAGTCGGAGTTTAAAAAGGATAAAACAGTTGTTTCTGGGTTAATGATGTTTGCCATTCCCAGTGGAGTTTGGGCTCAAGCAGGATATAATTCGGTTTATGGAATTTCTGCCGGGATGGGTTTGAATATAACTCCAAAGATTTCCCTCGAATATAATTTTGAAAAGGGGACAGGAAATTTATCAAATTTTGGTTCATCGCATGAAATTGTGTTGGCTTACAAGTTTAAAAATAAAACCTATTATTATGGCGATGATGAGGAGGAGGAAGGATCACTTATTCCGCCTGCTGAAAGAAGATATGTTCCTGTTAAATCGAAAGAATCTTCTATTTTATCTCCAATCGATGTGCAACGATTGAGAGAGCCAAAACAGGATTTGATTGCGAAAAAAGAACAAAAAATAGTGCGAAGATTAAAAGAAATTGCCGAGGCTAAGGCTAGAGCTAAAGCAGATTCCCTTGCTCAGGTTAAGGCAAGAGCAGTAGCGCTTGCTCAGGTAAAATTAGCCTCAGACGCTAAAGTTAAAACGAATACTCCTGTTCAAACAAAACCAGTTGCCCAAACCAAGGCCAAATTGGAAGTTCCTTTTCAGGCTAAACCGACTGTTACTGCTCAAGCCAAACTCGCTGCCAAAGTTAAAGCGGATTCTCTTGCTCAAACAAGATTAGCTACCTTGCCCAATGATGTAAATGCCAGATTGATGGATAATTTGGCTAAATTGAAAAAAGGTGTTAAAAACACTCAGCAGGAGTTATTGAAAAAATTAGATATAACAGTTGCAAACAAAGGAAAAGACCATAAAGATTTAAAAGAAAAAAATGATTTGAGTGAAAAAGGAATTTTCAGGGCACCAAAACCATTCAAAAGCGTTACGGCAGAAAATAAGGCATTAGAACCATTAAAATCGGAAATAACTGAGCTAAATAATAGTGAGACGCAAAAGATTAAACGGTTAGAGAGTCTACGCAGCGCAAGAATCAAAAAAGTATCTAATAAGAACGATGAGTTCAATCAATTTTATCTAAAAACAATTGAACAATTGAAAGCGGAACAATTGATAACAATTCAGTTAAACCAAACTTTAATTTCCTCGTTAGAGAAAATCAACACAGAGGCAGAAATAAAGAAAAAAAGAAGAATAAAACGTGCTGCATTTGAGAACGACCAAGAAAGGTATTTGAAAGACAGAGCTACATTAAGCCAAATAAAAGAGAAAACACCTTATAGTGAAGTCCCATTAAAATCGGAAGATTTTGATTATGGCGAGGAACAGTCCTTTTTGCAAATTCTTAGGAATATTAAAAATTTGAGAAGTGGTTATTATCTGATACTTGCAGTACATCAAAATAGTACTAAAAGAGATCAATTCTTAACCAAAACAGTAGCTGCAGGTCAATCGAATGTTGATTTCTTCTACGATGTTACTACGAGTAAATATTTTATTTATTATGAAAAATTTGATTCGATAGACCAGGCAAATGATGCATTAAAATCCGGAGGGAATAAGCCATACAATGGTAAGATGTCAATAGTTAAGGTAGAAAATAATTAATAAAAATAATTCATGAAGAAAACGACAGTAATAATTAATTTTTTAGAATAGAAAAAACAGAATTCTATACTTTCTCATTAACCTTCATGCCCCTGAGGGTTAATGGGAATTAATAAAAAATTAATAAAAAATTTTCTTGGAACTATAAATTTCCTCAAATGAGATTAAAAAATCACCTATTAATTGTTAAGTTATTTTTAGAGAATAGAGGTGCTTTTTCGACGCCAATTTTTGCTGTTTTACCCAGGTTTATCGGTAGAAATTGTGATGTAAAGCAAGATGATACTTTAAAATTTTTGAAAAAGACGGTTTTTTCTAAAGTAGCCTTTGCTATTTCTATGTTGTTTTTGATTACTTTTTCTTACGGACAAAATTTCAAACCGTTTTCGCCAAGGTTTGATTCTGATGTTAGGGGGAGCATGGTTATGATGGGTAATAATATCCTTGGTAAGGATAATAATCCTTATAATGTCGATTCAGGTGTTTTGTCATTCAATGAAAACATTGATATGAAATACATTGATATTGATGGTGATCCCGATACGTTTTCATCTAGCAGCGCCGATTTGATTATGCCGAATCCCCAATGTTTTAAAATTGTTTATGCAGGTTTGTATTGGGGAGCCTTATTGCAAACAGGGAGTAGATCAGATATTAATAAAATCAAGCTCAAAATTCCCGGCAGTTCGTATCAAGATGTGACAGGAGCTATTATCTATGATGCTAATGTAGCTCCTATTGGGACTAATGCAGATAAACCATATGCGTGTTATGCCGATATTACGGCTTTAGTGCAAGGCGCGACCAATCCGATAGGGACTTATACGGTAGCAAATATTACTTCAAGTTTAGGATTTAACGGAACCACAGGTCTTGCCGCGGGTTGGAATCTTATTGTGATTTATGAAGATCCTGAGAAGTCGGCGCAATCGATTACCACTTTCGATGGGTTTAGTGCGGTGAGTGATGGACAAACGACAGTTTTTGACGTTTCTGGATTTCGATCCAGGCCGGCGGGAGCGGTTAATTTAGCTTTTGGAATAGCGGGTCTAGAGGGTGATAAGGATGAGGTAGGGAGTAAATTAGAAATAAATGGGAAAGCCATAACTACGAAAGAAAGGCCATCGAATCATTTTTTCAATAGTACTATTAATAATTTGGCGGGTAATTTTACGGCAAGAAATCCCAATGGATCCAATACGTTAGGATTTGATTCTGGGATTATTAGCGTTCCTAATCCGCAGCAGACAGTTGTAGAAAACAATGCTACATCGGCAGAAATAAGTTTGCAAATGGCTCGTGGTAAACAAGGAACTTATTATTCTTATTTTAATGTATTTGCCATTGATATCATTGCACCAGAAATAGTACTAACCAAACTGGTACAGGATGCTGAGGGAAATGACGCCAGTGCAGCCAATGTGGTTTTAGGGCAGAATTTATTTTATGTGATTGGTTTTCAAAATACAGGAAATGATCCTGCTACCCAATTTACTATAAGGGATGTGCTTCCTAATAATATTATATTCAATTACCCTGCCGATATTACTTACCTGCCGCCCGGAGTTACAGCAACCTATGATAAGGCTACCAGGTCAATCACTTTTTCAATAGATAAAACATTAGTTGAGATTGGTGACCCTCGCTACGAAATACGTTTCAAAGTACAGGTTGTTCCCACTTGTAACCAATTGAGTAGTGCCTGTTCTAATGAGATAAAGAATCAGGCTTTTGCCACTTACAGAGGACTAGAGAATCCAATGTTGGTTACCGATGATCCCAGTTTGCCCTCTTATACCAATTGTAATATTACCACTGCACCAACCGCCACGAATTTTCTTGTAGGGGTTTCGGGGTGTTCTTATGGGGACAGTCAGGTATTGTGCGGAAACAATGTATTATTGACCGCATCCGATGGGTATGCTTCCTATTCTTGGTCGAGGGATCCGTCCGGAGTTCCGGAAATTGGGACAGGTCAAACTTATTTGGCCACGCAATTAGGTAAATATTATGTGCATAATACGGCAGCACCCCCTTGTTTCTTAAATATAGTCGAAGAAATAACTGTTGTACCTTTTGGGAATACTGTCACCAATCCAGTAATCCCTTTTGCCGATAATGTGGTGACCTGTTCTAATGATGGAAAATCGCTTCCGCTTATTTACTTGTGTGGAGCCAATGCTACCAGAGCAATACAATCTAATGTATCTGATGGTTCTACTATTGTATGGGAAAAATTAAATGAAGCCAGTTGCGCTGCGGTTTCAGATTCCAATTGTGCCAACGAGAATTCAGCTTGTACTTGGGCACAAGTTGGAACGGGACCCGATTATACAGCTACTGCTGCAGGTCAATACCGAATGACATTAAATTATTCCGGAGGGTGTTTTAATCGGTTTTATTTTAATGTCTATCAAAATTTATTATCCCCGACAGTCACAAAGAAGGATATTGTGTGTAGCACTCCCGGGCGCATTACGGTGGGAGGGGTTCCTTCGGACTACGAATACAGTTTGAGTCCAAAAGGCCCTTTTCAATCAAGTAATGTTTTTAATATAACAACTCAAAATTTATACACAGTATATATTCGGCAAGTGGGAGTTACCAGTAATCCTTGCTTGTTTACTGTCCCTGATGTTTTTATCCGCGAAAGAAATTTTACTGTTTCAGTGGTTGCTACAGCGCCACTTTGTAATGGAGGAAAAGGAAGTTTAAAATTGGCTGCGAATGATGTGGAACCTCAATATTTTTATAAAATATCCCAAGGGGGAGTATTAATCAACAGTGTGGGGCCCATACTTGCGAGTGATTATACATTTGCTAATTTGAATTCAGGAGTTTATGACGTTGAGGTTTCGACAGAAGACGGTTGTATTCAAGCTTTTCAAGCAACCGTTCCTGACACTTCCTCATTGACGGCCTCTGTGACACTAACTAAACCTTTAACCTGTACGGATGGGGAAATAACCGTTTATCCAGTGGGAGGAACACCTCCCTATACATATTTTGTCAATAATTCCACAAATTACGAAACTTCCCCGGTAATTGCAGTATCTACCGCAGGCATTTATACTATAGACGTTTTTGATGCCAACAGTTGTACCGCAAGAGTTTCTATTTCGGTAGCCGGAATTTCTCGTCCAACTTTTGATGTTGTAAGAACAGATCTGTCATGCTCAGATGTTGCTGGTGATGGAACTATTTCCTTAACGAACATTGTTCCGAATGGGAATGCCCTTCGATACAGTATTGACAATGGGGTTACTTTTTTAAATTCTCCCATTTTTACCGATCTTACAGCGGGAAATTATAATGTGGTCGTCGAGTATACAATTACATACGCAACAGGAACTTCAGTTTGTACAACCCCGCCGCAATCCATTACCATCGCTGTACCTATGGCTATCAAAGGAAGCAGTACATTGACCGCACCTTACACTTGTTTGCAGACAGCAATTATCGAGGCTCAAAGTGTTTCTGGAGGAACAGGTGTTTATCAGTATAGTATTAATGGAACTACTTTCCAAACGAGTAATGTGTTTACAGGATTGACAGGTGGTACTTACATGATCACAATAAAAGACGCGAACAACTGTACCTTTGTAACTAATGCGGTATCCGTTGCACCCTTAACTCCACCTACAAATTTGGATTTTTCGGCTACGGATTTGACATGTCCATCGAACACCTCAAATGTAACGCTGTCGGCAACTGGAGGTTTTGGACTTCAGATGTATAAGATAACTGCACCTGCAGGATTAGCAACACCTTATCAAGAGTCAAATGTGTTTTCCGAATTAGAACCAGGAACGTATACTTTTCAGGTAAAAGATGAAAAAGACTGTACGTATCAAGAAAGCTACAGTATTGCTTCTTTACCGACAGTAGCCGTTGTTGGCCAACTAGTCAGTAACGTACAGTGTTTCGGAACTAATACAGGTTCGGTTCGATTTACGGTTTCATCTTCAACAGGATTCACTTACACAATAAATGGAACCCCACAAGGAGTTGGTGCATCACCAATTAATTTGATTAATCAACCTGCAGGGACTTACACTATAGTGCTTACTAATACAGCTACGAATTGTACCGCCACAACATCGGTTACCATTGCGCAACCAGCAGAGGCATTATCAATGACAACTACGGTTTCCCCTATAAAATGTAATGCCAGTGGAAGTGCAGTAGTTAATGCCACAGGCGGATGGGGAGGAAATACCTATACCCTGACACAACCAGACAATACTGTTTTAGGACCACAAGCAAGCAATACTTTTACAAACCTAACTCAAGTAGGACTTTACACGGCAAGTGTTACGGATTCCAATAATTGTACACAAACTAATACATTTACTTTAAGCACGCCAACACCTCCAACAGCCAGTATTGCAGGATCAGATTTGTGTTATGACACAACGAATCAAGCTACAATAATGGTAACGGCAGGTTCCGGCGTATCCCCGTATACCTATAGTATTGATAACGGAATTAGTTATCAGGCGAGTAATACCTTTTCAAATTTAACACCAGGGAACTATACCATAATTGTAAAAGATGCTTTTGGATGTCTTTCGACACCATTGGCACAAGCTATTGCGTCGCAACTTACAGTCAATACGGTTTTAACCAAAGATTTAGATTGTAGCACACCACCAGATGCTACCATCACAGGAACTATATCAGGTGGCTATGCAGGCTTTAGTTATAAGGTTAATTTTAATAATGGTGGTTATGGTACTTCGGTACCTGTAGTAGGAAACATATTTACGTATAACACTACTACACCAGGAACGTATCAATTTCAGGTGACGGATAGCAACAATTGCCCTGCAACATCTGGAACTATTACCATTAACCCATTGGTTTCACCAGTTATAACTTCTGTGGTACAAACACAACAAATATTATGTAACGGCGATTCAACGGCTGCCATTAAAGTAAATATTGACAACACTAAGGGAACGCCAGCATTTGTAATAAATGTTAATAATGATACAACCGGTATAAATTATGGTACACAAACCTCTGGTTTACCAGCGGGTAATTATACCATAACAGTAACCGATGCTAAGTTTTGTATAGATACCAAAACAATTGAAATTGCGCAGCCAGCTCCAATAGTAGTTAATTATCACGTAGAACATATTGCTTGTGTAGCTGGTGAAATTTCTAAAGGTTCTATTATTATAGATAGTGTTACTGGAGGTTCACCAAACTATAATTATTTCGTAACAGGAAATAATAGTTATAATGCTGAGGAACTAAATAGTGGAAATACTACTTCAGAAGCTTTTAATGTAGTTGATTTTGGGTTGTATCAAATTAATGTAGTAGATATAAATGGTTGTTCTAAATTAATTCAAAATATATTAGTAGCCTCACCTCCTAATGGTTTAGGGATAACGGTAACATCACCACCAGCTGATTGTTCTACCGGTGGGCAAGCTACAGTGGCTGTGAATTCTGCATTTACAGGAAATGGACCTTTTTACTTTAGTATTTATACAGGTCCAGGACAAGCTTACCCAGCATCAGGAACGTGGTTAGCTGAAGATCCTGTAAGAAGTAAACAAACAACGTTTACTAATTTATTGCCTGGAGTTACCTATACATTTATTGTATATGATGATGTATCTAAGTGTTATTACTATCAAACAGCTGCAGTACCAATTCCAACAAATTCAACTTTAAGTGCTACAGGTATAACTTCAAACAACATTACTTGTAAAGGAAACAAGGATGGAAATGTTTCTTTTAGCGTTAAGAGCAAGTATGATTCACCTACCAATATTACGTATGAAATTTTTAATTCATTATCATTAGTCCCCACTGGTATTACAGGTTCAGGAACGATTCCTGCAAAAGGAACATTAGCAGTATCTAATTTAGGGGCTTTGCCTTACGGTACTTATTTTGTTTTAATAAAAGAAGACCTTGGAGCAACTAACGCAGGTTGTAGTCAAGTGACGACAAACTTTACGATAACAGAATCTGCTATTGATTTATCAGTTACTGCTTCAGTAATCAAAAACGCTAATTGTAATCCAAATTCCGGAGTAATTAGCGCAGTAGCCAAAAATGGAACAGCACCATATTTATTCCAATTAACAAATTCAGCAATTGCTCCTCTTTCAGGAGATCCATTGTGGGCTTCCGCTAATACATTCAATGTAAATGCTGGTAGCTATTATGCTCATGTGAAAGATGCGTACGGCTGTATAAAAACAACAGTTGTACAAATAGTTTCACAAGACCCAACACCAGTAGTTGCGGCCGTTATTGCAAATCAATGTACACCAGCCGAGGGTAATTTTGCGATAGATGTAACATTATCAACCGCAGGCACGGCACCCTATAGTTTTGCGATAGATGGAGGAGCCTTCCAAACGCAAACGGTATCATTTACAATATCTAACCTATCATCAGGACCTCATAGTGTTGAGATAAAAGATGTTAATGGTTGTGGGAATAAAGTAGACTTAACAATCTTAGCACCATTAGGATTAACGCCAACGATAAAGGCATTGCCAACATGTGCCAACAACGATGGTGCAATTACCGTAAATGCGACAGGAGGATCCGTTCCGGCAAATTATACGTATACTTTATTAGACGGTACATCCACAATTATTACAGGTCCACAACCGAGCAAAGTATTTTCGGGACTTGCTGCTGGACGTTACCAAGTGCACGTTACCGATGGAGTAACAACATGTAGTCAAAAAGTTCCAGTTGTTTTATCGGCACCAACACCAGTTACATTTACCACTTCTGTAACCAATGTAAGTTGCAAAGGTGGAAACAACGGTGTTATAGCGGTAAACCTTGGCCCGGGAATAAATGACAATCCCGTTTATACCTATGAGATTACTGGACCAACACGTGTTTTTCCTCAAACTTCAAGTATTTTCACAGGGTTAACAGCGGGAACATACACCGTACGTGTAAACTCAGGGAGAGGTTGTTCTTTCACAGATGATGTGGTAGTTACAGAGCCATTACTGGCTTTATCCGTTTCTGGAACGGCTACTCCATTTGCTTGCGCTCCGGATAATAGCAAAACGGCATCAACGGTAACCATTACGGAATTGGCAGGAAGCGGAACATCTCCTTATTTGTACAGCATAGACGGAATCAGTTATACCCTAACAAATACTTTTAGTGTAATTGATAATGGACGTAATGATGCTTTAGATATATTTGTAAAAGACGCCAATGGTTGTATCGCCAATGGTTCGGTGCCAATTACAACCCTAATTCCATTGACGGGAACTGTGAATCCGAACACTCCAATTGACTGTAATGGCACGGGTTCTATTGCTGTTTTGGCAAGTGGAGGTTCAGGTAATTACAGCTATCAATTGTTGCCAGGTGGGGTAGCTCAACCATCAAACATTTTCAACATAACAACTCCTGGAACTTATTATTTCCAAGTGAATGATACAGAAACAGGTTGTTTTATAACGACTGCAGCTTATACCGTAGCGCCATTTAACACGATTGATGTCGTTGCCACGGCAACAACACCGGTAATTTGTTTTGGTGATGCCAATGGGGTAATTAGTATTAATGTAACTGGTTATACTGGAGCTTTTGATTATGAAGTTTTTGATAATCTTGGAAGTTCGGTAGTAACCGGCTCAGGAATTGCACCGACAACCCAATTAATTCCGGGACTTTCTGCCGGTAATTTTACAGTGAATGTAACCGAAAAAATGACTCCATTTTGTGTAAAAAAATCAAATGCGGTTAAGGTGGCTTCTCCGGCTTTACCTTTAGCGGTGGTAGCTAACGAAACGGCTAATGTAACTTGTGCCAATAATCAGGGAACGATAACAGCTACAGGAACGGGCGGTTGGGGATCACTTCAATATGAATTGGTCGGAACAATCAACGTTGCATATTCTACCAGTTCTACGTTTAATAATTTGGTTGCTGGAAACTATACTGTAAATGTTAAAGATGCAAAAGGTTGTATAAGATCATCTAAGCTGGTTCAGCTTTCTGTTCCAACGCCTATCACCGTAACAGCAAGTCCAAATGTTGCTACGGTAAGCTGTAATGAAGATACAAGTGCGGTCATTACGGTAAATACAATAACAGGTGGTTCGGGGAATTATTTATATACTCTGGTTCGAACCGCTCCAGATGGTACGGTTACTAAAAATGGTCCACAGATGTCGGATGTATTTAATAATTTAGGAGCAGGAACTTATCAAGTTTTAGTATCTGATGATTGGTCCTGTTCCGGTTTTTCAAATACAATAGTTATTGCCCAGCCAACGAGAGTAACCACCAATTTAGTGGTAGCGGCAACACAAACCTGTTTGACGCAAACCAGACTTACGTTGAGTGCAAACGGAGGAACTCCTCCATACACTTTTAGTGCCGATGGTATCTCATATGGTGCGAAAACATTCGATCCATCAGTAACATTCCCTGTGGGAGTAGGAACATATCATTATTATGTTAAGGATTCAAATAATTGTGTGGGCTATTTATCTAATGATATCACGATTGATCCATTACCACTTCTAGTCATTAATTTAGACAAGACAAATGCGGTCATTAATTGTGCGGGGGATAATACAGGGGTTATTGTTGCAACAGCCCAGGGAGGTCTGGGGAATTACAGTTATACTTTATTGAATGGATCGGGCGCAATCGTGCAGGAGCCAACCGCTTCCGGTAATTTTACAGGTTTGTTTGCAGGGAATTATCAGATAAAAGTGGATAGTGGGGATTGTGCAACAGTATCCTCAATAATCACCATTACACAACCAGTTGCTCCACTGATTGCACCTTATGCAACCAAAGTGGTAACTTGTAACGGAGCCAATAACGGTATGCTAACCGTAAATGCTTCCGGAGGTACGGGTATTATTAAATATGCCATCTCCCCTAATTTGAACCAGTTTTTTGACACCAATATATTCGATAGGCTGGCACCAGGTAATTACGATGTTATTATTCAGGATGTTTTGGGATGTTATGTAAAAATCAATTTTGATATTACAGAGCCGGCACCAATAGTAGCATCTACCATTCCGGGCACCATACTTCCTGAAATTTGTTTCGGGGATAAAGACGGGGCATTTATGATTGATGTTACCGGAGGGGTTTTACCTTATGGCGTAAGTCTGGACAATCCTAACGGAACATATACCACCGGAACTGCGACACAAACGCAATTCGACTTCATCGGATTGACTGGAGGAACCCATACGGTATATATCCGGGATGCGAACGGCTGTGATATAGACTGGACTGTAGCATTGCCAGAATCGATAAAAATAAATCCAATGGCAGTTGTTGATTACAGTTGTGTGAACAATTCCGCTACTAATACGGTTACAGTAACAGTAGATGCAAGTATTAGAAACCCTGCTGATTTGGATTATTCACTTGATGGCACACCTTATCAGCCCAGCAATGTATTTACAAATGTGGCTCCAGGCGTAAATCATTTTATTGATGTGAGACATACCAATGGATGCATTCAAAGAACGATGAATTTCGATATTGCTCAGATTGATCCATTAGCAATAACTTTAAATGATGGAGGATTAAATGAAATTGTTGCGGTAACTACAGGTGGTGCCGGTGGGAATCAATATACACTTAATGGAGAGTCCTATGGAACGAAGAGTAACTTCATAGTTTACAAATCGGGGGATTATACGGTTGAGGTTACTGACACCAATGGTTGTAGCGCAACTGCAAGCCGTTACTTTGAGTTTATTGACATCGAAATACCTAATGTATTTACACCAAATGGAGATGGCAATAATGACGGGTGGGGTCCAAGTAAAACAATTAATTACCCAGATTTGGTTTTTGATATTTATGATCGGTATGGACGTAAAATCGCCACGTACAAGGAAGGACAATATTGGGATGGTAAATACAACAGTTTAGAATTACCATCAGGAGATTACTGGTATGTTTTAAAACTGCAAAATAGTAAAGATGCTCGTGAATTTGTTGGGCATTTCACCTTGTACAGATAATTATAAAAGCGGTGAACTATGTTCTCTCACAATAAAAGATTTTAAATGAAAAAAACAATAGTATTTCTTTTTCTTTTGGCTGTAACTTCGGGTTACGGCCAGGAGTTAAATTTGCCGGTTTATACGCAATATTTGGCTGACAATCATTTTGTAATATCCCCAACATTCGCTGGAATTGGAGATAATCTTAAGATTAGAGCCAATGGGTTGACGCAATGGGTTGGTATAAAGGATGCCCCGGATAATCAATCCGTGTATGCCGATTTTAGAATTGCGGATCGCTCCGGTGTTGGAATTTTATTGTATAATGATAAAAACGGGAATACCAGACAGACAGGGGCTAAAGTCTCGTTTGCCCATCATCTTATTTTAGACTATTATTCTAAGCAGTATTTGTCTTTTGGGATTTCCTACAACATCAATACTTTTAAGATTGATATTAATGAACTGGATCCTCCCTCTTATGATCCAAGCATTACGGACAACAGATTTAATTCAAATAATAACTTTGACGTCGGCGCATTGTATAGAAACAAAGACTTTTATTTAAGTTTTAATGCCAGTAATATTTTACCCAAGAATATTGATAAGTATAGGGATGTAGAGCCAAGTTTACTTTTGAATTATCAGGTTTATTCCGGATATGTTTTTAAAAGCCCTACCAATAGCAGGGTGGAGTATGAACCTTCTGTTTACTATCAACTATTTGCCAGCGATAAACGTTCCAGTACTGACGTGAATATAAAATACAGGCATTTTAATAAATATGATGATTATTATTGGGCTGGAATATCCTATCGCTTTCTTAATGATCAAGTTTTTAAACCATTAAATGTGGGGCCAATGATGGGTTTTAAGAAGTCTAATTTTTATTTTGGATATTCTTATCAAGTTACTCTTAATCAATTAGCGGTATTTAATACGGGAACTCATGTCGTTACAATTGGGCTTGACTTTCTTGCAGGCATTAGTAACTGTCCTTGCACGCAAAGTCCGGTGCACTAGTTCTAATTAATTATTAAAATGGTACAGAGAAAGTTTTGGGTTAGTAATTTTTCAAAACTTTCAATGTCATTTGATTATGGGGGTATTTTTATGGTTCGAAAAAATTAGATGTATTTACACGAAATATTTTAACATTATTAATTACCAGTAATAAATTAGTATTTGATAGATAATTTATTCTAGTCAATTAAAACTGGATCAGATGATCACTTTAAATTAGAATTGGGCTGTCAATATCTAGGAATTTGCTGTTTTGTAATTTGATGCCGAATTAAAGGAGGTTTCAGATAAAATAGAGTCGACCTCAAATAAATTATCTAACCACAAAAAACATGTAGAAAAAGTAGTTGATAAAGCTAAAAACATTAGTGTTTGCTGGGGTATAGGAGATGTCGAGAACAAAATAAGAATCCAAAATTTAGTATTTCCAGAATGATAATCCATTAGGACAGAAAATATGGAATGTCTAACCAAAAAAGTGAACGGAATTTTTGAGTTAATCTCAGTGTTTGTAGGAGTTACGGAAGGTAGTGAAAATAAAAAAACCCATCAAAATGTTGATAGGTTTCTCTTAGTAGCGGGAACTGGACTCGAACCAGTGACCTTCGGGTTATGAGCCCGACGAGCTGCCTACTGCTCTATCCCGCGATGTGCGTTTGTAATCTCAATACGATTAACTTAGTAGCGGGAACAGGACTCGAACCTGTGACCTTCGGGTTATGAGCCCGACGAGCTGCCTACTGCTCTATCCCGCGTTGTTTCGAGTGCAAATGTACAACCAAATTTAATAAATTCAAACATAAATTTTAAAAAATGTTTTATTTCGTCTATTGACTTGATATGTCTACCTTTGCACAATAAATTATATTAGAAATGTCACATAAAGCAGGTTTTGTAAACATCATAGGAAATCCAAATGTTGGGAAATCAACATTAATGAATGCCTTTGTTGGAGAACGATTGTCCATAATTACTTCAAAAGCACAAACAACACGCCATAGAATTCTTGGAATTGTAAACGGGGAAGATTTTCAATTGATCTTGTCAGATACGCCAGGAATTATAAAGCCTGCCTATGAAATGCAGGCATCTATGATGAATTTTGTGAAGTCTGCTTTTGAAGATGCTGATATCTTGATTTATATGGTCGAAATTGGAGAGCAGGATTTGAAAGATGAAGCTTTCTTTAATAAAATTATTCACGCCACAATCCCGGTTCTGCTTTTATTGAATAAAATTGATACTTCAAACCAAGTGCAGCTAGAAGAGCAAGTTGCTTTTTGGGCAGCGAAAGTTCCAAACGCAGAAATTTTCCCAATATCTGCTTTGCAGAATTTTAATGTGCCGGAAGTTTTTGGACGTATCATTGAGTTATTACCGGAATCACCGGCGTATTACCCGAAAGATCAATTGACAGACAAACCAGAACGTTTCTTTGTGAATGAAACCATCCGGGAGAAAATATTATTGAATTATAGTAAAGAAATTCCATACGCTGTAGAAATTGTTACCGAAGAGTTTTTTGAGGATGAAAATATCATCAGAATCCGTTCTTTGATTATGGTGGAGCG
This sequence comes from Flavobacterium sp. LS1P28, assembly GCF_003970335.1. NCBI lineage: Bacteria > Pseudomonadati > Bacteroidota > Flavobacteriia > Flavobacteriales > Flavobacteriaceae > Flavobacterium > Flavobacterium sp. LS1P28. The sequence goes on along the minus strand of NZ_RYDI01000013.1, from coordinate 53,088 downwards.
CGAAACTCAAAAAGGAATCATCATCGGACATAAAGGAGCTGCTTTGAAGAAAGTAGGAATGGAAGCTCGTGCCGACTTGGAGAAGTTTTTCGGAAAACAAATCCATATTGAATTGTACGTAAAAGTCAACAAAAACTGGCGTAGCAACGTTAATATGTTGAAACGATTTGGGTATAATCAATAAGTTCAGTGTTCAGTTTATTAGCGCTCAGCTCTAAAAACTTTCCGATAAATAATATTAGAATTCGAAATGCCCTAGCCCAGATGGGAACGGCATCCTTTTATGTTTTTCTTTAAAACATAAAAGATAGAGTGGACAGCTGGAAATAGCTCCTAAAAAGGCATTGAAATTTAGTTTGAAGGCGTGCAGTTAGTGTGCTTTTTTGCTGAATACTCAAAACTGGTCACTACAAACTAAAAAAAGCATACCTTTGCAAAATATTTGAAAATAGGATTATGAATAACATTGTTGCGATAGTAGGAAGACCTAATGTAGGGAAATCAACCCTTTTTAATAGGCTGATACAAAGAAGAGAAGCTATTGTAGATTCTGTTTCGGGAGTGACCCGTGACAGAAACTACGGAAAAAGCGAATGGAACGGAAAAGAGTTTTCTGTAATTGATACCGGCGGATACGTGCGTGGTTCTGATGATGTTTTTGAAGGAGAAATCCGTAAACAAGTCGAACTTGCAATAGATGAGGCTGATGTTATCATTTTTGTGGTAGATGTAGAGGAAGGAATTACTCCAATGGATGATGCCGTTGCACGATTGTTGCGTAAGGTGACAAAACCAGTTTTACTGGCTGTAAACAAGGTAGATAATTCCATGCGTGAGAAAGATGCGATTGAGTTTTACAACCTTGGTTTAGGAGAATATTATACGTTTGCCAGTATTTCAGGAAGTGGAACCGGTGATTTATTAGATGCATTAATTGATGCTTTTCCTATAAAACCAGAGCCTACGCAGGAAGAAGTTGTATTGCCTCGTTTTGCAGTGGTTGGACGTCCTAATGCTGGAAAATCAAGCTTTATCAATGCTTTAATTGGTAAAGACAGGTATATTGTTACAGATATTGCGGGAACAACTCGGGATGCAATTGATACAAAATTTGACCGTTTTGGTTTCGAATTTAACTTAGTGGATACTGCGGGTATTCGTCGTAAAGCCAAAGTGAAGGAAGATTTAGAGTTTTACTCAGTAATGCGTTCGGTTCGTGCGATTGAGCATGCGGATATTTGCATTTTGATTATTGATGCCACGCGTGGATTTGAAGGTCAGGATCAAAGTATATTCTGGTTGGCTGAGAAAAACCGTAAAGGAGTTGTAATATTAGTAAACAAATGGGATTTAGTCGAAAAAGAAACGATGTCAACTCGGGATTATGAAGCTAAAATCAGAGAAGAATTGATGCCATTTACGGATGTGCCTATTCTTTTTGTTTCGGCTTTGACCAAACAGCGTTTGTTAAAAGCATTAGAAGCAACCGTCAAAGTATTTGAAAACAGAAAACAGCATATTGCAACTTCAAAATTCAACGAATTTATGTTGAAAGTGATTGAAGCCTACCCGCCACCGGCAACAAAAGGGAAGTATGTAAAAATTAAATACTGCATGCAGTTGCCAACACCAACACCACAATTTGTATTTTTTGCTAATATGCCACAATATGTAAAAGAACCATACAAACGTTATCTGGAGAATAAAATTAGAGAAAACTGGGACTTTTCAGGCGTTCCAATCGATATTTATATTAGAGAGAAATAAAAAAAATCCCGATTTTATCGGGATTTTTTTTGCATAAAATGGATTTGAGCAATTAACGTTTTTCTTCTTCAAAAGTTTCCGTAGGATGGTCACTGTACCAATATTTGAATGTTTTTATAGTTTTAATCGTCAGCTAGAACGGTGTAAACCATAAATAGGATTAATGGTATACTTACGCAATGTCGGATCATTAAAATTGGCAAAGGAATAGTGGTTTGACATAAACCGGCAAATACAAAAACGTAAATGGTGGTAAACCACACGAGTTTAATTGCGAAATTTTTCATGGCTATATTTTTTAATTAAAGACACATCTTAAATTCTAAATATTTAGTTAATATACTTGTAATCAATACTTAAAATGTAATTATTTAGTATTTTTGTAAAAATATATACGTACTAATAGTTCTTTCGGTTCTTTTTTTGGAGTCTTATTTTATGCAATATACTGAATCGGATAATATTTCTATTGAAATAATCAATTCCGTTGGATCGCTGCTGAAAACTGTTTAAATAGCCCAATTCTAAAGCAATATTCGGATTAAAACCATATTGCAGAGCGATGTAAATTCGGTTTTGGTCAAACGTATTTTTGATGATTTTTTTTCCAAAATTAACCATTACTTCATCAGATAATATTGCTTTGACAAAGTGTTTTTCTTTTTTCCAAAAGGTATAATCCCCTTGAAGTCTATATCTGAACCTCCATGAAAACGAGGTTCCCGGCGATAAAGCAGTCTTGCTAGCGTTATGAATAAAACGTTCTTCTAATTGAAAACGTTGATGGAAAGTTACTTTACCTATGATTTTTTTCCATGTAATGTCCTGTTGCCCTCTATATTCCGGGATTTCAAAATCAAAATTAATTTCAGGAACCTGCGTGTCAACAGAGAAATAAGCAAAACCGACTCCAGTTTCCAGATGATCATTAATTTTATAACGTCCTTGAACACGAATAACATATAAATTTTCAGCAATAGGCTTTACAAAAAGACGATTGTCAAATTCAGAATGCAGAGACCACTTCTCGTTTAACGATAATTGGTTGTAATAGCGTGTCCAAAGAATACTTTGATGATCCACTATTTTGCTGCTTTGTCCTTGGCAGCCCAGTGACACAAATAAAAACAAGATAATTCTAATGGTTTTCACTAAATTTTATTTCAATTAAGGCAAATTTAAACAAAGTCTAGTATTTCTATAGGGGATATTTTATTTTATTTTTTGAAATATTTTAAAACTGGTATGCATTCAAAATAAGGTACTAACAATCTGGTTATAATTAAGTGCGTTAATGTTTTTATAAGTAATTCATCAATACTTTTTTACTTCGTTATAGTGCAGGTAAAACTTATGAAAACTTGGGTGTAGAACCTAGTGGTTTTATGTCATTTGTACTCATTGAGGCCAAGTATATAGCTGTTTAACACTGTTGCATTAGATGTGGATAGCATTTTGTAGTCTTCAAAACAGTATAAATCAGTTTGTTTTTAAAAGAAATAAAACGGATAGGTAAGTTTAGCCTTTAGTTTTAATCGCTAGAATTTTTAATCGCCTAAAATTGCCTTTTATAAACGTGTACAAATATGTTTTTGGCATTGCTGAAAAATATTTTTTTCTTTTATTTTAGTGTAATAAATTGCTATTTACCTGATTTTTTACGTTTAAATATAAATTATTAGTTTTTTATTTCAAATTATACGCTAAAATTTATTAAATCAAATTTCATAATTTACATTCGTTTTAGATTTGAATTAAGTAATTAAAAATCTGCTAATTATGAGAAACCTTTACTCTGTTTTTTTGTTTTGTTATTTTTTAACACTGAGCACCATAGGTCATGGTCAAGATAAAAAAGATATTATAAAAAACTATCTGCTTGTGAATTTTGCAAGTTTAAATTTATCTGCTACAGATGCCAATCAATTTACCATAACCAGTTATGGGACGCTTAAAAACTCGGATTATTTAATTGCGTATCTGCAACAAGAGGTAGGAGGGGTTAAAATTGCAAATACAGCAGCCACAGTGCTTTTAAAAAACAATGTGGTTACTAGTTTTAAGCATACTTTTGTGAAAAATATATACGGAAACATCAGTAGTAGCAATGCTAGTTTGACCGCAGCTCAGTCCGCACGAAAGGCGATCAGTGAGTTAGGATTGAGCAATACTGCCGGAGTTAGTGTAGTGAATTATGCTACTAAATCAGATCTTAAGCCTTCGGAGCTAGAGACAAGCAATTTTGAAGCTCCATTAAATTATTTTAAGAATTCTACCGGTACTTTCGTATTGTCCTATGAGATTATTGTTAAAGATCCAGCCTCGCATTGGTGGCAAACAAAGATCAATGCTTCTAATGGGACACTTTTAGAGAAATCCGATTTAATGATCAGTTGTAATTTTGATATACCTGTTGTAACTGATGAGAAACCTGTGAATCAAAGGAGTCACAAGAATCACAGCCATAGCTATGAAAAAGACAATCTTTTTTTTAATTTTAAAAAAGATAGTAAAAATGTTATTGTACTCGATTCGAAATCTAATGTAGCACTTTCTGCTACGGATGGATCTAAATACAATGCTTTTCCTTTGGGTGTTGAGACTCCCAATCATGGCAGCAGGACTATGATTAATAATCCAGCACGTATCGGTACACAAAAAGCAGGAAGTGCTGTCCCTTCACCGGAAGGCTGGCATGAATTTGGTGGAAAAATAGAATCCAAGACGGTTGGTAATAACGTCCAGTCCTATGAAGATGGGGGCAAGATTAACGGGCCAGCGACCGAAGATTCTTTTGCTGCGCCCAGCAGTATAGGTACGCTGAGTTTTGACTACCCTTTAGATTTAGGCAAGGCTCCGATAGCCTATCAAAAAGCTGCAATTGTCAATTTATTTGTTTGGAACAACTACATGCATGATGTTTCCTATGCCTATGGTTTTGACGAAACGAATGGGAATTTCCAGGAGGGTGATTACGATCGTTTTGCTGGACCTACCAGCGCAACCATTAATGATTGGGATGGAGATGAAGTACAGGCTGAAGCTCAGGACGGTAGTGGGCTTAATAATGCTAATTTTGGTACTTTGATTGATGGATTTGAGCCAACAATGCAAATGTTTTTATGGGGCGCATCTCCTTTTGGGGAGTTTCTTGATGTCATTCCTCCAAGTGCAACTGAACTTCGGAAATCATATGCATCCGTGCGCTTTCCATTTGTAGCTATTCCTAGAGAAGGGGATCCTTCTATTGACAGCAGATTAGTTCTTGTAGAAGATGACGGGACTCCATGGGTTTCAACTAACTCCACTCCCCCCGGTACACCAGCACAGAGTCCTGATCCTAGGGATGGATGTACAGCTTATACAGCTGCTGGTGCGGTTGCAGTTAAAGGTAAAATTGCTGTTATCATCCGTGGTAATTGTCCATTTGTTGATAAAATTACAATAGCGCAGGACAATGGTGCTATTGGTGTCATAATCATTAACAACGCTCCAAACGCTGGTCCAGTAAATGGAGGCGGTGTACCATACAAAACGATTACAATCCCCACAGTAGGTTTGTCTTTTGAGGACGGAAAGATATTACTAGACAAAATGGCAACAGAACCTGTTTTCGGTCGGTTAGTTGACAGAGGTCCTCTTGCTAATTTGATCAATAGAGATGGTGATTTGGATCAAGGAATAATTGCTCATGAATATGGGCATGGAATATCAACACGGTTAGTTGGAGGTCGAAATCGTTTTGATTGTTTATTGAGTCAAGCTTATGAAGAGCAAATGGGAGAAGGTTGGTCTGACTTTTTTGGACTTATAATGACCCAAAAAATAAACGATACCCCCGAACAAAAAAGAGGGATTGGAACCTATGTACAGTTTCAGGGTATCGAAGGGCCTGGTATACGTCCTTCTCCATATTCTACTGATATGTCAATCAATGATTATACTTATGCTGATATTGCAAATCCTGCAATAAGCGTACCTCATGGTGTAGGATTTGTTTGGTCAACTATGATTTGGGATATGTATTGGGCTTTTATCGGTAAGTATGGTTTTGATCCGGATATTTATTATGGTACAGGTGGAAATAATATGGCTATCCAATTAGTAATGGATGGTTTAAAATTAATTACATGTGGTAATGTTGGATTTGTAGAGGGAAGAAATTCAATTATACAGGCTGATGCTGTGCTCTATGGTGGTGCAAATGAATGCTTGATACGTGCGGTATTTGCCCGACGAGGGGTTGGGGCTTTAGCGCAACAAGGAACCTCAGAAAGAAGGAATGATCAGGTGGAAGATTTTACTGTTAACGTTCCTTTAATAGGGGTTTGTGGTAATTTAACCCTTTTGGACAACACAGAAATTTTATTCAGCATTTATCCTAATCCAATGAGTTCTGAGCTGTTTATCAGATCAAATAAAAATGCGGGGAAGGCTGTAGTCTCTATATTTGATATGAACGGAAGACAATTAATAGAGTCTAAAATGGACTTAGGTTTCCAATCTAGGGTAGACACGGGTAATCTGGTTCAAGGGGTTTATATTGTCACTATAAAATTAGAAGATGGTACAAGCTACAGTCAGAAGTTAATTAAAAAATAAGAACCTTCAATGGTTTTTTCAATGAGCCTATGTATATTGAACTGCCCTCAAAAAGTTAGTCGCTTTTTTGGGGCAGTTTTTTTGTATAACAAATGCCGCACAAAAAAACAGAGTATATGCTGCTTTAGAGGACAAAATAGTTCAACATTAAAGGTTTAAAAATGTAAAAGAATTAATACGGTTCGTTTTATTTGCATATCTAGCACAATCAAAACTCAGTTTTACTGGTGCTGTTATGCTTGTTTATATTTAGTGCTACTATAACGAATAACGAAGTGTAATACCATACGTTCTTTGATCGCCTAATACCCCTGCATATTGTCCTGAATTTCCACCCGCCGGTAATAGTTGTTCGTAGTACTCTTTGTCTAAAAGGTTACGTCCCCAGAATTGTACCGACAAACCATCTGTTGCCCGGAAACCTACACGAGCATTAAATAAGGCATAACCCTGAACGACTAAATATTTTGAAGCTGATGGACTAGAAGAGAATTCAGAACGGGCATAAGAATCGATTCCAAAGAATATTTTTCCTGTATTTCCAAAAAATTTGGCATTATCTGAAAGTTCACCTCCTAAAGATCCTGCCCATTTTGAAGCACCAGGTAAAGCAGTTCCGGAAACATCTTTAAAGGATACTGCTGCTCCTGTTTGTTCTAACGGAAGGGGTGCATTTATAAATTTGACATATTTACCGTCTGTATAGGTCGCTGCTCCATTGATGGTTAAATGTTTGTTGATTACAAAACTGGCGTCTAATTCTACCCCTTTTACCTCTACTTTATCTGCATTGGCAAGATAGCCACGGTTTATACCTAATTCAGCGGCCTGTACATTGGTTTGAAAATCTTTGATATCGGTATTAAAGAAGGTAAAATTGAATATTGAGTTTTTAAACGGTGCTGTTTTTACTCCAATTTCATAATGATTTACTTCTTCCGGTTTAATTACTGCAAGTTCAAGAATTGGTTGCCCGGCAAGAGTAGGTAATCCAGCTACGTTTACTCCAACGGGTTTGTAGCTTTTTGCAAAAGTCGCATACACATTAATCTTGTCAGTTGCTTTAAAAGAAACGGTTATATTTCCAGAAAAATTAATATTATTAGTATTAGATAAAAAAGACTGATCCGTATAAACTAATTTTTTCAAGGCAATTAAGGCTGGATCATTCGTTTGAAGTCCTCCATATGTTGTACGGTTGTAAGTAGCGTCTTTTTTGTCAAAATTATAACGTAAACCTGGTAATACATGCAAACGTTCTGTTATTACCCAGTCCAACTGACTAAATACTGCCGCACTGGAAGCTCTAATGCGGGCATCGGTTTTGATCCCATATCCTTCAAATAGGCCAGGTGTCTTCCATAAATTACTGGTAGTACTTTGCGCAAATCGCCATTGTGCATTACCGGATTCTTCTGTACCATCTGTTTGTGATGTTTGGTCAATAAAAAATAAACCTACTACACCGCTTAATTTTGAGGTAAGCTGACCTGCATAGCGTACTTCTTGTGTTATTTGTGTCTGTCTGGTTGGGTTTTGCGATTTGGCTAATACTTGTAATCCTGTAAAATCCCTATCGTTTGATGGATCCCAATTCCAAAAACGCCAAGCTGTTGTTGCCGTAAGTGTCCCATTACCAATTTTTGTATCTATGTTAAGAGATATTCCTCCCATATCTTGTCCTGAACGCCATGGCGTATCGTGATCAATTTTACGGTCAAACGCGTTTAAACTTGGCAATTGATAATTCAAATCAGCAATAATAGCATCAAATTGACGGTAAGCCGCTCTTTCTGTTGGTGCGACACCCGCAACTACCTGAGCATATCCATCTGGACGTTGTATTGTGATATCTGCAGCTAATATGATATTTGTTCTTTCAAAAGGAGTATAAAGTAATTGTCCTCTAATTCCTTGATTGTTTAATGTGTTTGTAGGTTTTTCAGTAACAACATTATGGATTAAACCGTCACGTTGCGTTCCTGAAAATGAGATTCGACCGGCGATTTTTGAACTCAAAGCTCCAGTAACCGAAGCTTTAGCTTGCAAAAAGTTGTAATTTCCGTAGGTTACTTCAAAGGTAGCATCTGATATAAAACTTGGTTTACGTGTAGTAATGTTAAAGGCACCCGAAGTGGTGTTTTTACCAAACAAAGATCCTTGTGGACCACGCAATACCTCAATTTGTTCGACATCGATAAAATCTAAAGTGGTTGCAGCTGGACGTGCATAATAAACGCCATCAACGTAGAAACCAACACCCGGATCGATTCCGTCATTTGTAAGTCCAAAAGGAGAACCTAGGCTTCGAATATTAATTCCCGTATTCCTGGGGTTTGATGAATACAATTGAACGGATGGGACAAGTTCTTTTATGCGATTAACGTTAAAAGCTCCAGATTGTTCTGCCTGTTTTCCCGTTATTACGGAGATTGCAATTGGCACATCTTGTACTTTCTCTATCCGGCGTCTTGAAGAAACGACCACCTCGACCAATACATTTTCTTCAGTAAGATTTATTTGTAATGTAGATATCGGTAAGGAAGTAATTTCTATTTCTGAGGTTTTATATCCCACATATTGAACTAAAAGAGTTAAAGGGAATTTTCCTTTCGAGTCAATCGTAAATTTTCCGCTAGAATCTGTAATTGTGTTAGAATCTGTTTCTTTTAGTACAATATTTGCGGCTTCTAATGGTATGTTTAGGTTTGTTGTAATTACACCTTCAATGTTTTGCGCAAATGATATTGAGAACGTTAAAACGGATAGTATTACAAGGGTATTATTTATATAATTTTTCATTTAAAGTAAGTATATGTAATTAGTAGAATTAAATTTAATTTTTTTTACTAACACATACACATCATTTGAGAGCTCTTTTTTGTAATTATAATTAGTTGATTTTTGCGAGATTTTCTATTCAAAAAAGCAAACTTACTTCGGTACGTTTTCATACTTTTAAATTTGTATTGTTAATGATATATTAAATTCGAGGCAAATATATAATTAATTCTATAAAATTAGTAGAGTTTAAATAATATTTTTTATTTTTTTACCAATGAAGCAATAGTGATGCCTTCCATAGCCTTTAAAGTTTCTTCTCTAATACTAATCAATCCGTGTCTTAGTAGGCATTCCGATTCATTAACGCAATCAGAACAACGTTCGTAAAAATTCAATGAGGCACAAGGTAGCAGGGCAATTGCACCATCAAAAAGCCTGTGAATATCGGCTAAAGTAATGTCATTTTTAGATTTTAAAAGATAATAACCGCCAAATTTCCCTTGTTTGCTCCCTACGAAATGGCCACGCTTTAAATCCAATAGAATCTGTTCCAAAAACTTTTTTGGAATAGAGGCTGCCTCGGCAATTTCGATAGTTCGAGAAATATGGGTTTCTTCTTGTTGCGCTAAAAACAGCAGTGCTTTTAGCGCATATTTGGCTTTATGTGAAAGCATGTAATGTCATTGATTGATTAATTTGGCTACTAATTTGGATTATTGCTATTCTGTAAATAGGTTTCAAAAAAATGAGCTAAATTATTGGTATTTAAAAAGAAATCTACTTTTTTGGGTTGGGTATTAATCACGGTTGTATTTGTTTAATAAACAAGGTTTTAATGCGGAAACACATCCCAGCCCTAAGTTACCAACTACCACTTGATCCGCCACCAGAGAATCCCCCGCCGCCAAAACCGCCACCAAAACCACCTCCAGAAGAGCCTCCTCCGCCAAAACCACCACCGCCTCTGCCACCGGCAAGACTGCTTAAAATAATGACATCGAGTAGACTTGGACCTCCGCCACCGGAATTTCCTGAATTTCCACCCCCTTTATTTCGGGATATTAATACCAGTATCACGATCACAATAACTATAATAGGAAGGATCGGGAATTCTTTTTCTTTTGGTGTTTGTTTGCGAACACCTTTGTATTTGCCTTTAAAAACATCAATTAAGGCATCTGTTCCTTTGTCTAATCCACTGTAATAGGTTCCTTTTTTAAATTCTGGAATGATTATATTCCGGATTATTTCTCCACCAGTTCCTGCGGTAAGCCTGTCTTCTAGACCATAACCAGGGTTTATTGCAATTTTTCTTTCGGTTTTAGAGAGTAAAATAATGACACCATTGTCTTCTTTTGCAGTTCCTCCAATTCCCCAAGTTTGTGCCCACCGGGTAGCTAATTGACTTACATCTTCCCCTTTTAGGCTTTCTATAGTGATCACTACAATTTGAGTTGTGGTAGAATCAGAGTATTTAATCAGTTTTTCTTCTAATTGTGCTTTTTCTGTGGCACTTAAAACCTTGGCATAATCGTAAACAGAGGTTTGTAACGTTGGTTTTTCAGGTATGGTAAATTGCGCAAAACTAACTTGTGTAAATAACAGATAAACAAACAACTTTAGGCAAATTAGGGTATTCTTTTTTTGTAATAGCATTATCCTTTAGATATTTCGTTTGATAATTCATTCGTGTCTCCCTCTTGCCAAGGAAAATAACTTTGTAATTGTTCACCGGCTCTGGTGATTCCGTCAATAAGTCCTTGCTTGAAATTCCCGGTTTTAAACTGAACGACCATTAGATCCCGTGTACAATTCCAAAAGTCATCTTGAACAACATCATTGATGCCTTGGTCTCCACAAATTACAAATTGGTGATCATCAACAGCTAAATATATTAAAACACCATTTTTAAGTTCGGTTTCATCCATTTTAAGTTCATGAAAAACGTCTCTGGCTCGTTCATACGCATCCATGGAAGTTGTTTTTTCTATGTGAACTCTAATCTCACCAGAAGTGTTTTTTTCAGCCATGCGAATAGCTTCAACAATCTCCTGTTCGTTTTCCGGGGTTAATAATTCTGCTACTTTTGACATTAAGATATTTTTGAGTTAAGATTAACGATTTTTGATTTCAGCAATGTTAAATCTGAAGTCAAAAATCATTAATTTTTAAAAGGTTGTTTCTTGAATTTAAATTTGATTTATTCTGACCTATAAAAATATATAAGATCTAATAAATCCAATTTTAGAAGTTTACTTCAACAGGTGCATCCGCTCCTTCAACAGCAGTAAAATATGCTTTGTCTTTGAATCCAAACATTCCTGCAAATAAGCTGTTTGGAAACGTTTTAATGTGTGAATTATAAGGTTTAACTGCTTCGTTAAAACGCGTTCTTGACGTTAAAATTTGATTTTCTGTGCTAGCTAATTCATCTTGTAATTTCAAGAAATTCTGGTTGGCTTTCAGCTCAGGATAGCGCTCTACTGATACTAACAATCGAGACAAAGAACTACTTACACCACTTTGTGCTTTGTTGAATTCAGCTAATTTTTCCGGTGTGATGTTCGTTGGGTCAATAGTAGTTGAGGTAGCTTTGGCACGTGCCTCAATAACAGCAGTCAAGGTACTTCTTTCAAAATCAGCAGCACCTTTTACAGTATTTACTAGATTTCCAATCAGGTCATTTCTTCTTTGGTACGCCGTTTGCACATCTCCCCATGATTGTTCTACTGTTTGGTTCATTGTTACCGCAGTATTATTAATCCCTTTAATCCAGCTGTACATACCAATAATAATAACTCCTACGATAATCCAAGGCAAAAATCTTTTCATCTTTGTTTAATTTAATGTTTGTTGTTTAATTTTAATTGTAAATAGTAGGATCCCTGTTTTGTTTTGGGATTACAATTCGTTTTTAATATTTGTTAATTGTGTGCGTATCGTTTCTAATTTCCTGATTATTTCAAACTTGTCCAAAGCCTTCTTTTGTCCTTCCTTCAAATGGGTTTTAGCCCCTTCCAGCGTAAAACCTCTTTCCTTGACTAAATGATAAATCAATTGCAAATTAGTGATATCCTCGGGTGTAAACATGCGATTGCCCTTGGCATTTTTTTTTGGTTTCAAAATATCAAATTCATTGTCCCAAAAACGTATCAGCGAGGCGTTCACGTCAAATGCTTTGGCTACTTCGCCAATGCTGTAATATCTTTTATCTTTAGAAAGTTCAATGTGCATATTTTTTATTTTAATCTTTTCTGAACACTTCTTTTATAAACTGTTACGACTGAATACTGAACACTTTGTTAAAGCATTAATCTAACGATTGATTCTCTTGATTCGCTAATTGTGCTATAGCAACATACTCTACTGCCGAAATGTTTCCATAATAAAAATTAAGCGGATTTACCACTTTGTTGTCTTTATGAACTTCATAATGCAAGTGCGGTGCTTCAGATCTTCCGGTACTTCCCACATATCCTATGACATCTCCGCGTTTTACACGCTGTCCAGCTCGTATTTTATATTTACTCAAATGCGCGTATAATGTTACGTATCCAAATCCATGCCGAATTACAATATGATTTCCATATCCAGAGGCCCTATTGTCGGCGGTTATTACAATTCCGTCTCCAGTGGCATAAATTGGAGTTCCTGTTTTGGCGGTAAAGTCCATTCCCTCATGCATTTTTCTTACTTTTGTAAACGGATCTGTTCGATAACCAAAACCAGATGCCAGTCGTTTTAAATTTTCATTTCGCACTGGCTGAATGGCAGGAATGGCAGACAAAAAATCACTTTTAGCATCTGCCATTTTCAAAATGACATCCAGTGATTTGGATTGAATGGCGAGTTCCTTACTTAATACATCAATTCTTTTGGTGGTATTCAGTACCAACTGGGAATTGTCATATCCCTCTAGTACTTTATACCTGTTTATTCCCGGTAATCCCGCTTTCCGGACAGAGTCAGGAATTGCTGTTTTATTGAAATATACCCGATACAAATTATTATCTCTGTCTTCAAGAGCCTCAACTACGCTATTTACCTGATCCATTTTTTTATTTAAAATCGCATAATTCAATCTTAAATTTTCAATTTCACGAGCCTGCAACCGATCTTTAGGCGTTTCAAAATAAGGGGTGTTCAATAATACAATAAAACTCAAAAAACCAAATAATATCGAGGCCAGCAAAAACAGAATGATAACACCAAATTTTCTTCTTTTTCGAGTTTTTATTTTCCTATACGCTAAATTTTCAGAATCGTAATAATATTTTACTTTCGACATATTTTAAAATACCCTATTTTTGCACACTGTAAAAGGTTAGACGAACAAATTTAAGAAATGTTTCATTTGTTACACCCTTTTTTCAATAATAAATAAAATAATGTGCCTATTCCAGCTATTTGTTGCAAGTTCTCGTTTATAAATTTTTTTTCTAATGAGCTAGCAGGAGCTTCCTTCGGTCGCTCTGCCACCTCAAGAAAAAATAAATGTATAAATCTCGAAGCTTTTCACTACTATCTGGGGCAAAAGAAATTAAAAGATTTAATGATTAAAAGATTGAAAAATTCAATTCTAACTAATCTTTAAATTTTTGAATCTTTAAATATTTAAATAAAAAAATGAAATCACAAGACGTACGCAAACAATTTCTGGATTTTTTCGCATCAAAGGGACACTTAATCGTTCCATCGGCACCCATAGTTCTCAAGGATGATCCAACACTAATGTTCAACAATTCAGGGATGGCCCAGTTCAAAGAATATTTTCTAGGTAACGGAACTCCAAAAAGCAACAGAATTGCTGATACGCAAAAATGCCTTCGTGTTTCAGGAAAACATAATGATCTGGAAGATGTAGGTTTTGATACCTACCATCACACCATGTTTGAAATGCTGGGAAACTGGTCTTTTGGAGATTATTTCAAGAAAGAAGCTATCAACTGGGCATGGGAACTTTTGACAGAAGTCTATAAAATTCCAAAAGAAAACTTATACGTATCCGTTTTTGAAGGTAATCCAAGTGAAAACGTACCATTCGATCAGGAAGCTTGGGATATTTGGGCGGCATTAATTGACGAAGACCGTATCATTCTTGGAAACAAGAAAGACAATTTCTGGGAAATGGGAGACCAAGGACCTTGCGGGCCGTGTTCAGAAATTCACGTTGACATTCGTTCTGCAGCAGAAAAAGCCTTAGTTTCAGGAAAAAGTTTGGTTAACAATGATCATCCCCAAGTAGTGGAAATCTGGAACAATGTATTCATGGAGTTCAACCGTAAAGCCGATGGTTCTCTGGAAAAATTGCCAGCAAAACACGTTGATACCGGAATGGGATTTGAGCGTTTGTGTATGGCATTACAAGGAAAAACATCCAATTATGATACGGATGTGTTTATGCCACTTATCGAAAAAGTAGAGCAAATTACAGGATTAAAATACACATCAAATTCCGTAGGTACAAGTCGAGACTTGTCCGTACCGAATGCAGATGAGGAAAAAATAAATATCGCTATTCGGGTAGTAGTCGATCACGTTCGTGCGGTTGCTTTTGCTATTGCCGATGGACAATTGCCATCAAACACAGGTGCTGGTTACGTAATTCGTAGAATTTTGCGTCGTGCCATTCGGTACGGATTTACGTTTCTTAATATAAAAGAACCGTTCATCAATCAATTAGTTACTGTTTTAGCGAATCAAATGGGAGAGTTTTTTCCGGAAATCAAATCGCAACAACAATTGGTTACGAATGTAATTCGTGAAGAAGAATCTTCTTTCTTGAGAACATTAGACCAAGGATTGCAATTATTAGAAAATGTGGTTGCCGAAACTAAAGGTTCAACAGTTTCTGGAACAAAAGCGTTTGAATTGTATGATACGTTTGGATTTCCAATTGACTTGACCGCATTAATTCTTAGAGAAAAAGGATTCGAACTGGACGAAGCTGGTTTTAACGCCGCCATGCAAGAACAAAAAAAACGTTCCCGTGCCGCATCAGAAGTTTCTACCGAAGACTGGTTGCTATTAGTTCCAGGAAATGTAGAAACATTCGTAGGCTACGACCAATCAGAAAGTGACGTAAAAATCACTCGCATTCGTAAAGTAGACAGTAAAAAAGATGGTGTTTTATACCAAATCGTTTTAGATAATACCCCTTTCTATCCAGAGGGTGGAGGACAGGTGGGTGATAAAGGAACGTTAGTTTGCTCCGCCAGTTCGCTAACGCTCGGGTCTGCAAATGAAACTATCGAAATCATCGATACGAAAAAAGAAAACAACCTGATTTTACATCTTGCAAAAAAATTACCGGAAAATATAAATGCTGGTTTTGTAGCCAAAGTAAATCAAGATTTGAGAAGTTTGTCTTCCAGAAATCACTCGGCGACACACCTAATGCACCAAGCCTTGAGAAGTATTCTTGGAACACACGTAGAACAAAAAGGTTCGTTAGTAAATCCAAACTACTTGCGTTTTGACTTTTCTCATTTTGCTAAAATGACGGAAACCGAATTGCAGCAAGTGGAAGATTTTGTAAATGCAAGAATTCAAGAGCAATTACCACTAATTGAAAGAAGAAATATTCCTTTTGCGCAAGCAGTTCAAGAAGGAGCGATGGCACTTTTTGGAGAGAAATATGGAGATGAGGTTCGTGCGATTAAATTTGGCGAAAGCATGGAATTATGCGGTGGAATCCACGTGAAAAATACAGCTGAAATCTGGCATTTCAAAATCGTTTCAGAAGGAGCGGTTGCTGCAGGAATTCGTCGTGTAGAAGCGATTACAAGTGATGCGGTAAAAGCACATTTTGCTTCGCATGAAAGCACATTGAATGAAGTAAAAATAGCCTTAAAAAATCCTCAGGATATTCTGAAAGCCGTTCATTCTATGCAAGAAGAAAATGTCAAATTGACTAAGCAAATTGAGTTTTTGGTAAAAGATAAAGTCAAAAATCTTAAAGCGAGTTTAATCGCTGAGATACAGGAAATTAATGGCGTTCAATTCTTGGCAAAACAAGTCGATTTGAATCCGGAGGGAGCAAAAGATTTGGCGTATGAATTAGGAAATTTAGGAAATAACTTATTTCTAGTTTTGGCTACAGTGAATCCCGAAGCTTCGGGAGAAAAACCAATGTTGACCTGTTATATTTCTAAAGAATTAGTTGCGGAGAAAAACCTAAATGCAGGACAAGTGGTTCGTGAATTGGGTAAATTTATCCAAGGTGGAGGCGGAGGACAGCCGTTTTTTGCAACAGCAGGAGGGAAGAATGTCGCAGGAATTCAGCAAGCTTTAGAAAAAGCAATTGAGTTTGTAAAGTAATTATATCGTAATTTTTTTAATATATTAGCGAGAAATAAAAAAATGACTGAAAACGAGATTTCAAAAATTGTTATTGATGTTTGTTAGAAGATGCACACTAAGTTTGGTCCAGGGTTATTAGAATCAGTTTATGAAGTTGTTTTGTTTTATGAGTTAACGAAAAGAGGACTACTAGTTGAAAGTCAAAAACCACTTCCCGTTGTCTGGGATTAAGTAAAATTAGATATTGGATTCAGAACTGACTTAATCATAGAAAATAAAGTTATTTTAGAAATAAAATCAGTTGAACAAATTGCTAATGTTCATCCAATACAACTTTAAACGTATCTGAAAATTACAGGAATGAAATTTGGCTTGTTAATTAATTTCAACGAACCACTAATTAAAACAGGAATTACAAGAATTGTAAATAACCTTTAACCTATGCGGCTTTGCGAGAAATAGATATGAATTTCAGAACCCAAGTTCCCATTCCTAAAAGTAAGTTTCCTATTGATTATACTTCTAAAATCATGTCTTTGGGTTCTTGTTTTGCGGTAAATATGGCGCAGAAACTGGACTATTTTAAATTTCAAAATAGTTGTAATCCATTTGGCATTTTGTTTCATCCTATAGCGATTGAAAAACTAGTTGATTTTGCTGTTTCCGGAAAGCAACTTACAGAAAGCGACATTTTTTTTTACAATGAACGCTGGCATTGTTTTGATGTGCATTCGGATTTGAGCAGTTCTAGTAAAGAGGAATTGTTAGCTTCTTTAAATGCAATACTGATAGCTACAAAACTGCAATTGCAGCATGTTTCCCATATTATTATTACTTACGGAACTTCGTGGGTATATCGAAATATAGAAAGCAATTGTGTTGTGGCTAATTGTCATAAAGTACCGCAAAAGCTGTTTCAGAAAGAATTACTTTCTGTTGAAGAAATAGAAGAAAGTATAGTAAAGACACTGAAATTAATTCATGTTGTAAATCCTAGTTGCACCATTATTTTTACCGTTTCTCCAGTGCGTCACATCAAAGATGGTTTTGTCGAAAATCAATGGAGCAAAGCCAATATAATTAGTGCGCTTCATGGGACTTTTGACTTTCGACTTTCGACTATAAATTACTTTCCCAGCTACGAAATCATGATGGATGAACTTCGGGATTACCGTTTTTATACTGAAGATATGTTGCATCCCAATCCAGTGGCAATCGATTATATTTGGAAACGTTTCAAGGAAACTATAATTTCTGAAACTGCTTTTGCTACAATGGATGAAGTTTCAACTATTCAAAAAAGTCTTTCGCACAAGCCTTTTAATCCGAAATCTGAAAGTCATTTAAAATTTGAGTCTAAAGTCAGAGAAAAAATCACTAAATTGGAATCAGAATATTCATTTATGAAATTTTAATTATGTTAAGAAGAATAGGTATTGCAATAGTAGTTATCGGGGGAATATTTTTATTATTCAAATACTGCGATTTTAAGAAAAACGACGATGAAGATATCCAGTACAACACAAATCTCATTCAGCAACAAATTCTAAATGTTGGAAAATTAGTAGTTACTGAAGGTCATTTCTCCGAAGTGATTACCTATAAAAATCAACAAAAATATTTGTTGGATATGCTTTCTTTTGAGAAAAAAGCATTGGTAATAGTCAATGCTGATGTTACAGTTGCTTATGATTTGCGCCAAATGAAATATGAAATAGATGAAAAAAATAAAACCATCACTATTGTTAGTATTCCAAAAGAAGAAATAAAAATAAGTCCGGATATTCAGTTTTATAACGTAGAACAAAGCAAGCTGAATCCGTTTACGGGAGATGATTATAATAAGATCAATAAATCGGTCAAAGCAAATCTCGCCAAGAAAATAGAAAAGTCTTCACTGAAAACCAATGCTCAAAACCGATTAATCAGCGAATTGTCCAAAATATTAATTTTGAGTAATTCAATGGGCTGGAAATTACAATACGAAGGAAAAGTAATCGAAAGCGAAAAAGATTTTGGACAAAAAATAAAATTATAATAGTTTTTTTGTCAGGTTGAGCGCAGTCGAAACCATTTTTATAGCTGTTTAAGCCTATTGAAAAATCTCGACTGCGCTCGATTTGACAAACCTAAATTGGAAAACTAAGCTTTCTCTTTGTCAAAGATTAAATCCAAACCACCAGTAATCAAATGCGCTACTTCAGGTCTTTTTTGTTTTAATTGATCGAGATAAACCAATATTTCCTGTAATAATTTCATTTCATTTCTTTCTTTTAGCAGCTCTGTGATTTCAACAGCTAATAACCAATCCTTTGGGTGATTGGTTTGTAAATTTTCGAATATAGGCTTCAAGGGAGTTTCTGTATCCCTGGTTTCTCTACTATTTCTAACAGTTTGGTACAAAACCTCTAAGTCATCACGTTCTGCGGTATGCGTCACTTTGATGGTTTTGCTCGAGGGAAGGTGCGAAATCAAATCAAAACTATTCACATCAGCAGGGCCTGAAAAAGCCGAAATCACTTTTTTGCCCACAGCCATATCATAAATGCCCCATTTTGGTTGAAACAAAATCGTTTCTCCGTGTGACACAGTACAGTTTTTAAAGCGAATCAAAATAATTTCGCCTTGTAAGTTTCTGGAGCCGGTTATGATTTCACCTTCAACAGTGATGCCACCTTCAAACTCCAGTTTGACCGTTTTAGATTCCAGTATATCGTAGGCATTCAAATCTTTTGGACTCATGTCTTCAATTGCCAGATTGATTCCTTCTAGCTTCCCAATAGGGCTCCCAAAACCCTCAGGATGTGTCAAAGTTCCATGACCAACCAGTTCTTTTTGGCGAGAAGCTAAAGCCGTTTTTCCGGTGGTTTGTATATAAATAGGCTTGCCTTCGTGTGCAATTACGGTACTAAAAACGCCCGAAATTTGCAAGCCTGTACTCAATTCAATTGTTCCCAGAGCATTTGAGTCTATCAGTTTTTCTATTCCGGATAAACCGCCTGTTCGGAGTGCCATTTTATTCGCAAATTCCTCTAAAACTAGGTTTAAATAAGCAAATGTTGGTGTGACATAAAGTTGCGGTTGCAATTTTGTGATGTCAAAACTCTGGTTTGCTGCTGATAGGTCATACGGAATTTTCTTGACCTCGTTTGTCATGCAGTGCGCACTTTCGCCTATTGAAGATAACAAACCGGCACCATAAATTTTAGGATTTTCTACGGTTCCAATGAGTCCGTATTCGACAGTCCACCAATGCAGGTTTCTAATTTGCGCCATTTCTGATAATTCACCCATATTGTTTTGCAAATCTTCTACCGCTTTTTCGGCAGCATCAATAACAGCTTGGGGAGTTCCCTCAGCTTCTTTTACGATCGAAAGCAGTCGGATGGCTTCATACATTTCATAATCCTTATGTGAAGAGAGCGCTTTACAGCCTATTTCGCCAAAACGGCGTAAATATTCCGCATATTCCGGATTAGCAATAATGGGAGCATGACCTGCACCTTCGTGAATAATATCCGGCGCAGGCGTGTATTCAATATGTTCGAGTTGTCGAATGTCAGATGCAATTACAAGCACATTATAGGCCTGAAATTCCATGAAAGCATTGGGCGGAATAAATCCATCCACCGCAACCGCTGCCCAACCTATTTCAGTCAGAATGCGGTTCATTCCATACATGCTCGGAATGTTGTCAATCTCGATTCCTGTTTTTTTCAATCCTTCCAAGTAGGAACTATGCGCCACTTTTGATAAATAAGCTACATTTTTGCGCATCACATAACGCCAAACCGCTTGATTTATGGGCGTATAATCGCTGTAATCCTGAGGTTTAATGAATTGTTTTAAGTGCTTTGGCAATCGGTCTAATAACGGATTGCTTTCTATAGTTGAGTTCATATCGAAAACCTTGTAGTTCAACTGCAAAAGTACAAATTTCAGGAGCTATTTCCCGCTTTTCATTGCAAGTTTTTGCAAACCCGTTTGTTTTTCTAATGTTCCGGCAGGAGAAATAAAAAGGGGGTATTCCTCTTTTCTCCCTTTCCTTTGGAGAGGGTTGGGGAGAGGAGTCGCTTTTTATAAACAAGAAAAATCAAAACGGCTTTCACAAAAAGCTTTTCATTGCAATCGGGGCTAGGGGAGTTGAGGTTTAATTTGAGATTAGATAATTCAACATAATTTAGTTGCGTTCAGTCATTGCGAGGAACGAAGCAATCTCATCAATACATTACACGTACAAAGTCTGCTCAGTTCGTCACACTCTCGCTTAAGCTTATAAAAATTTTAAAGCTGTCAGTACAACAATAGAAATTGCTATGAAAATCCAGTTTTTTATGGTTGGGCTGTATTTCCGTTTGAATTCTATATTATTTAATGCGAATACAATAGCTATAAAAACAAATGTAATTATTCCTATAATAAATATAGAAATTAAATCTAACTCATTAGGATTGCTTTGGTTTAATCGATAGGAGTTAATTATCAATGTTATTGTAAGCATAATCCAAGTTATAACACTCATCACCCAGCCTTTAGATAGGTTTTTGATTAAAAGTATTGCTGATGAAATAGCAATAAGTGATAGAATTACTAAAGTTATATTTTTTCTGACAGCCATTTGAACAATGCTATGATGGTCTATTAATGGATTTTTCCACAAAAAAGTATAATATTGATTGCAAGTTAAATAGACAAAAAACCATATTAAAATACCGAGGCAAATCTGAATTCCAGATAGTATAATTTCAAACATTCTCCAATTATGTTTCATTGACTTCCGCTAAATTAAACATTGTGCATTCTCATTTTTGTTGGTACTGAATATGTTCTTTGGCGAACTGGATAGAGGATTGATAGCTATTTTTTGGATTTACTTCTTCGCCAACTCAAACACCAAAACCTGCGTTTTTTGTTTATCTGAAAAATTATTATCTGAAATGAAAATAATAGATTGATTACCATTTGCCAATTTTGGACCAAAAGTAAGTCCTTCGATATTATCAATAAAAATTCCCAAATCATCCATGTTAAGTACCAGTTTTTTAGAAGCCAATTCGAATTTTTGATTTTGCAAAGAGCTGTAGTTTTTTATATTAGTTGCTTTTTTTAAATCACACATAAATACTTTAACCGAACAGGCTTGTGTCCCGGTAGAATAGGAGCGTTCCACAACCAGCAATTGGTTTTTACCATAATACTGAATTGCCGAAACGCCATTTACACCAAAAGCACCTTTCGGAACAGGTTCATGAGCAATAGGTTCCAGTTTATAGCCGTATTGAGCGGTGTTCTTTTTTGTTTTGGCATCAAATTGATACAGCCGAATCAAACCGCCTTTGCTAGTATTGGCTTGGTCGTCATCTTCAAATAATGGTTCTTCAATATTGGTATAGACATTTTTATAGTTTTTGTCAAAAGTAATTCCTCCTAAAGTGCCGTTGTTTCGCGGACCTTTTTCCAGTTTCTGCATTTTTAAATTTTCCGGTAAGGTGACATTGCCTAGAAAATCACCTTTTAAATTCATGAAATTTAGAGAAGGATCTTGTAAAATTTCTTTATCTTCTGTTAGCACTCGAGCGCCTTCGCTACTCCAAACCAAAGTGTTCGTTTTTGGATTGAATCGGATGTCTTCCGGGTCTGCTGAAGTAGTTGGCATGGTGTTCCAATTGCCAAACGCTTTCCCAGTTGCATTTTTTAAAGTGGTGACACTTTGGAAATCAATACGTTCAACTTTATTTTCGAGCAAATGAATTTTTGCCGTATAAAATCTTGAATTGTTAAACATGGATCTATCGTCACTGATCAAATAATACAAATCATTCTTGGCATCATAATCGATTCCGGACAATCCGCCCACTTTTGTGTTTTGAAACGTTTCCTCAAAAGGAATTTCAATGGAACTGATTAGTTTTAAACTTGGGGTTGACTTGTTGTCAGCTGTTTGCTTTAAATTGGAACAAGAAAGGAGGAAAGCTTGTAAAACGACAAGTAATAATAAATTGCGCATAAAATAATTTGTTGCTGTTTGCAAAAAGGAACATATTTTGGATTAAACCCACTTTAAAAACTATGAATTGTCCGTTTGACTTTTCTCAAGATTACGGAAGTAGTCAATTTTGTAATTAAACATTTCAGCCATATTTTTTGCCCGAAGTTTAGCTTCGTCGGCTAATGGACCAGAAAATAAGTTGTCAGTTGTTTCAGTGAAAATTTGCATCCAGCGGTCAAAATGTTCTTTGGCAACCGGTAATTGTTTGTGTGGTGGAAATGGACTTCCGGAATAGGAATGCACTTCAAGTAAAATAGTTTGCCAAAAGCGATACATTTTTTCTAAATGTTCCGGCCAGCGATTGCCTATTTTTTCGTTGAATATGGGTCCGATAAATTCGTCTTTTTGAACTTTAGAATAAAAAGTATTCACTAGTAATTTAATATCTTCGAATGTGGAAATGTCGTTAAATTGTGCCATAATTAGGTATAAAAAAAGCCTACGCAAAGGTAGGCTTTTATGTTGAAATGTGATGGTAAACTATTTTACTTTGGGCGGAAATTGTTCAAGAATTTTTGCCACAAATTCATTAATTTGTTTTTCTTTTTCACTTCGGGTTTCGGTCAAATAACCAACTCCTTCGCCTTGCCAAACCAATTCTTTTTTCTTGGCATCAATTAAATCAATATACAATGTCCCTTCCGTTGATGAGGAAACAAAACTGCTGCGGCCTCCCCAAAAGTAAGGATTCCATCCCCAACCCCATCCGTAACCCCAGCCTGCGTTGAACTGATTTACGTCAATGCGTTCTCTTTCTTTAGTTAATATATTAATCAGCAAATCTGGATTTTCACTTTTGGTCATTCCTTTTTTACTTAATTCTCGATCTATGGCATTGAGTATTCTTTTTTTGTCCAATTCTGATATTTCAACTCGATCGATGCCTTTTTTATGAAAAGCGTATGTTTTGTATTGACTAAAGTCCACATTATTATCATAATCAGAATATACTTTTACGGAAGCGCAAGAGGCAAATACTAAAAGTAGAAATGCGAGAAGGAGTTTAATTGCTTTCATGACCTGTTTTTTTTGATTACTAAATGTTTATTAAAGATACGTTCAAATTTTTAAAAATCCAACAAATTGTCAGCGACTATATTAGGGATGGTTACTTTCAATAAAGGTTCCGTTTGCATCGCTCTTTTTATTGCAAATACTGCTCCTTCATTTCTAGCCCAGCTTCTTCTGGAAATTCCGTTGTTGACATCCCAGAAAAGCATTGATGCTAAACGTCTTGACGCTTCCTTTGAACCATCAAGAACCATACCAAATCCACCGTTTATTACCTCTCCCCAGCCCACGCCACCGCCATTGTGAATGGATACCCAAGTGGCGCCACGAAAGCTGTCTCCAATGACGTTTTGTATCGCCATATCGGCGGTAAATCTTGAGCCATCATAAACGTTAGAAGTCTCTCTGTATGGAGAATCGGTGCCGGAAACATCATGGTGATCGCGACCTAAAATTACGGTTTCTATTTCGCCATTGGCAATAGCCTGATTGAAAGCTTCGGCAATATTTACGCGTCCTTCAGCATCTGCATAAAGGATTCGTGCTTGTGAGCCTACAACCAATTTGTTTTCTTGTGCGCCTTTTATCCAATGAATATTGTCTTGTATTTGTTGCTGAATTTCTTCGGGAGCTGTTTTGGACATTTCTTCCAAAACCTGGCAAGCAATTACATCTGTTTTGGCTAAATCTTCTGGTTTTCCCGAAGCACAAACCCATCGGAAAGGGCCAAAACCGTAATCAAAACACATGGGTCCCATGATATCCTGTACATAACTCGGATATCTGAAATCGATGTGATTCTCTGCCATGACATCTGCACCGGCACGGGAAGCTTCCAGTAAGAAAGCATTTCCATAATCAAAGAAATACGTTCCTTTGGCAGTGTGTTTATTGATTGCTGTCGTATGACGTCGTAATGTTTCTTGTACTTTTGTTTTAAATAAATCAGGAGTTGATGCCATCATTTCATTGGCTTCTTCAAAGGAAATGTCAGCAGGATAATAGCCACCTGCCCAAGGATTGTGTAGCGAAGTTTGATCTGATCCTAAATCAATATGGATGTTTTCCTGGTCAAATTTTTCCCAAACCTCAACCACATTTCCAAGATATCCGATGGACACAATTTCATTATTGGCTTGCGCCAAAGCGACTCTTTTTACCAGCACATCAATATTTTCAATCACTTCATTAATCCATCCTTGACTGTGGCGAATATGTGTAATTTTAGGGTTTACTTCGGCACAAACGGTGATACAACCGGCAATATTTCCGGCTTTAGATTGTGCGCCAGACATTCCGCCCAAACCAGAAGTAACAAATAATCCGCCTTTTGGACTGCGTTTTATTTTACGAAAACCATTCAAAACTGTGATAGTTGTTCCGTGTACAATTCCTTGCGGGCCAATATACATGTAACTTCCGGCGGTCATTTGGCCGTATTGAGAAACGCCTAAAGCATTCATTTTTTCCCAATCATCCGGTTTAGAATAATTAGGGATTACCATGCCGTTTGTTACTACAACTCGTGGCGCTTCTTTATGCGAGGGAAATAATCCCATTGGATGCCCGGAATACATCGTCAATGTTTGCTCATCGGTCATTTCTGATAAGTATTGCATCGTCAATAAATACTGTGCCCAGTTTTGGAATACAGCTCCATTGCCGCCATAGGTTATCAATTCGTGCGGATGTTGTGCCACGGCGTAATCCAGATTGTTTTGAATCATCAGCATAATTGCTTTGGCCTGTTCGCTTTTTCCAGGATATTCATTTATTGGACGCGCACGCATTTCATAATCGGGACGAAAGCGATACATATAAATACGGCCGTATATTTCTAATTCTTGTCGAAATTCTTTTATTAGCTCATTATGATGTTTTGGTTCAAAATAACGCAAAGCATTACGAAGGGCTAATTTTTTTTCTTCATTCGAAAGGATTTCTTTACGCTTTGGTGCGTGATTGATGTCTATATCGTATGGTTTTGGTTTTGGTAAAACCGATGGAATTCCTTGTTGTATTTGTTCTTGAAAAAGGGTCCTGGTTTCTGAAATCGGAATTGTGGTAGGAGTTATGTGAGGTGAATTAGTCATAGTAATGTAAGCTTTTATTATTCATAATCTCTTCTTTTCCCCCCTTTGGGGGTTAGCGGGCTTTTATACGGACAATGACGACAGCCACTTTTACAGCAATAACCCCGTTTTAAATGGTGTTTTTCAGTAAAACATTTATAGCCTTCGGGTGTGTAATAGAAATCTTCCCCTTCTATTAATTTATTTTCAGTACTTTGGTCCATCATATTTGGTATTGTGCGATTGCAGGCGTCATTCGATTTCGTTCAATTGCTAAATTGGGATTCAAATGATTGCGCTTTTTCATTAAAAAGCACCATTTTAGTAGTACAAATTTATAATTTTATAGCGAATGTTTCTGATTGTTTCTAAATATTTAATTCCAAAAGGATATCATGGATTAGAGATGAAAAACGATTTCCATGAGTTGTCACTTCCAGCTGGTGTCAATAATACCCAGTTTGAAATTACCTTTAAAAACAATTCCCGTTTAGGAGTTGAAGAGGCAGTGCGTAAAAATTTTGTAACTTATCAAAACAATTCTGCAAAAGATCTAAAAATCAGTAATCTCTTGTTATTGGATCTTGTTGCTTGTGGTTTATATGATGTAGCCGGAAAATTGATTTTTTAAGAAAGAAAATTCGGGAGTTAATACCAGCTATGCGTTTTCTACTGCGGGTCTTCGCGATGGTATTTACATTGTAAAATTAGCTACAAAAGACAAAATAGAGGTGGTCAGAAAATTATAATTAAAAATTAAATCCACTTGAAAAGAATTAATACAAAATGCAATCTATAAAGGTTGTATTTTTTTATATATAAATTTACCTTTGTGTCAAAAGATATTCGTTTGAATCAAAAGATAATTACAGCATTTCCGAACTCTATTTCAGTAACCATCAAACGAGAAGATTTGATTCATCCTTTTGTTTCCGGAAATAAGTTTAGAAAACTGAAATACAATTTGCTTGAAGCCAAAAAAAACGAGCAGACCACATTGCTTACTTTTGGAGGTGCTTTTTCCAATCATATAGCAGCTGTGGCTTATGCGGGAAAAGAAAAAGGATTTAAAACCATCGGGATTATCCGTGGTGAGGAATTAGAAAGTAAAATCTCAGAGAATCCAACATTAATTTTCGCTCAAAATTGTGGAATGCAACTGGAATTTATTTCAAGAGACGCGTATCGGTTAAAAAGTGATGACTCATTTTTGGAGAAATTAAAACAACAATTCGGTCGTTTTTATCTCCTGCCGGAAGGCGGGACTAATGATCTTGCTATCAAGGGATGTGAGGAAATTCTAACTCAGGAAGATGCTCAATTTGATTATATTTGTTGTGCGATAGGAACTGGCGGTACCATTTCCGGCATCATAAACAGTGCTTTGCCGCATCAAAAAGTTTTAGGGTTTCCGGCCTTAAAAGGCGACTTTTTGAAAGAAGAAATTCGTAGTTTTGTACAAAATGAAAACTGGGAGTTCATTACAGACTATCATTTTGGGGGCTACGGAAAAGTTAATGAAGCATTAATCGGGTTTATCAATTCATTTTATAAGCAAAATAAGATTCCTTTAGATCCAATTTACACGGGAAAGATGGTTTTTGGTGTTATAGATCTAATTCAAAAAAACTATTTTCCTGCCCAATCAAAAATTTTACTAATTCATACGGGCGGAATTCAGGGAATTCAGGGAATGAATATGAAACTTCGGAACAAACAATTACCAATAATTGAGATCAATGATTAAGAAAATCCTACTGCTATTTATACTAATAACTTTGGTGAGTTGTAATGCCACTAAACCAATTATTGTTACTACCAAAAAAGCGCCTTCAAAATCAAAAATTGCTACGACGGCTAAAAAGGGATATGAAAAGAAAACCAAAACAGTACGTGCCACCGCAGGAAAATCATCAAGTAAAGAACTGAATAATAGTGAAACGGAAGAGATTGTTTCAACTTCAAAAACAATAGTTACAAATGATGTGATTGTAACCTACGTTTCCATATTCAAAGATATTGCAATGGGCAATATGAGGAATTATGGTATTCCTGCAAGTATTATTTTAGCGCAGGCCATTTTAGAGTCTGGTGCCGGGAAGGGTAATTTGGCTTTAAATGCGAACAATCATTTTGGAATAAAATGCCATGTAGGCTGGACAGGTGAAAGTATCAGGCATGATGACGATGCTGCACAGGAATGTTTTAGAAAATATGACAATCCATCAGAATCATTTAAAGATCACGCTTTATTTTTAACAGGAAGAAGCCGCTATGCTGGATTATTTGAATTCTCAAAAGGCGATTATAAAGCTTGGGCCAAAGGCTTAAAAGCCGCCGGATATGCCACAGATCCTAAATATCCGGATAAATTGATTTCGTATATTGAACGCTACAATTTGCATGAATATGACAATCAGGTTCTGGATATTAATTATGTGTCCAATGAAAAACAAATGATAACAGAATTAACGGTTGAATCCAGAAATACAATCCCTAAGGGGCTGGATTCCTATGTGGTTCAAAAAGGCGATACGCTATATTCTATTTCGAAAAAATTCGAATTAAAGATTGAGGATTTAAAACAAAAAAACAACCTCTCGGACAATGCCCTTTCTATTGGACAAAAACTGGTAGTAAAATAATTTTAAAATAACGATAATTCATAATTTCATACATGTTATATAAAAGAAGTAGTCAGCTTTTTGCTGAAGCAGAAAAAGTAATTCCTGGTGGCGTAAATTCACCTGTAAGAGCGTTTAAAGCAGTGGGAGGAACTCCTAT
Source organism: Flavobacterium sp. LS1P28 (assembly GCF_003970335.1). Classification (NCBI taxonomy): domain Bacteria; kingdom Pseudomonadati; phylum Bacteroidota; class Flavobacteriia; order Flavobacteriales; family Flavobacteriaceae; genus Flavobacterium; species Flavobacterium sp. LS1P28. The sequence goes on along the minus strand of NZ_RYDI01000013.1, from coordinate 24,717 downwards.
TTTTGTCAAAAGTGCCAAAGGTGCTTATTTGTACGATGAAGACGGCAACCGTTTGATTGATTATATCAATTCATGGGGACCAATGATTTTAGGACACGCTTACGAACCGGTTGTGAACGCCGTGATAGAGAAAGCGAAGTTGGGAACCTCGTTTGGGATGCCCACAGAATTAGAAACACAAATTGCTGCTTTAGCCGTTGCTATGGTTCCAAATATCGATAAAATTAGATTTGTAAACTCTGGTACCGAAGCCTGTATGAGCGCTGTACGGCTGGCTCGTGGTTTTACAAAAAAAGATAAAATAATCAAATTTGCAGGTTGTTACCACGGACATTCGGATTCGTTTTTGATACAAGCCGGAAGTGGAGCCATTACTTTTGGTTCGCCAAACAGTCCTGGTGTTACAGCAGGGACGGCCAAAGATACTTTGCTGGCACGATACAATGATTTAGAAAACGTAGCCACTTTAATAGATGCGAATAAAAATGAAATTGCTGCTATAATCGTGGAACCTGTTGCGGGGAATATGGGTTGTATTCCGCCTAATAAAGGCTTTCTGGAAGGCTTACGCCAATTGTGTACCGACAACGGAATTCTCTTGATTTTTGATGAGGTAATGACCGGATTCAGACTCGCCGCTGGTGGTGTTCAGGAATTATTGCATGTAACGGCTGATATCGTTTGTTTTGGGAAAGTAATCGGTGGAGGATTGCCTGTTGGTGCATTTGCCGCCCGAGCAGAAATCATGAATTATCTTGCTCCGTTAGGTCCTGTGTATCAGGCAGGAACATTGTCTGGAAATCCATTGGCAATGGCCGCAGGATTAGCCATGTTACAAGCTTTAGACAGTGATCGTACTATTTTTAAAAGACTAGAAGAGAAAACAGCGTATTTGGCGGCAGGAATTGATAAAGTGCTGAAAGCAAATGATGTTACATTTACAATCAACACTATTGGCTCAATGATTTCGGTTCACTTTGATGCGGCTCCGGTTGTAGACTTTCAAACGGCTGCAAACGGCGACAACGAAACGTTCAAGAAATTCTTTCACGGATTATTGCAGGAAGGAATTTATATTGCGCCATCCGCTTACGAAACGTGGTTTATTACGGATGCATTAACGTATGCAGATTTAGATTTCACCATTCAAGCGATAGCTAAAGTTTCGAAAACATTTTAAATCAAAAAAGCCCCAAATTTTGGGGCTTTTTTATGAAGTAAGATGAAATAAGTAAGTCGAAAGTTTAAAAGGCGTAAAGTCAAAAGAATTAACTTTAAGTAAAATAGTTTTAAATCAGATTGTTATATAATTTTATCCTGATTTTAAAATACGACATTATACCATGGTTATTACTTAGTTTAAGTGAAAGGATTATTTTTTATTACCCGTTTCTACTGGTTTTTTGTTTTTATGATGCATCATTCTTTTTTTCATTCCGTGATGTTTGTTCCCTTTCATTTCATCCCATTTTTTATATTGGTCTGCTGAAAGAATTTTTTTTATTCGTTTTTTCATCACAATTTGCTCATCTAACATTTGGCTTTTCTTAGCAAAAAGTTCGTCAGAAGTCGGTTGTTTTTTAGCTGAATCTTTAGTTGCTTTTCGTTCGGCCATTTTAGCTTCTCTTTTAGTACTTTGTTCCGCGATGATTGTACTCATTTCTTTTTGTTGTGAAGCATTCAAATCTAATTCCAGAGTCATCTTTTTTAACTGCAGTTGATTTCTTTGATCAGGAGTTAATTGCTCCATTTGAGCTCTTTCCGGTCTTGCTTCTTTTTCTTGTGCAAAGCTTGTCATTCCGACAACTAATAATGCAACGATAAATAATTTTTTCATTTGTTTTGTTTTAAGTTTTATGTATATAAGATAACAATAGACCTAAAAAGTTTAATCCTTAACAAAAAATTATCGTTTGATTTTAGGGTAGTAAAGGTTTAAATCATATTTAAAATCCTGATTTGGGATAGCTTTACTTATAATTAATGCGATAACTCAATCGTTAATTTGTTGTGAAATTCTAAAAAACTATCACTATGGTTTATTATTTGTTTTTTTGCACCCCTAAAACAGTAGTAATTTAACTCTAGACTCGATGGTAAAGACTATCAAAAAAAAGCTAAATATCGTAGTAAAAGAGTTAGATATGGTTTTGAAATCTAAATTTTATAGTACTTTAGCTAATTATAAAGCGACAAACAAAAACGAATAGCCATTGACGGAAATCGCTAAAAAAAGTGGAAGCTGGAATTTATAAAGGGATTAATTCCATTTGACTCTAAAACTAGGTTTTTGTTTTTCGTCTCGGAAAAAATAAACGAGATGTTGGTTTGCTCTTAACACTATTCAAATGATTACAGAAAGAAAACAATACCAATTATTCGGAAATATAATTTTTGAAAAAGTGACAATAGAAGCACCATTCAAAATCCCAAATCCAGTGCCTAATGAAGCTTGTTTTCTATACATGCTCGAAGGGCAAGTAGACTACAAAATGCAGCATCAAAGTATATCAGTACCCGTAAACGAAGCGGTTTTGCTCAAATGTGGTACTTACTTCAGTCAAATGAAAGGCAATACTCTTTCTAAAAAAAGTCAGATCGTATTTGTCCATTTTCATCCTGAAATACTCAAGAAAATTTATGAGACCGATCTGCCTAAGATTTTTCAGCAACCAAAATTAGTCGATCAAACTATTGATATAACCCAAATCAATAACGATTTTCTAATCCAAAAATACATAGAAGGCTTGCTTTTTTATTTTGACAATCCCACACTTATTAACGAAGATTTGTTAGTCATTAAATTAAAAGAAATAATTCTGCTTTTATGTCAAACCAAAAATGCGCCTGTTATTCAACAAATTTTATCTCAACTTTTTTCTCCTACTAGTTATACTTTTAAGCAAATTATAGAAAATAGTTTATACAATCCTATAAGTTCGGAAGAGTTGGCTCAAATGACCAACCTAAGTCTTTCATCATTCAAGAGAGAATTCAAAAAAAATTATGACGATAGTCCAGCCAATTATATTAGAAATAAAAAATTAGAAAAAGCAGCTGAACTTTTATTAATATCTGATGAACGCATTACAAACATTGCTTTCGATTGTGGTTTCAATGATTTAGCCAATTTTTCGACACTTTTTCACGAAAAATACAGTCAAACGCCATCGAATTTCCGTTTGAACCAATTACCCAAATAGTTGAACGAATTACAAAAGTCTAAGCTTCTTATTTGTTGCACCTTTGTAATGTTGAATAACAAATACTAATTAATATAAAACAAAAATTATGGCACATTTAAAATTAGAAAATAATCCAGTTTCTCCAATATCTCAAGCAATTTTTGACAACACTCAAAAAACATTAGGATTTGTACCTAATATGTACAAAGGCATGGGGCAAAATCCAGCGTTGTTAGATATCTATATTTATGGATACAACAGCTTTAGAGCCAATTCAGGTTTTAATTCTGTAGAACAAGAAGTTGTTTTTCTTTCGGTAGCTTATGAAAATAATTGTGAATATTGTACGTCTGCTCACAGTTTTATTGCCGATAAAATGTCAAAAGTACCCACTGAAGTAACCAATGCCATTCGCGATGGAAAAGAAGTGCCAGATCTAAAACTAGCCGCTTTATCAAAACTAACGCGTTCGCTTACTGCAAACCGCGGGAATGTTGCACAAGAAGAAGTTGATGCCTTTTTAGCCGCAGGATATACAGAAACGCATGTTTTAGGTATTATTGCCGGAATTGCGGTAAAAACAATTAGTAACTATTCTAATCACAATACAAATCCTGAATTAGATGATGCTTTTGCCGGAAGAGCTTGGAAAAAATAATCAGACATCTTTTTTAATTGTCAATGCAGTTACTCACTGTGTTGGCTTTTACCACAAGTCGTAAATGGATGGATTCCTTGGGTAGTAACCATTGAAGTCCTATTTAAACTATATGACTATACGTTACTTGTATCAATGGCAAAAAAGTATATATTTGGGTCTGAATCAAAAAAGTAACTGCTATGAAATCCGCGATATCGGGTTAGATTGATGATTACTGCTTTAGAAACAACTTGGTATCAGTTACGGACAGTCATAAAAAATAATATTCTTTATAAAAAAGGAGCTTCAATTTGGAGGGCACTGAAAAACTTCACTTATTTTGATTAGCATCCTTTTTTAGACAATAAAAAAACGCTTATAACAGGATTTTAAAGATCCTTTATGAGCGTTTTAATTTTTACAACTGTTTTTTATTATAGGTTATATGAGTCGATTTTTGACTTTTATAGGCTCATTGAGTGTACTGCGCATGTAGCTTTGATTTTCCTACATTAATTTGAGTATTCTTTTTAAGTTGACTGTGAATATTGCTATTGCACCTTGCATATTAGTAATACCGTATGATATTGCTCTATCATAACCGTGTACATTTTTTAACTCGCTATTTTTGGCTTCTATCTTGTATCGATGTTTTGCTTTTTCTTTGTAATATTCTGTTTCTTGAAAAGCCATTTGGTCTTGATGCAATTCTGATTTTATGGATACCGAATACGTTTTTGTTTTGGCTCCATCTTTGTAACAACCTTCTTTTAAAGGGCAAGACTTGCATTTTTCGACATCAAAATAGTAAGTATCTACTTGATTTGTTCCGACATTTTTGGCTCCTTGACGTGCTTTTCGTATTGCCAAATGTCCTGCTGGACAAACAAACCTATCGGCATCTTTATTGTAATCAAATTTATCTTCATCTTTTCTAAATCCTTGTGTTATCGATGGATTTAGTCTCGCTACTACTTTAATGTTTTGTTCACTTGTGATTTTAAGGTTTTCTTTTCCAGAATAAGCCGCATCGCCAATAATAGCCTCTACATCAATTCCGTTTTCTTGACTAATCTCTAAAAGTTTAGGTAATTCTGGGCCATCGCCTTTTTCTCCAGATGTAACTACAGCTGCAGTAATGATGCGCTCTTCGGTCATAGCCAAATGAGTCTTATAGCCAAAGAAGGAACTCTCGGCAGATTTATGACCTATTTTTGCATCGGTATCTTTTGATAGGATTAAATTTTCTTGAGTATCTTCTACAGTTTCTTTTAACAGGTTTAATTTTTCTTTCACAGCAGGTATTGAACTTATAGATGGCTCATTTTCTATACGTTTTTCTAACTCTTTGCAATAAGCCAGTTCCTTCTCTAAATCATTGTCGGTATTTTTTTGAGGCATACGTTCTTTGAATTGGTCGTCAAAGGTGTATACTGTTTTTCGAAGCAGTTTTGAACGCTCTCTCAATACTTCGATTGCTGAAAATGGATTGGATCTTGATAAAGTATGTGTGGCATCAACAATAATAGACTTAGAACGGATGATACCTTTTTCAATAGCAATGATTACCGTTTTGTTTATCAACAGATTTAATAAATCGGTGTCTTTCAAACGTAGTTTTCTAAATTTTGTCAACGAACTAGAATTGATAACATCGTCTTCTGGATTCATATCCAAAAAATATTTAAAGGACATATCGTAACGCGAACGTTCCACTACATCAACATCGGAAACGGTGTAAATTGTTTTAAGAAGCAAATACTTGAACATACGAACGGGACTTTCTGCCATACGTCCATTATTGGGGCAGTATTTATTTAACAATTCATTGTAAATAAAGGAAAAATCTATTAAATCATTGATTTTTCTCAAAATATTATCCTTTGGAATAATTAAATCATATAACGAAGAATGTTCACTGAACTGTATTAATTGCTGTTGTGCTAACATCTAAAAACTCTTATAATTACAGCTAAATATACCAAAAAAGGAGTAGAAATCCTAAGCTTTCTACTCCTTTTATTTATCAATTTATTCGAAAAAAGACTTTTTCAGTGCCCTCTCAATTTGAAGCTCCTTTTTTATAAATATAGCTCTATAATACACTTAGGCTTTCAATCGACACGCTTTGCTGTCGCCATTTACCACAACTTCGGTCAATCCTAAAGAAGATAAATTTTTCATGGCTTTATCCCATTTTTTACCGCTCAGTTCCGATTTGATTTTTAGTAAACCAAAATCCATTTGGTTTTCATTGACTTTCAAAAGGTCAATAATCAATTTCTCATCGTCTTCCAATTCAATTTTAACTTGAGTTTTTTCTGGGCGCATTTGTGGGAACAACAACACTTCCTGGATAGAAGCATTATTTGTCAAATACATAATCAATCGATCCATTCCAATTCCCATTCCGGATGTTGGAGGCATTCCGTATTCTAATGCTCTCAAGAAATCTTCGTCAATTATTCCTGTGGCTTCATCATCTCCTTTTTCAGCCAATCTCATTTGGTCTTCAAAACGGGCTCTTTGGTCAATTGGGTCATTCAACTCAGAATAAGCGTTTGCCACTTCTTTTCCGCAAACCATCAATTCAAAACGTTCTGTCAATTCTGGATTGTCACGGTGTTGCTTGCAAAGCGGAGACATTTCCTTTGGGTAATCCGTGATGTAAGTAGGCTGAATGTAATTTCCTTCGCATTTCGCGCCAAAAATCTCATCAATCAGTTTCCCTTTCCCCATGGTTGCATCTACATCAATTCCCATTCCTCTGGCAGCATCAAATAACGCTGTTTCACTTTTTCCTGAAATATCAAATCCAGTAAAATGTTTGATAGAGTCCGTCATTGTCACTCTGGCGTAAGGCGCTTTAAAATTGATGGTATGTTCTCCAAAAGTAACTTCTGAGCTTCCATTTACGGCAATCGCGCAATGTTCTAAAAGGTCTTCGGCAAATTTCATCATCCAGTTGTAGTCTTTGTAGGCTACATATATTTCCATGGCAGTAAATTCTGGGTTGTGGGTACGGTCCATTCCTTCGTTACGAAAATTTTTCGAAAACTCATAAACCCCTTCAAAACCACCAACAATCAATCTTTTTAAGTATAATTCGTTCGCAATACGCATGTACAAAGGCATATCAAGCGAGTTGTGATGCGTGATAAAAGGACGCGCTGCAGCACCACCGGGAATTGGTTGCAAAACAGGCGTTTCTACTTCAAGATATCCTTTGTCATTAAAAAAAGAACGCATTGCATTGAACAATTTTGTTCTTTTGATAAACGTTTCTTTTACATGATCATTCACGGTCAAATCCACGTACCGACGACGGTATCTTTGTTCCGGATCAGCAAAAGCATCGTGTGTTTTTCCATCAGCATCCGTTTTTACAACAGGAAGTGGTTTCAAGGCTTTGGCCAAAACCGTCAATCCATAAACATGAACCGAGATTTCTCCCACTTGCGTTTTGAAAACCGTTCCGCGAATCCCAATAAAATCGCCAATATCCAACAGTTTTTTGAAAACGACATTATACATGGTTTTCTCCTCATCTGTCGAAATATCATCTCTCGAAACATAGATTTGAATACGCCCTTCAGCATCTTTCAATTCGGCAAATGACGCCTTTCCCATGATACGCTTCCCCATCAAACGACCTGCTAAAACCACTTCCTTACCTTCGTATTTTGCAAAATCAGCTAGGATTTCGCTAGAATATGCGGTTGTAATAAATTCGGCTGCAGGATAAGGCTCAATACCTAAATTGCGTAATTCTGTAAGTGCTTCTCTACGTAATATTTCTTGTTCGGATAATGCCATTTTATGCTGATTTTAAGAGCGCAAAGATACTATATAAGTTTTAAAATTTAAAGTTTAAAATGTACCGTTTTTTGGAGCAGAATATTTTGTTTCTTCAAGACGATCCGTCCCGCTATTCGTTCTATCTTTTTTTCTTGTTCAAAAAAAAAACAAGAAAAAAAGGATGCCACTGCTATCGGGGCTATGCTACGACTTTTATTTTTTTTAAATCAACATGAAAAATAGTACAAATAACATATATAGAAACCAATAAGTATTTTAAATTACCAAATGGAAAAACACGATTTACTGCTTTTAGTATTATTTTTGATCAGTTGCCAAGTAACAGAAACCATTTGTCTAAACCAAGACGGAACCGGAGAAATTGAAACAGAATTACTCCGCGATGAACATCGTTGTATGCAATTTATAGCTGAAAATCACTCCAAAGAAGACGTTTTTCTTGATACAACTTATGTTTTTAAAGATCTGATAACCAAAAATTCCGAGACGTTTTCCAAATTACCAGCATCCGAAAAAGCCATTTTTAAAAAAATTACTACGGTAAAAGTTCATAGTAAGAAAAGTTCCTTCGAGAAAGAATTTTGCACAACAATCTGTCAAAAATTCAATACAATAGCCGAAGTTGCTGATTTATACAAAACCGAAGAATAGGCAGATGATATAGAAAATAATTACGCACTGGTTGCCGAAGAACATTATTATAGTGTTAGCTTTACTTTTGATGGAAGTACTTTTAAAAGAATTGTCAAAATTACAGACGCAGTAGAATTAAAAAAGCAACAAGAAGAAATTGAAAGATTAAAAATACGCTTCCATAAATTTAAAGCCGTTCAAAATTTTATTTTGAAATATCATTTTCCTCGAAAAATAAAATCGGGTTCAAATATAAATTCAAAAATAAGCGATGACAAAAAAGCACTGGAAATGCAATTTCTAATCACAGATTGTTTAAAAACCCGGAGAGTATAAATCTTGAAGTTGTTTTGGAATAATAATATTGAACTTAAATAATCGCCTTATGGTCAAGTCGAGCGCAGTCGAGACTCATTTGGTTAGTCTCGACTGCGCTCAACTTGACAGAAATATGAGTTAATCCTTCAATGGTTTTTTCAAATCTTGTAGGTAACTTTTTTGGCGCAATGATAAAACATCGAAATTAGTTCAAGTCCGAGACTAATTATTTTTGATTCATAATTTTATATCATACCTGCAAGGTTTGAAAAAAAACCTTATAGGAAAAAACAGTAAACTCAAAACGTTGTACCTTTGTCATTCAAAAATAAGTGAACGAAATAGGATTGCTTCGTTCCTCGCAATGACACATGAATAAAAACATCCAACTTCAAGATTTAGGAACTAAAGGTTACAAAGAAACTTGGGAATACCAAGAAGAATTGTTCAAAGAAATAGTTGACTTAAAAATTAAAAATAGGAGAGAAGAAACGAGTTTACAAACACCCAATTATTTCCTTTTTGTAGCACATCCGCATGTATATACATTAGGCAAAAGTGGTGATTTAAGTAATTTACTTTTGTCTGAAAAACAATTGGAAGCTAAAGGAGCTACTTTTTATAAAATCAATCGTGGTGGCGATATTACCTATCACGGACCTGGACAAATCGTAGGGTACCCTATTATAGACTTAGAAAATTTCTTTACGGATATTCATAAATACCTACGGTTTCTGGAGGAAGCTATTATTCTTACCCTTGAAGAATATGGAATTGTTTGTGGCAGAAGCGAAGGCGAAACCGGCGTTTGGTTAGGCGCAGGAACACCATTTGCCAGAAAAATTTGTGCAATGGGCGTTCGCGCTTCCCGTTGGGTCACTATGCACGGATTTGCTTTAAACGTAAATGCTGATTTGGGTTATTTTGACAATATTATTCCCTGTGGGATTCGCGGTAAAGCCGTAACTTCTTTGAACGTAGAACTAGGCGTAGCCAAAGTGAATGAACAAGAAGTCAAAGAAAAAATCCTGAAACATTTTGCCATTCTTTTTGATGCCACTTTTGAGAAACCTGCACTCAAAAATCGTTACACGAGCCTGTAAGGCGAACTGGCGAAGCAATCTAAATTCAAAAATCAAAACAATACTGTTCCGGCAACAAACGAAATGTCATTCGGTGGTGTTTTGTAACCCCATATTTCCGAATGGCTTCACGGTGTTCTTTGGTAGGATATCCTTTATTTTGTTTCCAATTGTACATTGGGAATTCCTCATGAATCCGATTCATATATTCATCCCGATACGTTTTTGCTAATACGGAAGCGGCGGCAATACTCATAAATTTTGAATCTCCTTTTATGATACTGGCATTCGGAATCGAATGTAGGATTTCAATTTCAGCATCGGTAAAAACCTTTCCTCCTCGATTTTTAATCCCACCCTTAGGAATCAATGGAGTATTTCCGTCTACAATAATGGATTCAGGTCTTGGATTTAGTTTTAAAATACTTTCCTGCATTGCTTTTATGGAGGCGTTCAAAATATTTATTTGGTCAATAATCAACGGTTCCAGATGGGTTACGGCAAATGAAACACATTCTTGTTCTATAATAGGTTTTAATTTTTCTCTTATTTTCTCAGACAATTGTTTGCTGTCATTTAATAACTCATTTTGGAAATGCGCAGGTAGTATTACGGCTGCTGCAGTCACGGGGCCCGCCAGACAACCCCGACCGGCCTCATCAGTTCCGGTTTCTAAATATGGCGTTAAAAAAAAAGAACTTAACATTAAATTGATTTTGACAAAAATAGGTTTAAAAGCCCTGTTTCAGGGCGTTTTAAGACTCTTTGTGCTTTAAGAATATTTTTAAAGAAATTTTTTAAAAAGATGATTTTTAAAAAATGAATCAAGGAAAGGAACGGCATGTTGTCATGTTTTAAAAAATTAATGCATAGAATATTTTAGGTTTGTTTTAAAAGCAATTAAGACAAAACTTCAATTACATTATTTAGGACGGATTTATTTTAGTATCAAAGGTATAGTTTCATAATTGCTAATATTTTTTCATAGGCCATATTAGTGCTGTAACATAAACCAATTATCAAAAGTAGTCAATATTATATTTTGTTTGGTATTTAATTGTAAATCTTCGTTTGATACTTATAAGCCACAAAAATGCCTGTTCAATGGAATGAACAGGCATCTAAGATTTGTATTTAGTTTTTTTAAATAGTCCTAAACTGTATTATTCCCAACCCGGATTTTGTTGGGCTTTTAGAGTAGGGTTGTTGTTTGTTTCTAAAAGTGGTATTGGCCACAAGAATCTAAAATCTGAACCTGGAATAGCGGCTTCTGATCTTGGTCCGGAATATGGTGTCCCGTCGAGTACAAAGCCTGATGCAACTAATGATCCATTTCCTACTTTTGCAGGTATGCCATCTATAGGAACTAAATTATCTCCTTGTAAACGGTGAATATCAGACCAACGGCGCCCTTCCATTAAAAATTCAATTCGTCTTTCTTTAATAATTGCAGCCACTAAAGCGGTTTGCGAAAGGAATTGTGAAAGTAAATATTGCTGAGTAGTAGGATTAGCCAAAGCTCTGTTTCTTACTTTGTTTAATTCAGTTACAGAGAGACTTGCATCTGCTGAAGACCTGCGGGCATAGGCTTCAGCCATATTTAATAGTACTTCTGCATATCGAATTACAGGGGCAGCATCGGTGTAATTAACTCCATCTTTATATTTGTTGGTGTACTTTACGCCAGCAACAGTTTCAATTAGAACGCCTTCCTCTCTTCGTTTATCATCAGATAACCAGCTAGGGTCTTTCCATATAATTGGGCTAACACTTACTAATTTTCTAGTCTTATATTGTGAGGCCAAAGCTGCATTTACTCCAGGATTTAGTGTAGAGGCCATCAAAATTGAAAATATAGATTCAGTATTTACATAACTATTTGCAAATGGCCCATTTGGAGTGCCTGTCAAAGCGTACGCTCCATTTAATTTTTGACCTTCTGTAATTACATTGTTCCAATCTCTTTTATGCAAATACACTCTAGTTTTAAAAGCAATAGCAGCATTTTTAGATGCTTTTGTCAAAGTCACATTAGTGGTCAGAGATTCAGCAGCAGTTAAATCAGCAATTACTTTGTCATAGCATTCGGCTACTGTGTTACGAGGTTTTAAAAGTTCAGATGCAATTTCTGCTTGTGTGTCTACCCCCACTTCTCTGTATGGGATCCCTAAATGAGATGCTCCAGCGCTAAAATTGTAAGGTCTTGCAAAATAAGTCAGCAATTCAAAATGCGTTATTGCTCTCAGGAATTTCGCCTGACCAATATAATTGTTCGCAACAGCTTGTGTAATTATGCCGTTAGATACTGCGGTTGTAACTCCCTCTATGGCCAAATTGCAGCGGTTAATTAAGCGATAAGCATCTACCCAATAGTATGTATTGTTGGCAGAACCTGCATCATGAGTGGATGTATAGGTAATTTGATAAAAAGCCTGAATATTTACTACGTCTTCCCCTCGATTGTCTCCTTGTTGTACAAATGCAGCTCCCCATACAAAACCTCTACCACCGTTTGGGTTTGTTGAATTGTATTGTCCAATAGCTGCCGCATTGTACATTCCGTTTATGGAACTTTCAATTAGGGACGGTGTTGAAAAAGCTTCTTCTATTGAAATGTTATTTATCGGTGTTAAATTGAGAAGCTTCTCTTCGCTACAAGCACTCGTTCCTAGTACCAGAACGGATATTGCTATGAATTTTAAATATTTTTTCATGTTTTTTATAAGTTTACGTTAATACCTATTGAAACGACTTTTGATCGTGGTGTACCATTTAAATCTACTCCAAGGGTTTCCATTTCAGGATTTAGTCCTTTATATTTGGTAATAATTAGTAGGTTTTGTGCTTGGACGAAAAAGCGAATTACATCTACATTGATTTTGTCGGTAAGCACTTTTGGTAACTTGTACCCCAACGATAAATTATCTAAACTAATAAAAGATCCATCTTCAACAAATCGTGTAGTTGCATTACTGGCCTGATTTAAAAAAGTATTTTGGCTGGCATAAAGTCTAGGAGTCCATCCGTCTCCTGGATTTTCAGCACTTTGCCATCTTCCTAATATCTCTGTGCTGTTGTTGTTTAAGTTTTGATTCATCAAGTCTCTTCTCGTGGAATTAAACATTTTATTTCCTCCACTGAATCGGAAAAGAAAGCTAAAGTCAAAATCTTTGTAGCTTATTTTAGAGTTTAATCCACCAAAATAAGTTGGCAGTGTATTTCCTAAAATCTTTTTGTCAGATTGACCTAATGCTGCTGCTCGTGTACTAATGTCAGAGGGATTGTTTATGTCAAAAGTAGAATATGTTCCCGCTTCAACATTTCCTTGAACCAGAGATCCGTCTGCTTTGTAATAAACAGGATTTCCGTTAGCAGGATTTGAGCCCCAATATCGATATCCGAAAAGTGAATTTACAGATTCTCCTTCTCTAATAATAACGTTTGCTGCAATGAGAGGATCTGTTGATGAACCACCTACGATATCCAAACCACCAGGGAGTGAGGTTACTTTGTTAGTTTGAAAGGTAATGTTAGCACCTACATCCCATCTTAAATCTTCGGTATTTACTAGGTTGATATCTGTAGAGAACTCATATCCTCTGTTGTATAATTGTCCAATATTTTGAGAAATTCTATTACTTGGAACACCTAAGGAAGGAGCGGTTGGAACCTGTAAAACAATTCCGTCAATGTCATTATTGAAATAATCAAAAGTCAATTTCACTTTGTTTTGAAATAATGCCAGATCGACACCAAAATCTGTTTTTTTACTCGTTTCCCATTGTAATAAATCATTACCGAATTGGGTAAAAGCAATTCCGTTTAAAGCACCATATTGAGAGGCAGATGTAAGTCCTAAATATGGATAAGTTCCAATTTCTGTATTTCCTACTTCAGAATAAGAAGCTCTTAGTTTGAATTCATTTACAACATTCGATAATGGTTTCATGAATTCTTCATTGGCGATATTCCAACCTACTGAGTAGCCTGAAAAGTTATTCCAACGTGTATCGGCACTTAATTTTGAAATACCATCTCTTCTGATAGATGCTTGTACAAAATATCGTTGTTTGTAGTTGTAGCTTAATCTTCCAATATAGGACATGATTCCTATTTCGGTTACAGAACCTCCTGATTGTTGAACTCCATAGGCACCAGTAACTAAATTTTGATTATAAAATTCATTTAATAAATCGGTTCCTATACCAACAAAATATTGATTTTTTTCTTTCTGATACTCTGCTACTGCTGTGGCAGAGACGTTATGATTTTCAGCAAATGTTTTGTTGTAAGAAAGAGCATTTTGGATGTTCCACCTTAACAAATCAGTATTATCATTTTGAAGTCTACCATTTGAACCACGGCCATCACCGTGAGTGGGATTATAATATAAAAATCCACCTGTTATTGGATTGTCAACACTAGCTTGAAATCTGTAATTAATATCCTTTGTAATGTTAGCTGATGCAAAAGTATTGATAAGTGTTCTATTAATTTTAGATTGAAACCTATTATTAGCTAAAACGTAAGCAATGTTGGAAATGTTGTCACCAATAGGGCTTAAGTTGGTTCCTTGTCCAACAGTTCCTGTGGTTAAATTCAAATTATAACCCGTAGGGTTAGTTGCATCAAATATTGGAGTGTTAGGCGCTTGACGAATGGCATTAAAAATGTTTCCAGAAAGTGAATTTCCTCCTGTATTCAAACCATTGTATTCTGTTCGTGTTAGTGCTGCATTTCCACCGATAGTTAGCCAATTGTTAACTTCGTGTTCAATATTTGTTCTAAAAGTATAACGAGTCATTTCATTTGATTGCGCTACTCCTTCTTGTTCGGTATAGCCCATTGACATGTAGTATCTGGTTTTATCAGATCCTCCACTTAAGGAAAGGTTGTGGTCCATTTGAAAAGCTCCTTTTCTTAGAACTGCACCTTGCCAATCTGTATTAAATTCATTACCCACAGCCCAGGCAGGTTGAACAGGTGTTCTGTTACTTCTTTTTTCATTTGAAATAGTCAGGAAGTCTGCTGTTTCTAATAAGTCAAAAGTTTTAATTGGAGAGGCAAAACCAGTTACTACATTGTAGCTAACTTTCATTGTCCCTTTTTTTCCTTTTTTAGTTGTAATAATGATTACCCCATTAGCAGCACGGGAACCGTAAATAGCTGTTGCGGCACCATCTTTTAATACTTCAAATGATTCGATATCGGCGGGATTGATATCTCCTAAGGCATTTGAGCTGGCAAATCCACCATTACTCCCGGAGTACACAGGCATCCCATCAACAATGTATAAAGGATTTGTTCCAGAAGAAATAGAAGCAGTACCTCTAATTCTTACTTTCGGAGCTTCACCAATGATGCCTGTGGCAGAGGTAATCTGTACACCTGATGCTCTTCCTGCTAATTGACTTTCAAAACTTGGAGTAACCAAGCCCTGAATTGATTCTCCTTTGATAGAAGCAATTGAACTGGTAAGGTCTCTCTTTTTTTGAACTCCATAACCAATAACAACTACTTCATCCATCATTTGTGCATCTGGTTGAAGCGCAACATTGTAGGTGTTGCTTTGAGTAATTTTAATTGTTTGTGATCTGTAGCCAACAAAAGAAATTACGATATTGTCTCCTACTGAGATTGAACTTATTGAAAAGTTACCCTCAAAATCAGTTTGAATTCCTGTTGTAGTACCACCTATTAGCACATTTGCACCTGGTATTGATAATCCGGTTTCATCGGAAACTTTACCATTTACAGTTTTTTTCTGTGCAAAGGAACTTTGCGTTATCAGTACTGACAATAGTACTAAAAAAAAAATAAATTTCAATTTCATATTAATTTGTATTTGTTAGTAATATCAAAAATGTTACTTAAATTTTGGAGCAACTATTTTTTAACACTTTATTAACCTAGTTTTAACATTTTATGTTGTATTCAAACGATTAATATTTTTGATTAAATACTAGTAAAGTGTTAAATACATACTGTTAGTGTTTAATATTATCTTAAAAAAAATATTTTATTAGAATATTAACAAAATATTTTTATTTATATATATATTTACTTTTAGTCAGTTGCAACGGACTTATTTAGGTCACTTTAATGCAACGGGAATGCGGGGTTCAGTTTTTGGATTGGGCCTGTAATTTGCAGTGACATAAAAATAGTAGAGTTTTTTCTTGCTTAAATGCCTTTTGACTGTTAACCTGTTGTAGGGGTGATAATCATACAACTGCTATAAACATATGCTATATGTGCATATAATAAAGGACTGATTAATATAATGTAGATTATAGTCAAAGGGTTAAAAAAAACTGTTTCAAGCGGAATATTTTCCTAAAATTTAGGAAGTGACTATATTGTATAGGCTAAATTTTTTAGAGTGAGTGGACATAAAGGACTGTTGATTTATTGTGTTAGATCTTTTTAAGATTAAAACGCAGATAATCCAGTTGTTAGTCACAGAGAAAATACCTATAATACTACTATAAAGACTAAATTAGATTTGGCTCAGAGTAGAAATGCCGTAGCAGAAAGTTGTACTAAAGTTCTTAAAAATTTAAATGACGTTAAGATCTTGCTTTCTTCGAAAAGCGCAAGAACTGGTGCTGCCGCCATATCAAGAATTATTAATGAAGCCGCCATAGCATACAAAACAAGAGTTTACTTGGATTTGTGGGATTGGAATAACGTAATCACAGAAGGTGTTAAACGGGATGTTGTATACGCTATGACAGATAGGCCCAAAACTACTTTTTCTAGTAATATTTCAAAAACAGAATCTATTTTTCTATTGATAACGTAGCTACAAACAACCTAGTATTCAATGGTGTATTAGTGACCATGTGTCATCCGTCAATTCCGGCTGCACCTAATGGTCGTAGTTCGGTAGCTGTTAGTACAATTATATGTAGAGACCCAAGTTGGTTAATGCAATTATAAAAGAAGAGGTGAAGGCACAAAGGTGATTATAGGTGTAGGAACCTATTGTCACAATTCTAAATTTACTAAAAAAGACTAAGAAGGTGTGAATAAAAAGTATGTAGCTCCAATCATCAGATATGCTGAAGTCGCGTTAAACATGGCGGAGGTTTATGCAAGACTTGGAGATGTTGCTTATGGTTAAGGCAGATTAAATTTTGTTAGAAATAGATCCTTTGTTAATCACACAACACAAGCATTTACAGGAGCTAGCTTTTTTTAAAATATTAACTTGTTGGGTGAGATTTTGAAAGAAAGAATAATTGATTTTCTTTTGGAAGGTAGTCATTAGGCTGATATTCAAAGGTTGTAAAATGACACTTATTTTTTAATAGATGGTGTGCCTGCTAAAGGGGCTAATGGAGAATGTTCTATTGCGTCTTCTGCTTTAGATGTATATGCTTTACAAACTTTATATTCTGGTCCTTTTGGTGTGAATGCGATTCCTTATGGTGATTTTAAATTTTTATGGACAATGCAGCAATTAGAATTGAATACTAACCCAACGCTAAGAGTCCAGCAAAATCCTTGGTGTTTAATACTGGCTTGGTTCGTTTTAAAAAATGATGTCAGTAGCTTAGTTTAATTATGGTTATATTGTAAACAGTTGCAAGAAGTTTTTCTTGAAACTGTTGTTTTTGCATTCGCTTTTGGTGTAAAATCTACAGATGTTTTAAATACTGCACAGAGGTAATTTTATAAAATATTTTTTTAATAGTAATTATTTTGGAGTTTTTTTCTGATAAAATAATTCTCAAGTCATAGAATTATTGATGGTTTCATCCGTTCTGATTTCATAATAGGGTGTTAAAAAGAAGAGGGCTTAACATTAAATTAACTTTGATAAAAAGATAATTTTTTGTACTGCTATCAGCACATAATATTTAATAAATATGTAAATGTATGAGGTTATCTAATTTTTTGACTAGAAACTTTAATAAATGTTAATTTCGTTATTTATAAAATAAATTTGTTTTATTAAGAATTTATTAAGATTTTTGTAAAATAACTAATTCAAAAAACAAATTTAATATGAGATCAAAATTCAAATGGATTTTTTCGTTGCTGTTGGCGTTGTCAATGCAATTTGTGTTCGCACAAGAGAAAACTGTTACAGGTGTAGTGTCTGATGCCACAGGACCTTTGCCAGGTGTAAATGTTTTGGTGAGGGGTTCCAAAGTAGGAGTTCAAACTAATTTGGATGGAAAGTACTCCATCAAAGCGAAAACAGGAGATGTATTGCTGTTTTCTTTTGTGGGAATGACAGATGCTTCCAAAACGGTTGGGCCTTCAAATACAGTGAATGTTTCCCTACAAGATGGAGTAAGTTTGAATGAGGTTGTTGTTCAAACTAATTTGGGATACTTTTCAAAAGATTCAAGAAAGTTGTCTTCCTCAGTGTCTACAATTTCTGCAGATGAAATTGCAAAGCAATCTCCTGCTTTAACTATTCAGAATGCATTACAAGGACAGGCAGCAGGGGTACAAGTTACTGCTCAAAACGGTAAACCGGGAGCGGCTGCTTATGTTACAGTTCGTGGAGCTGTAAGTATTACAGGAGGTACAGCTGAAGCTATTTATGTAGTGGATGGTGCATTCGTGAGCGGAAGTGAAGCATCTGCTTTAAGTTCAAATGATATCGAGTCTGTTTCTGTACTTAAAGATGGAGCGTCTGCTGCAATTTATGGAGTACGTGGTGGAAATGGAGTTGTAGTTATTACCACGAAAAAAGGTAAAAATGCAAAAGGTAAGTTCCAGTTTAATAATTCGCTTGGATTTACTCAAAAAATTGATGACCCGTTTGATATGATGAATGCTGATCAGAAAATTCGTTATGAAGCCTTGATTGGTGCTGGTTCAACTGTTGGTAAAACAGCGGCTCAGTTGGCTTTGTTGCGTTCTTACGATCACAACTGGCAAGATGACTTACTGAAAAAGGGATTCGTTCAAAATAATAATTTTTCGTACTCAGGGGGTAATGATCAATTTACTAATTTTATGTCTATTGGTTATACTGAAGATAGTGGAATTATCGACAAGCTTAAAGGGTTCAATAGAATTACTGGAAGGTATAACAGTGAATACAAACCGAATGAAAGAGTTAAGTTTGGCTTCAATATAGGGGGGTCATACGAGAAATTTAATGATTCAAGAGATCGTAACAATGCCCAAAGTCCAATTAGAGCAATGTACGATTACAATCCTTATGAGCCATTTTTTGCAAGAGATGCTAATGGTAACGTAGTTAATGATGTACTTGGTAAACCAGTTTTTAATACAAGTTTGCTTGCAGGTTTCCCTATTCAAGAGGCGATTGTTAATAATACTGAACAACGTCGTTTCTTTAGATTATATGGACGTCCATATGTTGAGTTAGGGATAGTTAAAGATTTGACCTTCAAAACCCAAATGAATATAAACTACGAAAGATATCAAAGGGAGTCTTTCGTAAAGCCATCTTCATTTTTGGATTTAATTGTTGGAGATCCTTCTGCTAGAGGTATAAAAACAGATAATGGATCGGATGGATTAGAGTATCAATTAACGAACAGTTTGAATTACAAATATAGTATCAATGGCAAGCACAATTTTGAGTCAACTGTATTATATGAATATTTTAAATCGAACTTTAGATCATATTCTTTAACTAGAAAAGGGTACGTAAATGGTGATTTGCCAACTGCAGGAACAGCAGTTGTTGGAGTTCCTTTTACTGGAAGAAATGAAAATGCTACTGTTTCTATTTTTGGTAACATCGATTACGATTTTGATGGCAAGTATTTAGTGTCATTATATGGAAGACGTGATGGTTCATCCGTTCTAGGAACAAACAATAAATACGCATTCGCTAAGGGAATCTCTTTAGGATGGAATGTTACCAGAGAATCTTTTATGAGTGATGTAAAATGGTTGAATAATTTAAAGTTGAGAGCATCATACGGAGAATTAAATTCAACTAATGGTATTGGTAGTTATACTGCTCAAAGTCTTTTTAGCACTTCACAATATGGAGGAGGTATTGGAACAATCTTGACAGGAAGCACAGTTGGTAACAATAATTTGAAGTTTGAAAAAGCGGAGAAATACGAAGTTGGTATCGAGGCTGCAGTATTGAACAATTGGTTGACTTTATCAAGTTCGATATTTCAAGATAAAAGAAATGATTTTATTTATAGTGATAATACTACTGTTGGTACTTCGTTTTCTGCGCTTATTAATGCAGGTGACTGGACTTCTAAAGGAGCTGAAATTGAGTTAAAAGCTTTTGCAATAAAAAATGAAAATACTACTTTGTCTTTTTATGTCAATGCCGCTGCTTTTGATAGAGAAATTAATGAGTTAAACCGTCCTGGAGATCCAAATAATCAGCTTTCAAGAGGATTGACATGGAATAAAGTAGGTCGTTCACCTGATGATTTCTTCCTTGTGCCTTATGCAGGAGTTAATCCTACTAACGGTCGTGCAATGTATACTAAGTTAGATGGGACAACTACAGATGTTTACAATGCTGGAGATAGAGTTTTTACTGGAAAAACTCCATATGCTAAGTACGAAGGTGGTTTTGGTATGCAATTTGCTTACAAAGGATTTGATATCTCTACTGATTTTGTATTCAAACAAGGCAATTATACTTACAATTACATGTGGCAAAATATGACTGCAGATGGTAATGCGCCAAATAGAAACCAAGCTGTCGCTGCCTTTGACTATTGGACTACAACTAACACTACTGCCTCTTTGCCTGCACCAAGACAATTATCAGGCATCAACTCTAACCTTGAGTCAGATCGTTTCTTAGAAGATGCAAGCTACATTAGATTTAGAAATCTTAATATTGGATATAAATTTACGAAGAAAGCATTCTCTAACTTACCGGTAGACGATATTAGAATATATACTCAAATGCAAAACTTATTTACATGGACTAAGTTCAATGGTGATCCAGAGGTAGGAATAGGTAGTGCTGAGAGTCAAACAGGGTTATTAGTTCCTGGACAATTTGCATTGTATTCTTATCCTACTGTTCAAACATTCCTTTTTGGAGTATCAATTAATTTATAATTAAAAAAATTATGAAAAAAATAATATATCTTGTTGCTTTATCTTTCGCATTAAATTCTTGCGATGATGAAGATATCACATTCGCACCTTACAATGCGATCAGTGAGTCCATTGTTTTACGTAATTCGACCGATTTTGAGAATATGTTAACTGGAGCGTACTCCTACATGATTAAAAATGGAGGTGACGGTGGTTATGGTACTGAGTTTGTTATTGACTCTGAAGTAATGACAGATAATCTAATTCTTAAAATAGAAGGGCGTCAGTCTAATGCTAATGGTTTTAGATTGCTTTCAGTGCCTAATAGTTCTCATTTTAACTATTATATCAGTGCATACAGAGCCGCAGAAACTGCTACTAGGATTATAGAAAATATTGAAATTATACCTCAAAATGCTGCTAGAGATAACATCGAAGGGCAAGCTCGTTTTATTAGAGCAATAAATAATTTTGATATGGTAAGAATTTATTCTAAAATCCCTACTCAAGCAGCTGACGCTAACGCCTCTTTAGGTATGTATTATCTAGATGTTGTTGCCCCTTTTTCTAAACCAACAAGGCCGACTGTTCAAGATACTTACAAGAAAGTAGTAGATGATTTGCTTATTGCTGCTGACAAAATTGGCACAACTAATACCGTTGCCTCAGGAAAGGCGTCAAAGGCTGCTGTTTATGCTTTATTATCTCGTGTGTATCTTTATTTAGGAGATTTCTCAAAGGTTATTCAATATGGAAATCTTGCTATTGCAGGTAATGCAGTTTGTCCTAGAACGGATTTTGTTAATCTATGGAAGGATACAGATATAAAAGCCCCTGGTGTTTTATTTAAACTTAGGATAGATCAAGTTGATGGTGTTACGCCTGGAGTTGTATACAATCAAACAGTAGCAAGTGGTATTCGTTCTGAATATGTTGTACCTAAGAGCTTTTCAGATTTATTTCAAACGACTGATATTAGAAAATCAGCATACATTGTTACTAGTCCGTTCAATAGTATTCCTTATAATCATGTTATTAAGTACCTTAGTCGTTTGACAGGTAACCCGGCTATAGTTGATATAAAAGTATTACGTGTAGAAGAAGTGTATTTGAACATGGCTGAGGCTCAGTATAGAATCAATGGTGGAGGTTTAGCATTTCTTGATGCAGTAAGATCTCAGAGATATTCTTCTTTTGTTTCAGGTAATGAGACTGGAGCTACCTTACTAAATGCTATTTTACTTGAACGAAGATTAGAGCTTGCTTTCGAAATGGACCGTTTCTTTACATTAAAAAGACTAGGTTTGGGAATGGTTAGAAATTCTGTTGAAGGAGATTATGCTAGCGGTGCTGGTACAAAAGTAGAAACTTCTGCATTAACTATTCCTGCAGGTAATTTTAAATGGCAACTTCCTATTCCGCAATCTCAAATAGATTTGAATAGTAATTTACAGCAAAATCCTGGTTACTAATTATTAAACATTAACATTTTAAAAAACCTCCCTATTTAACCATTTGGGAGGTTTTTTGTTTAAAGTGTTTTTATATAGTAGTTTATTGAAATTAATTCTTAATTTTTTATAAATGAAAAAAATTTTATTTTATATACTAATTTTTCAATTTTCTATTGCGCAGACCGTACAAGAACGAAAGATAATGATGCAGACCTATGACAATGAAAAAATTAATAGTTTTGTTCTTAAATTAGCAGAAGCCCAAAAGGAGCAAAAAAGTAAAATTCAAAGTTATAAGCTTCTATACAGATTGTTAGATTCTGAAACGAATTCACTTCAGCGTATTTATGATGGATTACCTTTTTTTTACACAATAGAAAATGATGCTTCTGTTGTTACCATTCGTGCAAATTCATTGCACCCAAATGGTGTTTTAGGTCTTAATTTGACTGGTATCGGAATAACTGCTGGTGTTTGGGATGGAGGTAAAGTCCGTGAAACTCATCAGGAGTTGGCTGGTTCAAAGATATCTTTTGGTGATGGAGCAATATCTCCTAGTGCCCATTCTACCCACGTTACTGGAACCATAGTGGGAATAGGAGTGGTGCCTAAAGCGAGAGGGTTCGCATATCAAGCGAAAGCAAAAACGTATTATTGGGATAGTGATGTTGAGGAAATGGCGAGTTTCGCAGGCGAAGGGTATTTAGTATCAAACCATTCATACGGGTATGGTATTTCTAATTCTTTTCCTAACGCGAGATTTGGTTATTATGATCAGACCTCATCCGACTTTGATAAAATTTCAGAGGTGTTTCCGTATTATCAAATAGTTGTAGCTGCGGGTAACTCAAGAAATAGCACTCATTCACAAATAAATGCTAAAGGTGGTTTTGATATGCTTACAGGAAGTGCAGTATCTAAAAATGCGATTGTAGTTGCGGCGGTTAATTCGGTTTCTAATTATACAGGCCCAGGAAGCATAACAATGAGTTCGTTTAGTAATTATGGACCTGCCGATGACGGAAGAATTAAACCAGATATCAGTGCAAAAGGTGTAGGGGTATATTCTTGTAATGGACCTAATGATAATACCTATGAGACGTTAAGTGGTACTTCAATGGCAGCTCCAGCAATCACAGGCTTAATTGTTTTACTGCAGCAGCATTATAACAATTTGAATGCTTCATTTATGAAAGCTGCAACAGCTCGTGGCTTGCTTTGCCATACTGCAGATGAAGCAGGTTTGTCAATAGGCCCAGATTATGAGTACGGGTGGGGCTTAGCTAATGGAGAAGAAGCTGCTAAATTAATTAGTTCAAAAGGGAAGACCTCACTAGTTTTAGAAAATACTTTAACGGATCAAGTAGTTTTTACAAGACAGATTTCTATTTCATCCCCTAGAGCTTTAAATGTTTCTATTGCATGGACTGATCCAGTTAAATTTGGTTCCGTCGTCACTCCTGTAGTTGAGGATAATAGAAATACGAATCTGGTGAATAATCTTGATCTTAAGATTATTGATGAGTCCGGCAGGGTATACTATCCATGGAAATTGATTCCTACTTCGATGAATAGCGCGGCAACTCAAGATTCTGACAATAATGTTGATAATATTGAAAAAGTATCAATTCTTAACGCTGCTGCTGGTAAATATACTATTCAGGTTACTAACAAAGGGAATTTATTAGCTGGTGTTCAAGATTATACATTGATTGCAAGCGGTTTGGATGATTTGACCTTGGCTACTAAGGATTACGGTAGAAATAGTATGATTAGAGTCTATCCTAATCCAGTGCAAGAAAATTTATCCTTCGATTTACCAGATTTCTTCTCTCCATTAGAAGTTGTTATTTATGACATCTCAGGTAGATTAATTCGAAGTATTAATTACGAAGAAGAAAATAATGTAAAGGTAGGAAACCTGAAACCAGGGGTCTATATCGTCAAGTTTATTAGTCAAGATAAGAGCCTACAAGTTAAGTTTATAAAAAAATAGATACTTAGGCACAAACTCAACCTTTAAAAAACATCCACTTACACTGGATGTTTTTTTACAGTTAATTAGGTAATATTTAATACCAAAATAATGGTGCCTATATCTAATTTGGACACTATTTTTGAAATAAGATATTATTAGCTCAATTAGCTCCAATTTTACTAAGTAAATAAGAGAAGCTGTTTTATTGTAGAATAGTATATATTTTAGTTTTTTATTTAGTGAGGCTGTTATCGAAAATTTTTGCTATCATTACCCTTTAACAAATGATGGATGCTAAACAATACCTTACAAGGCAGTATGTTAATTATACTATATTCGGTAGCTAAAAGTATTTTTTGAAGTCCCTTACTCGGGTTTATTTGTTAAATAAAATCAATTCAATTAGTATAATCAGAAAAATATTATGTAATAACTCAAAAAAAGCATTCTTTTTTTATTCTTATAAAAGCCTTCTAATCAACCATTAAATTGGTAGTTAAAAAATTTTATTGAGGTGTTCATTTATTTACTTATTATAATATCTTGATATAAAACCTTTTGAGTTTTCATCATTCTATTTATCAGT
>NZ_RYDI01000012.1:8180-110837 GCF_003970335.1 Flavobacterium sp. LS1P28 | reverse complement strand
GTCTGAAAAGACTGGGGTTCTTTTGTTTATAGATACCACGTGTTCGCCCTGCGGGCTCGGTTCGTCGCCTTTCTTTGTTAATGTCCATTTCTATTATTATGGTGCAGTTTTTTTAACGAGATTTTTTTAATTAAATTAGTTTTTTAATAGTTTGAGAATTTTATTGACTTGTTTTCATGCTACTAGGATTGTAATGGTTATGTTACCGTTAAATTTATCTGTAGATTTTCCATAGTTAAGTTTTTTCGAAATCAAAAATGTACTTTTGTAACATTAAAATTTTTATTATGAAAAAAATATTTTTGTTTTGTGTCTTTATTCTTATGTCAAATTTGCAAGCGCAACAAAGACCCAAATTAGTAGTTGGTATCGTTGTGGATCAAATGAAAATGGAATATTTATATCGTTTTTCGGATGATTTTTCATCAAATGGATTTAAAAGATTAATGGATAAGGGGTACACTTTTCATAACATGCATTATAATTTTGTACCCACCTATACTGCCCCTGGTCATGCCAGTATTTTTACTGGAGCTACACCATCTACTCATGGCATTGTAGGGAATGATTGGTTTAATAAAGCGACAGGAAAGGATTTGTATTGCACTGACGATGCCTCTGTGAAAACAGTTGGGGATGGTTTAGAAAATGAGGGGGCTATGTCTCCAAAAAACCTTTTAAGCACTACTATCACTGATGAATTAAGAATGGCAACAAATTTTGAAGGCAAAGTAATCGGGTTGAGTATCAAAGATCGTGGTGCCATTTTACCAGCAGGTCACTTTGCCAATTGGGCTTTTTGGTACAGTAAAACAGGAGCCTTTATTTCAAGTACTTTTTATGGTTTAGCATTACCGGATTGGGTTACAGAATTCAATGAAGAAAAACGATATATGAATTATATCAATAGAGGCTGGGATTTATTTAAGCCGGTTGCTACTTATAATGAAAGTCTTGCAGATGATAATCCATATGAAGGAAAATTGGATAAAACTAAAAGACCTGTTTTTCCTTATGATTTGAAAGAAATTTATAAAGAAAAAGGGGCTGATATTTTACGTTCTACTCCTTTTGGCAATGATATTTTAGCTGACTTGGCGATGAAAGCTATAGAAAATGAATCCCTCGGAAAAGATGATATAACAGATTTTTTGACTGTTAGTTTCTCTTCTACTGATTATGTTGGTCACACTTTTGGGCCTCGTTCTATGGAGTTGCAAGATACTTATTTACGTTTAGATGAGACTATTGCTCAGTTTTTAACCTACTTAGATAAAACGGTTGGAAAAGATAATTATTTGCTTTTTTTGACTGCTGATCATGCAGGCGCCGAAAATCCAAATTATTTAAAAGATAATAAATACAATGTAAAAAATATACCTTCTAAAGATATTGTTGCAGCATTGAAAAAGTTTTCTAACGAAAGTTTCGGTGCTGATTTAGTTTTGGATTATTCTAATTTTAATCTGTTTTTTAATACAGAAATTATTAAGAATAAAGGATTGGATATGAATGTTGTAAAACAAAGTTTTAAGACGTTTTTGATGACACAGGAGCAAGTTAAAAGAGTGTATACTGAGGAAGAAATTTTAGCTTCTTCCGGAGATGATTATTTTTTGAGTTTTATTTCTAAGGGATATGATCCGAGACAAAATGGTGAAATTGTGGTGTTAGATAAGGCGGGTTACATGCAGTATCAAGCTACCGGAACTACGCACGGAACACTTAATAGCTATGATACTCATGTACCGTTGCTTTTTTATGGTTGGAAAGTTCCTAAAGGGGAGTTGCATGCTAAAAAGTATATTACGCAAATTGCTCCTACACTTTCACAAATGCTAAAAATTCCTTTTCCAAATGGTACGGAGTCTGAAGTGTTAGACACACTTTTAGATGACGATAAATAAACCTAAGTCGAGTTTAATAATAAAACGCCCGTCTTTACGATAAAGACGGGCGTTTTTTATTTTACAGGATTTTCAGAGTCTTGTTTATGCTAAAATTTATTTTGTGCATTGCCTTCAAAAGGATTTAGTACAGTTGCGCCAATTGCAAATAAAGAACCATTCTTGAAAAATTTCCGTCTATTCATTGTTTCTTTTTTTTGTAAGAATTCCAAATGTAAAGAAACTACTTCACGCAGTATGTTAAGGATTGATTATTTTTTTGGAATGAAACAGGTTTCAAATTGCTATGGGTTAATAATAAAAAAATCCCATTTGCATGGACAAATGGGATTCCTGTTTTAGACTGTCGCTGCTATGGGTAACGGAATCTGGTTTTTAAGTAAATCTTCAAAACTCTCGCGGGCACGGATTAAATGGCCTTCCCCATTTAGCCATAAAACCTCTGCTGGCTTGTATCTGGAGTTGTAATTTGATGCCATTGAGAAGCAGTAGGCTCCGGCGTTTCTAAAACATAAAATATCCCCTTCTTTGATTTCTGAAATCCTTCTGTTGTTTGCAAAAGTATCCGTTTCACAAATGTATCCTACTACGGAGTAAAAACGTTCTTTTCCTTTGGGGTTAGAGATGTTTTCGATATGATGTTGCGATCCGTACAACATTGGTCTGATAAGGTGATTAAAACCACTGTCTATTCCAGCAAAAACAGTCGAAGTGGTTTGTTTTACTACATTAACTTTAGCTAAAAAGAAGCCAGCCTCGCTAACTAAAAATTTGCCGGGCTCAAATATCAAGGTTAATTCTTTTCCATATTCAGTACAAAACGCATTGAATCTTTTGGATAGTTTTTTGCCTAATTCTTCGATGTCCGTTTCGATATCGTCTTTTTTATATGGCACTTTAAATCCACTTCCAAAGTCTAGGAATTCAAGATTTTTGAAGTTTTTAGCCGCATCAAATAATATTTCGGCAGCATATAAAAAGACTTCGATGTCTAAAATATCAGAACCAGTGTGCATGTGAATGCCTACAATATTCATTTTGGTGTTTTCTACAATACGAACAAGGTGTGGCAATTGATGAATCGAGATTCCAAATTTACTATCGATATGTCCTACAGAAATATTCGTATTTCCACCAGCCATTACGTGTGGATTGATTCGAATGCAAACAGGTACGTTAGGATGTTTAGTCCCAAATTGTTCTAATATTGATAAATTATCAATATTTATTTGAACTCCCATCGCGTTTACTTCTTCAATTTCTTCGAGAGAAACTCCGTTTGGAGTATAAAATATTTTTTCGGGTGCATAACCGGCATGAAGGCCTAATAGTACTTCTTGAATAGAAACGGTATCTAGACCAGCTCCCATATCCTTTAATAATTGGAGTATTGCAACATTTGACAATGCTTTCATGGCATAATTGATGCGTAACGTATCTACTTTAGAAAAAGCTTTAGTTAATCTATTGTATTGAGATTGTATTTTTTCGGCATCATAAACGTATATTGGACTGCCAAATTGTTCTGCTAATTGTAGTAAGTCTTTTGATTGCATGGTTATTAATTTTCAGCAAATTTATTACTCTTTATTTAGTCCTACAAGCTAATAACTGAATTCTAACAAATTATAACAAAAAGTTATAATTTGAACATCTATTGTTGATTTAAAAAAAAATAACCCTTGACAAATTTTTCTGTCAAGGGTTACAAAATGGTAGCAAGAATTATAAGTTGGGTAAATCACCATTTCCTTTGGTAGGTAAATTGGTATACCCCATCAAGTATTTATCAACTTCTCTGGCTGCCTCTCGACCTTCAGATATTGCCCATACAATTAAAGATTGTCCTCTTCGCATGTCACCTGCAGTAAATATATGAGGAACATTCGTTTGATAATTTGTTGCTTTATAATTGCTTCTCATATCAGTTTCTAATCCTAATTGATCACTTAATGTTTTTTCAGGACCCGTAAATCCCAGTGCCAATAAAGCTAAATCACATGGCCAAATTTTTTCTGAACCTTCTTTTTCTATCAATTCAGGTCTTTGTCCCGGTGTCATTTTCCAAGCCACTTCAACGGTTTTTAAA
Source organism: Flavobacterium sp. LS1P28 (assembly GCF_003970335.1). NCBI lineage: Bacteria > Pseudomonadati > Bacteroidota > Flavobacteriia > Flavobacteriales > Flavobacteriaceae > Flavobacterium > Flavobacterium sp. LS1P28. The sequence goes on along the minus strand of NZ_RYDI01000012.1, from coordinate 106,841 downwards.
CCTACAAGTTGGCCGCTTTCATTAGAAATGAATTCTTTGGTATTGATCAACCAGTTTCTATTACACCCTTCTTCATGTGAAGAGGACGTTTTTAATTGCAATGGCCAAAACGGCCAAGGGGTAGTTTCACTTCTTCCAACGGGTGGTTTAGGTAAAATCTCAAAATTAGTCACTGATTTAGCTCCGTGTCTGTTTGATGTTCCCACACAATCAGAACCAGTATCTCCGCCACCTATAACGATCACATCCTTACCGGTAGCCATTATTTGACCTGGAATTACTTCACCATATAGTGATTTAGTTTGTTGTGTCAAGAAAGTCATTGCCTGCACCACTCCTTGACTTTCTATTCCTTTGGTAGGTAAACTTCTTCTTTCTGTGGCGCCACCGCATAATACGATTGAATCAAAAGCATTCAATTCTTCAACACTATAGTTTACGCCAACATTTATATTCGTTTTAAAAGTGATTCCTTCAGCTTCTAAAACAGTAACACGTCTGTCGATAATTCCTTTTTCTAATTTGAAATTTGGAATTCCGTAACGTAGTAATCCACCAATGGCGTTGTCTCTTTCAAAAACGGTAACGGTGTGTCCTGCACGATTTAACTGTTGTGCTGCTGCTAATCCAGCAGGACCGGAGCCAATAACGGCGACTGTTTTTCCTGTTCTAACTTCTGGAGGTTGTGGTTTGATCCAACCTTCAGCAAAACCTCTTTCGATAATATTTTTTTCAATATTTTCAATTGCTACTGGCTCACTTATAATTCCTAAAACACATGACTTTTCACATGGAGCGGGGCATAAACGACCCGTAAATTCAGGAAAATTATTGGTTGATTGTAATATTTTCAAGGCACTTTCCCATTCTTCCTGATGCACCATATCGTTAAAATCAGGAATTAAATTTCCCAACGGACAGGCGCTGTGACAAAATGGAATCCCACAATCCATACACCTGGATCCTTGTTCTTTAATTTTATCTTTTTCTAACTGAATTGTAAACTCATTGTAATTTGATACACGCTCTTTAACTAGTATAGTGCTTTCATCCGTTCTAGTATATTCTTTAAATCCTCCTATCTTTCCCATAACTATAGTGCTAGTAGTTCTTCAATTTGTTTTTCTTCGGCTAATCTTTCTAATGCTTTTTTGTAATCAGTAGGCATCACTTTGACAAAATGGTTGCGTTGGTTTTCCCAATCTTCAAGGATTCTTTTTGCTAAAGGACTATTGGTGTACATAGAATGATTTTTTATCAAATGTTTTAATTTGGTAAAATCTTCTGCAACCAATGTTTCAAATGCGACCATTTCCATATTGCATAAGGTAGCATCGAATTTTTTATTTGGATCAAAAACATACGCAATACCACCGCTCATTCCAGCTGCAAAATTTCGTCCTGTTTTTCCTAATACGATTACAGTTCCTCCAGTCATGTATTCACAACCATGATCTCCAATTCCTTCCACAACAGCTGTTGCTCCAGAATTTCTCACGCAAAAACGTTCTCCAGCCATTCCGTTGATATAGGCTTCGCCGGTGATTGCTCCATAGAGCGCCACGTTACCAATGATAATATTCTCCTCTGGCTTGAATGTGGCAGCGGGTGGGACTTTGATAATTAGTTTTGCACCAGAAAGTCCTTTTCCTAAATAATCATTACAGTTTCCATGTATTTTAAAGGACAAGCCATTAGTTGCAAAAGCACCAAAACTTTGACCTGCTGAACCTGTGAAATCTACCAATATGGTATCATCTGGTAATCCTTGTGCACCATATATTTTTGAAATTTCATTACTCAATATAGCGCCAACGGAACGATCTGTATTTTTAATATCAAATGTAACTCTCGTTTTCTCTTTCCTGTAAATGGATGGAATAGCGGCTTTTATGATGTCAAAGTCAAGCACGTGTTCTAGTGCGTGATCTTGTGTTGTAGTATTGTGGTTTGGAACCTCTTTTGCTTTTTCAGGTTTGTACAAAATAGCCGATAAATCTAATCCGCTGGCTTTATAATGCTTGATGGCTTTATTGACATTTAATTTTTGAGATTGACCCACCATTTCCTTTAAGGTTCTGTATCCAAGTTGCGCCATGATTTCTCTTAACTCCTCAGCAATAAAATACATAAAGTTAATAATATGTTCCGGTGTTCCTTTGAAATTTTTTCTCAGTTCTGGATCTTGTGTCGCAATACCTACGGGGCAGGTGTTCAAGTGACAGGCTCTCATCATAATACAACCGGATGCGACTAAAGGAGCAGTCGCAAATCCAAATTCTTCAGCTCCAAGTAAAGCTGCAATAGCTACATCACGTCCTGTTTTCAATTGTCCGTCACATTCTAATACGACACGGCTTCTTAAATCATTCAAGATTAAGGTCTGTTGTGCTTCGGCAAGGCCAAGTTCCCATGGAATACCGGTGTGTTGTAGTGAAGTTAATGGTGCAGCTCCAGTTCCTCCATCGTATCCTGAAATCAAAATCACATCGGCTTTTGCTTTGGCAACACCGGCAGCGATCGTTCCAACGCCCACTTCTGAAACTAATTTTACATTAATTCTGGCTTCACGATTGGCATTTTTCAGATCAAAAATTAATTGGGATAAATCTTCAATAGAATAAATATCGTGGTGTGGCGGCGGTGAAATTAATCCAACATAAGGCGTAGAATTTCGTACTTCGGCAATCCAAGGCACTACTTTTTCGCCGGGTAATTGACCACCCTCTCCGGGCTTTGCCCCTTGAGCCATTTTTATTTGAATCTCTTTGGCATTCGTCAAATAGTTGATAGACACTCCAAATCTTCCGGAGGCAACTTGCTTGATAGCACTATTTCTAGAATCTCCATTTAAGTCTTTTTGGAATCGTTTTGGATCTTCTCCACCTTCTCCAGAGTTGCTTTTTCCACCAATTCTATTCATAGCAATTGCTAGATTTTCATGGGCTTCCTGACTGATTGAACCATAGGACATGGCTCCAGTTTTGAATTTTTTTACAATTTCGGTCCAAGGTTCGACTTCATCAATTGAAATAGGATCCAGATTATTGAACTCAAACAAACCTCTAATTGTCATTAGATTTTCACTTTGGTCATTAACCATATCAGAGTATTCCTTATAACTTTCAGGACTATTTAAACGTACCGCTTGTTGTAATTTAGAAATCGTTGTTGGATTAAACATGTGTTTTTCTCCTGATCTTCTCCATCTGTAAATTCCGCCAATTTCCAGAGGCAGTAAATTACTCACTTTCGAATTTGGAAAAGCTTTCTGGTATCTTTTTTTGATTTCTTTTTCGATTTCCATTAGACCAATTCCTTCAATTCTGGAAGGAGTGTAGGGAAAATATTTAGAAGTGAATGTTTTATTTAATCCCAAAATTTCAAATATCTGTGCTGCTCTGTACGAATGTAGCGTAGAGATACCAATTTTATTCATGATTTTCAGGATCCCTTTTGCAATCGCCTTATTGTAATTTTTAATGGCGTAATCTGCTTTAATACCAGTAATGAAACCTTCATTTACCTGGTTGTGAATAATTTCATTCACCATATAAGGATTGATTGCACTGGCACCATAACCAAATAATAAGGCAAAATGATGCGGCTCTCGTGGTTCTGCAGATTCAATGATGATTCCAAACTTAGAACGAGATTTCAGGATGTTCATCGAATGATGAATATAGGAACAAGCCAATAGCATTGGGATTGGAGCCATTTTTTCGCTTACTCCTCTATCCGAAATGATTACAATATTACACCCTTCAGAAACGGCTTTGAAAGTAGCTTGAACTGCTCTTTCTAAAGCGCGTTCTAAACCATTTACTCCTTTTTCGATGTCGTATAAAGTTGTAATTGTTACTGATTTGAAATCAGCATGATCAATATTTTTTACTTTATCTAAATCCTCATTTGAGATTACTGGATTTTGAATTTTTAGTTTCTTACAATGTTTTGGAACAATGTCAAATATGTTATAATCTCCCCCAATAGCCAGGCTAATATCAGTAATGATTTCTTCGCGAATACCATCTAATGGTGGATTGGTAACCTGAGCAAATAACTGTTTGAAATAGTTGTACAAAAGCTGTGGCTGATCTGACAAAACCGCTAAAGGAGTATCATTTCCCATAGAACTTAATGCCTCTGCCCCTTGGATTCCCATAGGATTTATGATGGTCTTTAAGTCTTCTAGTGTATATCCAAAGAGTCTTTGTCTGGTCTCAAAATCAATATTTTCTACAGGAATTTGATTATGAGTATACGGTATTTGAGATAATTGTACTAAATTTTCATCCAGCCATTGCTGATAAGGACGTTTTGTGACAATTGCATTTTTGATCTCGTCATCTTCTATAATCCGGCCTTCATTCATGTCCACGAGAAACATTTTTCCGGGTTCTAAACGACCATGTTGCACTACATCTTCGGGTTTAATATCAAGAACACCAATTTCTGAAGACATAATTACGAAACCACTTTTAGTCAATGTATAACGAGATGGACGCAATCCATTTCTATCTAACAAAGCACCAATAACATTACCATCAGTAAAAGGAATAGAGGCTGGGCCATCCCAAGGTTCCATGATGCAAGCATTGTATTCGTAAAAAGCTTTTTTATCGGCGGACATCGTCTGGTGTTTTTCCCACGCCTCAGGGACAACCATCATCATAGCTTCCGGCAAGGAGCGGCCCGTCATCAATAACAGTTCAATTACCATATCCATTGAAGCAGAATCTGATTTTCCTTCTAAAATGATTGGAAATAATTTTTTGATATCGTCACCAAAAACATCACTCTTCATCAATTCCTCACGAGCACGCATGCGACTAATATTACCACGTAGTGTATTGATCTCACCATTGTGGCACATGTAACGGAACGGTTGCGCTAATTCCCAAGATGGGAATGTGTTGGTAGAAAAACGTTGATGAACCAAAGCTAATCGGGTTACCAAATCGTCATCTAATAAATCCGTATAATACCTACTGATGTCTTCCGGCATCAATAATCCTTTATAGATGATTGTGGTGGTGGAACAACTGGAAAAATAGAACATGTGGCTTTCTGAAATCCTTGAATTTTGGATCGCATGTTCTGCAATTTTTCTCGCTGCAAATAATTTAGCATTAAATTGTTGTTCCGTTAGGTCTAAGCCTTTTTTACCCACAAACACTTGTTTCACGGTTGGTTCTTTCTCACCGGCAATTCGTCCTAAATTAGTGGCATCAACCGGTACGTCTCTCCATCCTAATATTTCTAAATTTTGATCGCGTATCGAAGTTTCGAAAGTCGTTTTACAAAAAACAACTTGGTTTTTACTTTTGGGCATAAAGACCATTCCTACGGCATATTGTTTTGTCTCGGGGATTTCAAAATCACAAACTTTCTTAAAAAAATCATGAGGGATATCAAATAATATTCCCGCTCCATCTCCCGTTCTGCCATCTGAACTCACCGCACCCCGATGTTCTAATTTGATTAGAATATCCAATGCTTTGTGTATAATATCATTTGATTTGATTCCATTTAGATTACAAATGAATCCTGCTCCGCAATTGTCGTGTTCAAATTCGGGCAAATAAAGGCCTTGTTCTTTAACTTTCATGCTTAATATTTTTTATACAAAATTAAAGATTTAGTAACATATAATAGGTGTAAAAGTTAAAAACGGCTTGTTTTTACAGTTATAGTAGAAAAAGGTTAAATAAAACATAATAATAGGATTTTAACGCATTCGATTTGATTTTTCTACAACGAGAAAACCAAATAGAAGCCGATGGATTGATAGTTTTGAAAGAAATATTTTACTGATCATTTTGCTTTTGAATTTATAACAAATTTGGAGTTAATCTTTATATTTTTTTATTTTGAAAGGAGTTGTAGTTTCGTTTGGACTATTGAAATTTAGACACCATTTAAATCAAAAAAAAAATAACAGTTACGTTTAATTTTGCTATTTTTGTGGCACTTTTATTCTGGAATAAATTCAGAATCCAGACAAATTCTATATTATGAACATACACGAATATCAAGGAAAAGAGATTTTAGCTAGTTACGGGGTTCGCATTCAACGCGGAATCGTTGCTAATAGTCCAGTAGAAGCGGTTGCTGCTGCTAAACAATTAACTACCGAAACTGGTACAAGTTGGTATGTTGTAAAAGCCCAAGTTCATGCAGGTGGACGCGGAAAAGGTGGTGGAGTTAAACTAGCAAAAAACTTACAACAAGTAGAAGAAATTGCAGAACAAATCATCGGAATGCAATTAGTTACACCACAAACTTCTGCGGAAGGTAAGAAAGTACATAAAGTTTTAATCGCTGAAGATGTTTATTATCCTGGTGAAAGTGAAACTTCTGAGTTTTATGTTTCTGTTTTATTGAATAGAGCTACAGGTCGTAACATGATTATGTATTCTACTGAAGGTGGAATGGATATTGAAGAAGTTGCGGAGCACACCCCACATTTAATTTTTACCGAAGAAGTGGATCCTTCTGTTGGACTGCAAGGTTTTCAAACCAGAAGAATTGCTTTTAACTTAGGTCTTTCTGGAAATGCTTTCAAAGAAATGGTTAAATTCATCGATTCTTTGTACAATGCGTACATAGGTTCTGATGCGTCGATGTTTGAAATCAATCCGGTTTTGAAAACATCTGACAATAAAATTATGGCTGTAGATGCTAAAGTAAATATCGATGATAATGCTTTATACAGACAAAAGAAATATGCTGATATGCGTGACGTTCGTGAGGAAAACCCAATCGAAGTGGAAGCAAAAGAAGTAGGTTTGAACTATGTAGATCTTGACGGTACAGTAGGATGTATGGTGAACGGAGCTGGTTTAGCGATGGCAACTATGGATTTAATTAAATATGCTGGTTTTGAACCTGCTAATTTCCTTGACGTAGGTGGAACTGCTGATGCAAAACGTGTTGAAACTGCTTTCCGTATTATCTTAAAAGATCCAAATGTAAAAGCTATTTTGATTAATATTTTTGGTGGAATCGTTCGTTGTGACCGTGTGGCGCAAGGAGTTGTTGATGCATACAAAAATATGGGAGATGCCATTAAAGTGCCTATCATTGTTCGTTTACAAGGTACCAATGCAGCTATTGCAAAAGAATTAATTGATAATTCAGGAATGCCAATTTTATCTGCTGTTGAATTTCAAGAAGCTGCAGATCAAGTAAAAGCTGCACTTTCTTAATTAGAAAATTGTTATATATTGAAAAATCCTGTTTGCTGCGGCAAACAGGATTTTTTTTGGATTAATTTTTAATTATTTTGACCGAACAAATCATAATAATAATCGAAAGTGCAAAGTTTTCTGGCTTATAACAATTATCTTTGTTTTTAATGTTTTTTAGTATTATGAAACTCCACATAAAAAATAATTTCACTTCTGAATTGCCGGCTGACCCCATTGAAATCAATACACCAAGACAGGTTCAGCAATCGGCATATTCGTATGTGTTGCCCAAAAAACCATCCAACCCATCACTAATTCATGCTTCTAATGAAGTGGCTCATGCCATTGGCATTTCTGATGAAGACCTACTTTCAGCTGATTTTTTGCACATTTTTTCAGGAAGCACCATTTATCCGGAAACAAATCCTTTTGCCTTGTGTTATGCCGGACATCAATTTGGGAATTGGGCCGGACAATTGGGAGATGGTCGCGCCATCAATCTCACCGAAGTTATTCGTGAAAATAAGATATATACTTTACAACTAAAAGGAGCAGGTCCAACTCCATATTCCAGAACTGCAGATGGTTTTGCGGTATTGCGTTCTTCCATACGGGAACATTTATGCGCTGAAGCCATGCATTATTTAGGTGTTCCCACAACACGTTCGCTATCGCTTATGCTTTCAGGCGATCAGGTATTGCGCGATGTAATGTATAATGGAAATCCTGCCTATGAAAAAGGCGCTATCGTTTGCAGAGTGGCTCCGTCATTTATCCGTTTTGGTAGTTTCGAAATGTTTGCTTCTCGAGAAGATCATGTTAATCTCAAATTACTGGCTGATTTTACGATCAAACATCATTTTCCTCACATTCAAGGGGAAGGTATCGAAAAATATCTCGCCTTTTTTCAGGAAGTAACCCGAACTACACTTAAAATGATTGTACACTGGCAACGCGTTGGTTTCGTTCATGGCGTTATGAATACTGATAATATGTCTATTCACGGGATCACGATTGATTATGGGCCTTACGGTTGGTTGGAAGATTATAATTCCGGCTGGACACCTAATACAACGGACAGTCAACATAAAAGATACCGTTTTGGCAATCAACCTGAAATTGCACTCTGGAATTTGTATCAATTGGCGAATGCGTTGTATCCTTTAATTCATGAGGCCAAACCACTTGAAACTATTTTGGACGCTTTTAGTACGGAATACGAAAAGGAGTATTTGGATATGATGCGAAATAAACTCGGTTTCCAAATTAAAAAAGAATCCGATATTGTTTTGATTCAGAGTTTGACCCAATTGCTGGAACGGGTAGAAACAGATATGACGATTTTCTTTAGAAATCTGAGTGATGTTACTAAAGCTGATCTTGCAATTACCGCTTTCGGTTCAATAAAAGACGCTTTTTACAATGAAAAGGATTTAAATGAAACGGTCTTGAAAGATTGGTACGATTGGTTGGAGAAATACAGCATTCGAATCAATGAAGAAATACTTTTGGATACAGAAAGAAAAAATCAAATGAATGCCGTGAACCCAAAATATGTATTGCGGAATTATATGGCACAATTGTGTATTGATGACGCGGATAAAGGAGATTATTCGTTGCTAAACGAATTATTCGAAATGCTTAAAAAGCCGTATGATGAACAACCAAATTTTCAAAAGTGGTTTGCCAAAAGACCCGATTGGGCCAGAGATAAAGTGGGGTGTTCTATGTTAAGCTGTAGTTCTTAAAAATGGTTTAAAAAATATTAAATTAGGTATGTCCTGTAGTTGCCAAACTACATCTTTTAAATAAAATTAAATATATTGGTATTCACAAAGCACAGTCATTTAATGTTTTTTTTAAAATCTATTTAACACCAATTACCTCTTGACCTCTTATTAAAATATTATTTTTATTTTCTAAATTTTCTTTGGTTTTTCCCAAAATGTTTATAATGTCAAATTTGGTGTCACTTTTTCTTAGATTGTAATGTGCTTCTGTATTGGTGACTTCAACCTCCAAAATATAGTTTCGGTCTACTTTGAAAGTATCAGTATTGTCTTTTATTAATGTTCCGTTTACCATATAAATGACATCATTACTTTTGATTTTTGTGAATTCAGATTTAATTTGGTCTAAACCTATAAAATCATATTTCTTGGGGTTTTTAGAAGCAATATAAAGTTGGCCATGATACAAAACAGCATTTATTGTAGTGTCTTTTTTGATTACATTCACAGATTCAATTTCATTTGGGTCAAAATATTCCATCATATTTACAGGCATTAAAATTGAATCAAAAAACATAGCTGTAAGGGCTATAAAATAAAACATACATAAGTAAGTAATATAAAAAAGGTCGAAAAACTCAATAAAATCAATACTTAACGATAAAAAAGGTCTAAAACACTCCAAAATTAAAAGGTGCATTTATCTACCGTTTACTACCATTGGACTACCATCGCTAGTATCATTTTTAAACGCTTTAAACGCCTTACTACTATTAACCCGGCCAAATATAGCTAAAACCCCCATTTTATTACTAAATGGGGGTTATTTTTTGCCGTTTAAATACTATTTAAACGCTTTAAAAGGATTGTTTAAACACTTTGTAAATGGACTCAATGAATAAATGTAAAAAAATCTAATTATTACTTTGCAGTTACAGTTGGGGTTACAGTTGGGGTTACAAATATTAGTAAATGTTAGTATATATAAGTAATCTTAAAACATAAAAACATTTAAAAAGTAACTAAAAAAGCGTTTAAGTGTGTACTTAATGCCTTAACTTTTTAGTGTACAGAAACAAAAAAAGCCCTATTTACAAGGGCTTACAAGGTTTTAGCCTGTGAAATCAGTTGAAAAAAATAATTAACTCATGGAATTGATCCTTATTGATGCTTTTATTAGTGCTAAGGCTTTTATGTTTTTAAGATGAACATCCTTTGCCTGATGATGGCTATTTTGCGAAACTATTTTTATAAAATCATCGCCTTTATCAGATTTGTGAATCCACTTTACCGTTACAAATTCCTCACCGTCCATATTGATTGATAATAGATACATTTCACCAAAGAAAATATTATCTATAGAGTTGTTGAGCTCTTTGTACATTACGATATCGCCACTCTTTAATAACGGATACATACTGTCGCCTGTGACATAAATTGCACCATCGCATTTTGGAAGATTTGGTATTGAAATAAAATCTACTGGTTTTGTTTTGCCGTTTTTATTCCTGAATAACTCTACCATTCCGGCTGTCGCCTCAATGTCATATAAAGGTACTCTTTGATCCTTTATTGATCTATCAGTTTTCAATTTATAGATCGTGCTAGGCTCGCCTATTTTAGATTTAGCCGGGTCTACGTAATCTGATAATAAATAATCGAAACTTATTTCGAATATCTCTCTAAGTTTTACCACGAATTCGAGTTTTGGCATCGTTTCCTTACGGTAATTACGAATATTAGCCTCACTTGTACCCATAACTTTAGCAAAGGCGGAATTGTTGCCTGCGTAGTGCTCGTTAGCTATGTCGTCAATTTTCTTATTTATAGAACTCATTTATAAAGCATTATAAAATACTTTCGAAAAAACTTTCGAATATATTTTTTTATTTCGAAACTTGTTTCGATATTTGTTCAGAATTTAAAACAAAGCTAACGAAAAAATGGAGCACTTTACAAAAGCACAAAGAAAAAAAATAAATAAGTCAGCTCTAGCGGTTAAACACGACTGTACTGCCACTTATATAACTCTTGTTTTAAAAGGCGAACGTGAGGATAAATCAGATTTAGCAAAAGCTATTCTATTGGACGCAAAAAATATGTTGGAAATTTTTGAACCTAACCAAGAATCATAATGTTTGAATACTATCAAAATAATATCCTTTGTGTACAAGCCTCTTGGATTGTAGAAAGCGGAATAATTAGCGAGCCTAATTATAAGCAACTATGTTCAAGAGGCCACCTCAAAAAAATGACGACAGGCGGTAATGGCCGTAAAGCACTAATACAATTTGACACCATGAGATCAGATATAAAAAATAAAGTAATTGAACTAGCCGGAGATCCTTACGCAAAGGTGACGACTATCACATTTACTGATTATATCCTTGACGATCAAAAAGCGTATGAATTTTTTAGAAACTATACGCTTGACAGCGGCGAGGCACTCCCAGAGAAAAACATTAAAGAGTATTGCTGTAACGCTTCAATCGCAAATGCAATCAATACTATCGTTAATTCAAAATTAGCACAACGAAAAGCATTAGCAGGTTCTAAAGTGAATGTTTGGGAACGCATTGCAGAGGTAGTTTCAGAATTGCCAAAACATACTTATCCGCACTCACTTCCAAGAAACCAAAGAATACTTAGAGACAAGGTTAAACAGTACTTAAACGATGGTTACGGGGTTTTTATACACAAAGCCTTTGGTTCTAAAAATGCGGAGAAAATTAACGATGATGCCAAGTCATTTGTTTTGGCTCGTTGGTGTGACCGTGTAAAACGTGTAGCAAATTATAACCAACTTTTGAAAGAATACAATACCGAAGCGGAAGAGCAAGAATGGAAAATGATTAAGTCAGAGCAATCGCTTATTAACTTCCTAACAGATCCTAAGATTGAGCCATTATGGTACGGGTACCGTTTTGGAGAATTGAAATTCAAAGAAAAGTTTACCATGTCATTCAAAACGGCTTTGCCATCCATGAGAGATTCACTTTGGTATTCAGATGGTACCAAAATAAATCTTTACTATCAGGATGCAAGCGGTAAAATGAAAACTATAAATGTGTACGAGGTTATGGATGCGTACAGCGAAGTATTCTTAGGATATCACATTTCAGAAAAGGAAGATTACGAGGCAGGTTACCAAGCTTTCAAAATGGCAATTCAAGTTTCAGAACACAGGCCTTACCAAATATCACTGGATAACGGTGCCGGTAACAAGAAGCTTCACTCAGGTGGTTTCTTTGATAAAATTAGCCATTTAGCCATTAAAACACAGCCTTATAATGGTAAATCGAAAACGATTGAGAGCGCATTCGGAAGATTCCAAACTCAGTTTCTAGCACAATTACCAAACTATTCTGGGCAAAATATCACATCGAAAAAAGTTTCGAGCCATGCTAACATGGAGTTTGTTCTTGCGAATACTGAAATGTTACCAACGTTTGCCCAACTAAAAGCACAATACGAGCAAAAGCGTACCGAATGGAATCAGGCACCGCACCCAAAAACAGGCTTACCACGTATTGAAATGTATTTTGACAGTGAAAACCCGGACTGCCCAAAAGTAACGCCGTTTCAAATGGTTGACTTCTTTTGGATTGAGAGAAACCTACCAATACAGTGCCACTCTAGCGGGATTAGCTTCAAAGAAAAAACAGTTCAATATGAATATGTAGTCTACCAAGAAAATTCAAGAGCCATAGACCAGGAATGGCATATTGAAAATGTGAGCCAAAAGTTTCACATCAAGTTTGACCCGGACGATATGAGTTTGATCTATCTCTATAAGAAAACGCCACTAGGATTAAAATTTGTGAGAGCTGCCGAAACGAAAGTAGAAATACACAGAGGACAGCAAGAGCAAGAAGATTGGGAGGCTCAATATTACAGAGACCAAATCGAAGCCACTAAGAAAATACGAATTGCAACGGAGGAAAAAGCGGAAGCGAACCTACAAAAACACAACATGACTGCCGAAAGTTACGGATTCAAAAACCCAAAACTAAAAGGTGTCAACTCCAAGAGAGTTAAAAAAGAAAAAACCGACATCGCTCAGTATCAAAAGAAATTAAGCGAAGCGGTTCTCACAGAGGATGATCAAGAGTTTGATTATACTCAATTAATGTAAAAACGGGTTGCAGCCCGAATTCACCAAAATTTTAAAAAACAAAAGTATGACAACTGATTTCAAAAAACAAGTACAAGAAAAACTAGCCCTTTTTATCAATCAAAAGGGAAGCCAAAACAAAGCCGCTAATTCATTAAATGATGTTTCTGCCGCTTTGCTTTCTCAAATTATGAATAACAACTGGGAAAGTATCTCAGATAAAATGTGGAGAACGGTTGCATCACAAATAGGACACAGTTCTAAAGAATGGGTTTTTGTTGAAACAACTGACTTTAAAATCATTTCAAAGTTCTTGACAGATGCACAACAAAACGCCAATGTTTTTGCCATGACCGGTGATGCAGGTTCCGGTAAGTCTAAGAGCTTTGACCTTTACGTGTCTGACAATAAAAACGCCTATTTATTGAGCTGTGCTGAGTACTGGAACCGTAAAGAGTTCCTGGTGCAACTTCTAACTTCAATGGGTGTTGATTATAGCGGTTTTACGGTTGCCGAAATGATGAACGAAATCGTAAAGAAACTGAAATCACAACAAAACCCGCTTATCATTTTGGATGAAGCGGACAAGCTTCCGGACACCGTGCTTTACTTCTTTATCACTTTATATAATAGACTGGAAGACCACTGCGGAATCATTCTTTGTGCAACAGATCACCTTTCAAAAAGAATAAGCAAGGGAATCAAACTCAACCGCAAAGGATACAAAGAAATCAACTCTCGTATCGGTCGAAAGTTCATAGAGCTTAAAGGAGTTAACTACAATGATGTTACCCAAATATGCATTGCAAACGGAGTAGAAAGCACAAAGGATATCAAGGAAATATTCAACGATTCAGAATGTGACCTAAGAAGAGTAAAACGAAAAATTCACGCTGTAAAAAACAGAGTTTAATGGCAGTAAAAAGAGCCGTTTCGGTTGACGAAATAACAAAAAAGAAGTTCAAAGAATTAGACTTACCGCCCGAATTTAAAAAGTTGTTAGGGACACCAGAATGCTCAGGGATTTGGATTATATGGGGTGAGAGCTTTAACGGTAAAACGGGTTTCAGTCTTCAATTAGCAAAAGCCCTAACGCTATCAGGAAAAGTTTTTTACAATACACTGGAAGAGGGCGCACGAAAGTCCATGCAAAATGCCATCGTAGCCCAGAACATGCAGGAAGTGAAAACCAGATTTACAATAGGCAACCGGGAAGGAATAGACGACTTGAAAGAGCGACTGAGGCGCAAGAAATCGCCAGACATTATTTTCATTGATTCATTGCAGTACACCGGACTCAATAAAAAGGAGTACAAACTTCTAAAGGAGGAGTTTCATAATAAGTTGTTCATTTTCATAAGCCATGCAGATGGTAAGAACCCGGAGGGATCACTTGCCAAGTTTGTGAAATATGATGCTGATGTCAAAATCAGAGTTGAAGGTTACCGGGCGATGTGTTTAAGTCGCCTTGGAGGAGATAAGGAACCCTATACCATTTGGGAGCAAGGAGCCGCCCAATTTGATTTAAAAATAAAATAGCCATGAGTACAAAAACAACAACCACCGCTCAAAAATTACAAATGACTGCTGAGGATTACGAAAACATGATTTTTGGATCATACGCAAGATGGTGCGAAAGCGTAACCATTAACGCTAGAGAATTTCAAAAAGTAATAGCAAACTCGGCAGTCAATAAATGGTATTTAATGGAATATGCAAAATGTGAGGAAAAGTTTGCCACCATGACACAGCGCTATGATGATAACATTCCAGTAAAGGATTATCAAACTTTTTATAACGACTGTACGTATGGCATGTTCAACATACGCCCAACAGCACTACTGCAGGAAATCAAAAAAACAAGAGCGGTGAGTTACCTCAAAGTTCACGGTGTAAAAATCCCAAGTCTAACATTCAATCAAAATTAACAATGACCCCACAGCATCGAAAAAATAAAATAGCAGAGCTAGAGCAATGGTTAAGAGACAATCCCAACCACGCCAACCGGATAATAATAGAAACGGATTTGCGCAAGCTAAAAGAACAACAACTAGGTAGAACCTACGAGCGTGACACCTTCGACATTAGAAACCATAATTTCCACAGCAAATGAGTAACGAAGACATATATCAACGATTAGAAGATTTACATAACGTACTCGTGTATTGCTCGGATTTGCAAAAACAAGGTCGCATTCATGTATTCAAAGTTGGGGAGCGCATCTGCATCAATCAAGAGCGTGGCGCACTGCTATCGCAATTAAGCCACGCCAACAACGAAACATTTAGCCACGAAGTCAGGGAGTATAAAATACCGGTTGCAATTGAGGCAAAAATCAAGTTTACCATCGAAAAAATACAGGCCACCGGATGGGCCGGTTTTTCCTCCGATATAATTTTAAAATAAATGGAAATCAATAATATAACATTAAAAGAAGCAATAATTATGAGTACAGCAACAATGGAAGCACCAAATTCAATCGCCAATGCAGGACAATTAGCAGCGTTTTCTGCGAAACAATTAAAAGAAGCTTTGGCAAAATTAGAGGCCAAAAAAGAAGATGACCGCAACGCTTACAAAGAACTTGTGGAGCAAACGGTACCGAAAGCCATTTTTAAACTATGCTTAGCCTCAGAAACATTATCGAATGCCAAAACAGAAGCGTTTCAGTACTTCGAAAATATCCTAAAACTTAAAGCGGAGGTTTACGGAATCAAAGAAAAACAGCAGTCCCACACGTTCTCCTTTGAAGGTGGCGAAGTGCAAATAGGCTACCGAATTACGGACGGTTGGGACGATACGGTAAACGCCGGTATTGCTAAAGTAGAAAAATACATTAGCTCGCTTGCAAAAGATACCGAAACCGCTGCTTTGGTTGATATGGTTTTTAACCTTTTGAAAAAAGACGCTAAAGGAAATCTGAAAGGCAGTCGAGTTTTAGAGCTGCAAAAATTAACTGCCAAATTCAGTGATGAAGAGTTTACCGATGGTGTTGACATCATAAGTAAATCATACAAGCCAGTGCGCTCCGTTTGGTTCGTTGAAGCGGCACTGATTGACGAAAACAAAAACAAAACGCCAATCCCTTTGTCCATGTCGGCGGTTGATTTTTCTAAAGGCTACAAGTTTGAGTTTTACAACGAAGTAATTGCAGAAACCAATGCACCAGAGTAATTCAGTAACGGCACTATTAGCAATCCTGCTAATAGTGCTCAACGGGAAAGCCATCGTTGAATATGTGTTATGGCTTCGATTTAAGATAAGAACCACCTTTAAACAATATGAAAACAGAAATAACCATAACGCCAATAATTGACCACGAAAGCTACGATTTGAACGGCCACGTGATTTATAAAGACAGTCTAGGAAACTGGTCTTGTAAAGCGGATTTGACCGCAAGGCAACATCAAGCTTTTCGGAATTATGAAAAGCTAATCATTAAAAACAAGAGGTTCAAAAAACACACAAAAGCAACTTATAAAGGATAAAAAAATGCAAAAAGAGATCGAAAAACATCAGGAAAAAATAGCCAAAATAGTTGGCGTATTTAAGGGAGGCTCATCTGTAGAAGATGGCAAGATTACAACTGGATTTACACATAATTTCAATTTAAAGCATAAGCAGTTGAGAAAACTAATGAAACTAGGAAAGGTAAATATGAAGCGCTCAGGTGCCGGAATTAGAATTACAATCGTTTCACAAAATTTTTCAGGTTAGTTAATTCGGTTTCCCGAGTGTCTTGGAGAATAAAAGCTAGCTGAAAGGGACAATAGGCTTTTTTAAATATTGATGCAGCCCGCCACCCGTTATGTCAAGGCACCATCAAAAGCAGGTTCGAATCCTGCCTCGGGAGCAAATTTAAAACAACAAAAAAATGAAAAAAGTAATAATTACTATCACAGCCACCATTTTATTATTAGGCTGTAAAAAATCAAACGTTGAGCTCGAAATTGAGCAATATGATTTGAGAAAGGCAAAACTCGGCTATTTAAAAGACTTAATGGACGTGAAGAAAGATTTAGATTATGATGAGCGGACTAGAATGATTGACTCACTCATTACAGAAGAAAAAACAAGAATAGATAATGACAGCAACTAAAGCATACGTGTACGAGGGACAGGGTTCCGCAATAGACGACTACAACGCACCCAAAAAGCAACTGCAAACCATTGTACAAGGTGGCAGAGGCCACGGCAAAAGCAACTGGGGTTTATTCGATAAAAATAACCAACAGCACAAAACAATCCTCTCACTACTCCGTCAAGCGCAATGGGTGGTACCCAATGGCAAATGGGGCGAAGTTCCAGACATCAACAGACTGAGCGATTTTCTTAAGAGTGATAAATCACCGGTTAAAATGCCATTAAAAGATATGAAACCGGAAGAGGTTTCGAAAATAATTGAAGCTTTCAAAGGCATCGTAAAATCAAAATATAAATAATGAAAAAGTTTTTAAACTCAATATTCTACAGCACTCAAAAAAAGTTAAACGGCGGTAAAAGATGCTGCCCAAATGAAACAACATGGAGATAATCAATAACCCTGTCGCATGGTTCTTTTTAGTTATAGTCTTACTAGGAGTTTTTATGTTGGGTAGGCTTTTAGGACAACCAGAACCAAAGAAAAAAAAGTGGACATCAAAGTATCCAAAATGTGACTGCTCCGATGTTAACCAGTGCACAAAATATTGCCATGCTAAATACTGCTTTTCAAAAGACTTTGCAGATGGAAAAGTATAGCATCACGGTCATTTGTCCTCATGACATCGCCGAAATAAAAGTACTAGAAAGTATAGCCACCTGCGAAAAAACAGTACTAATTTGCACTGAATGTGGCGATGAATTAGAAAAACCTAAAACGGACTGCGCATGAAAATAGCTAAAGTAATAACCGAATGTAACGAGTGTGAATTCTGCGTTATCGCAGATAACCGCCGAGAAAGCAAAAGCAGTTTTGCAATATGTATGTTTCCTGATGCTCCTCATTTTTTGATTGCCCAAAGTCAAACAGGGGATATTTCACAACACACACTAACAATACCTGATAACTGTCCGCTTGAGGATTATAAACCTACTGGAAAAGATGTATAAAATAGATCTAAAACTTATACCTACACACATTTTGGCACTGGCAACTGCCTTAGACTATTTAACAAATGTATATGGGAATTCTCGAAGTCAGAGAATAGTGCAAAGTGTTATGAATATAGTAATGACAAGAATTCATAAAAAACGGATTGAAATTCAAAACAGTTCAAATCTGTTTAGTCAAAAGAAAAAACTAAAAGTGTCATTAGAATACTTTGAGGCATCATATTTAGAGATTTATATGGGGATGATACTTGAAAACCCTATCACATTCCAACTGAGTGAATACGATAGAAACGCACTACTTTCTATTGTAAATGAGTTAAACCAAAAATTAGCCTAATGAGTTGGCCAAGAGACTTAAAGAACCGCCCAAATTATATTATTATAGATGATGTAGAAGAGGACAATCAAAAGACACCGGCGCAAATCGAAAAACTTAAAAAAAATCATTTGTTATTTATTGAACTGTATTTTCCACGTTACTCACAAAAATCAATATCAAACTTTCACAACCGACTTAAATCAAAAATTCGTATGAATAAAACAATCTACATCGCCGGGAAAGTAACCGGACTACCCGCAGAACCAACCGCACTCAAATTCAAAGAAGCACAGGACGAACTCGAGTCAAAAGGCTTTGATGTCATAAACCCAATTGAACTCATAGATAACCCAAAAGAAGACTGGGACGTGGCAATGAACAAATGCCTTGAAGCTTTGGAGTTTTGCGACGCTATTTATATGCTGCCGTGCTACACGGACAGCAAAGGCGCAATGATAGAACATAGAAAGGCTACCAAGTTAGGAATACAAATTTACTACGAACTGGAAACAATTATTTAATGGAGCAACTAACCACCTACCGAGCCAAAGGAAAAGAAATAGGATTAATATTCCTGTTTAAATACGATTTAAACGGCAATTTAAAGCTATTTGAAATCTGTGAGGGACAATTGAATGACGGACAAATGAAATGGTTGTTTTCTGCCAATTTTCCTGCCAACGAAAGTATTATTCAAAGCGTCTGGATGAAACAAGAAAAATACACCAAAGTATTTATAATTGAAAAGTCAGTAGCGGATTTATCCTTTGATGCAGGATGGTTACTCTACAACCACAAGCTCGCAAAGCAAGACGCTGAAAAGTCATTTAAAAAGATGAATGAACCCGAGAAAATTAAATTTTTTCTCTCCCTTGCTCCATACGAACGCTATTTGAAATCAAGCGGAATTGCAAAGTGTCACATGGCCACCTATATCAATAAACGATATTACGAGAACGAATACCCTGAAGCGGTACAAACAAAGAATTTTAACCCAATGCTCGCAGATTTAGCAAAACGCAAAACCGATAGAAGAACTTAAAGAAAAAAGCATAAAGAATAAAAAATATTGATAACAATTGTTTTTAAGTTGAAATAATTTATACATTTGTCATGCAAAAATACTCAGTAAGGAGCAATCCTTTACAATTCTTTAATTAACAATAAGCGACAGCCTCGCCACGATGTCCCTGCGGAAACTACGGGAAATCTATCCTTACGGGTATTTTTGCACATCTAAAGCGAGGCTTTCGTGTATCTAATATTTTCGATTATGCAAAAAGAAAATGTAAGACCAGTTCAGTCTATAAATGAGCCAACCGAAGTGATGACTTTCAATTTTAGTGAAAGTAAATCCGAAATTAGAAATGTGTTTGTAAATGGTGAACCTCATTTTATAGGTTCTGATGTTGCTAAAGCATTGGGTTACAAAAGACCATCTGATACAATCAGGCAACAATGTAGGTATGCTGTAAAATATAGTATACCGCATCCACAATCTAAAGAGAAACAATTAGAAGTATTGGTAATTCCCGAAAGTGATGTGTATCGCCTGATAATGAGTTCTACTTTACCCAGTGCACAAAAATTCGAGCGTTGGGTAATGGAGGAAGTTTTGCCAAGCATTCGCAAAAAAGGATTTTACGGAACCACTAAAAAACCAACTGATTTCATTGACGCCCGTGACGTTCCTTACACGCAGGTTCTTTTCAATGAAACTCCCGTACGCACGATTACACTCAAAGAGATTCCTTATTATTCTCTCAACGATTATCACGCTGCCATCAAGTCCAGAACTGGAGCCAATCAAGCCGCCAAGAAATTAAACAAAGTACAGCCTTTGGCCGTTAAAATATGGTTGTTTGGCAACACGCATCCTGCGTGGTTCACTACTTTACAAGGACTTCAACTTATCGCCTCCGGTTCTCGTGTATTCAATTCGTCTAATCAATTAGTATTATCATTATGAGAGCTACTAAATACTTCCGCAATAGTACTGATATGGCCGTTTTTGCTCAAGCATTTTGCAAGGAGCATAAAGACCATTGGATGATAAGAACCACGCTACGTTGTGACCACATCATCAACGAAAACCGCAAAGCAATTGTATTGGTAAATAAAGAAACCGTTGTACAACGACTTATTACTTGTAGAACGTGCAATGTTCACGGCAATAGCCTAGAACTGCACGCAAGAGCCGCACTAAACGAAGTTGAACCACCAAAAGAAAACTAAGATGAGAGCACAAATAGGATTTAAAGTAACTGACAATAAATTGGCGGTTATTACTCCAGAGCAAGAAATGGAGAATAAATTTGGCAAACCTCAAGAGCTTACTTTTGAGGAGGTATTAGAACTGAAAGGATATGAGCAAGGGCTACAATTACTTAAAGATTATTTTTGTAAATACAGTTACCCGTTGCTCAATGGAGAGCAAAGAGATGCGTTCTTTATGGATAAATTACGTAAAACTAGAGAGCGCTTTTTTGAGCCTATATAAACATAATGAAAGAAAACCGCTCATATTGGGCGGTTTTTACTATTTTTAACAATAACTTAAACAATGAAATCATGAAAAAAGTATTAATATTAGTAGCCTTATTAATTGTATCTATCGTACAAGCTCAGGATTACGCCTATATAACTTCTTTGAATAAAATAGCTAACGATAAAGAAGCTATAAAAATAGCGGAAGAAATCGCCTCACTGCAAACTAAAAAAGTGCGATTGTTGAAAGCTCAAGAGTTTGCGGAAGAGCGCCAGTTATTAGTTAGATTCGTACCCGCAGAAATGACAAATGACCAATACGATGCATTAGATCAATATGAGCAAACCGAATTTTTAACCGTAACTTTTCGCATTGATTACGTTGGTGAAAATAAAGATTTAGAAATACAGGGTGTCAAAACCTATAAATTCAAACAGATAAAAGGAACTTACCTGCAAATATTCCCTGTTTGGAAAAAGTATTACCGACCAGAGGTGGAACTAGAGCCAACGCTCACAGATTACAAAAATCAAAAATTTATTGACTTCCCTAAAAAATTGGACTTTTATATTCAAGAAGACATGGATAGATGGATTTTATTAAATCAATCTAGATCATAAAATCAAAAACCCACTTATTAGTGGGTTTTTTTATGCTTATAAGTTTCAATTTTAAACTATAAAACATCGTTTGCTTATAATATGTAAGTTAATTATATTTGTAACATGGCAAGAGATATTGAACTTCAAAATCAAAAGAAACAAGAAATCGTAGCTTATTACAATAAGTTGAGTTCTGTTATGGAGTTTGGTGTGAAAAAATATACAATTGCCTATTGTACTGCTGCAGCTGCGCAAAAATTCTTTTTACGCCCAAAAACGATTGAGACTTATATTTATCGTTAAATTTGAATATCGCCGTATAAATTACTTTGATTCCCTACCGGCGGAACTTCCTCCCTAATTACTTCCATTTCCATTTGCTCAAACTTCAAGTTTTCATATAACACACTTGCAGAATCGTCTGTCATGATTAACTCATACCGTTGAACGTACAAAATACCCGCTCCGCCCGTTTCTACGGGGTTAAAACCAGTACGGCGCATATTGCTGTAGTAATTGCCAAAAGTGGCGTGAAAACATGCGTTTATCTTAGTCAGTAAATCAAGAAAATCAAGGGCCTTTTGTTGCTTCTTGCTTCCTTTTGCTGTATCAGCAAATGTTTCATAAAATAAATACACATCAACTTGCAAACGCAGTTCTTGTATTTTTTCTCCTTGGTCCTCTGCAGATAAAACTCGGTACCCAAAAAATACTGCAGGTGATTTAAACGGATGCTCATCCGCCATAAAGGAAACTTGCTCACTCCATAAATCGCTATGCTTTATTTCCGGTACATTATCGGTAACTCTAGTTTGGTGCTCTAGGTATAAATTTTTTAAATCTTTCATATTTAAATAGGGTTTAACTGGCTTTGAATCGTTGTACAATCATTTTTTTAAACTTGGCATCAATCAGATTATTGAAGTAAACGGACTCACCCATGAATTGTCTTTTTGGGATATTCACAGTAAAACGCGTTTTCTTTGTCAAAGCCATTCCTTTGTATTTAGCCTGTCCGGTTTCTTTGTATTTGTACCAAAAAAACTTTCTCATTTTTGCCGTTACCGGAATGTTGATCGTGCCACCTTCATTGTGAATTTTTGCATATTTAGAATCTGAACTGGCAACCACACGTTTAGTGCTGCTACTTGATATTTTTACAGAATCCCGCAAAGCTCCAGTTTTAGTAAGTATTGCTCGGCCGCTATCGTTATCATTTTTCCGACCTTCCCACGGCACAATTGAACTGTCAAGGAAACCTTGTTTTTCAAAATTACCCATCACAAAGTTGATCATCTCAACTTCTGCAATAGTCTGGGCGTCAATAATTAATTGCTTGCCAATTTGTTGAAAATTTGGGATTTTGTCTAACATGTTGAATATTTATATATCTTTGTACTATAACATGAGGGCGCGGATCAGTAATGATGCAAGCCCTCTCCCTTTTTTACAGCATTGCCTCTAATGCTTTGTACTCTTTTTTTAGTATATTATCTCTCGTTAATTCCACGGCCTTACCATTTCGAATAAAGAAAACACGATCAATGTTTTTGCCTCTTGTAGCACTGAACTTATTACTCAATTGCTTTGTGATATCGGCTAGTTTTACTTTCTTCAGGTTATCTAAATTGAACACTACTGAATAGTGATTTTTACCAATACCCATTTGTGTTTTAGCCGCATCAAAACCATTTGTAATGCCTTTCACGGATTGGATGCTTTTTAAGTCTGAATTCAAACCATTGATTTCATATTCGGGGTTTTTACGGTCTTTTATAAACTCGCTGTGCGCTTTTATTTTGACACTAACACCCAATTCATCTACCAGTGTTTTTGCGTATTTATGATTGACTTCAATATCATAAGGATCTGCCCAGGTGGAAACTTCAAGCTTGGCTTTTTTATTAGTGTGTACTAAATTATAATCCGGTTCTGCGAGCTTCAAGTTCTCAAAGCTTGCCTTGATTTTCTTAGCATCGGCAGCAGGAAATATAAAGTAAGGATGTTCCTCTTCGTTAAATGTCATGTTGCTTTTGCCTACGTGTCCATGAAAGCCGGGCGTAGGTTCACCGGTTGCGGTTCCGGGTGTGGCCGGTTCATTTGTTTGAGTAACATAGCATCGACAACGCCACCCGTTTGGCGGGTACCATTTGTCCCAAAATGCATCATCGATAGGTTTAATTACATCGTGGAGCTGTCTATGCTCTTCACGAACTCGGTTGTCTTTTACCGTTTTGTATTTTAGGTTTGGATATAAAACTTTTTGATCGTTTATTTTTTGCCACTTCTCGGCCATTGCACCAGAACGATTTGCCGTTACAAACTCATTTTCGAGATATTGAACGTTGTACTCCTGGTTCACTTTTAAAGCTTCTTTTTTGAAGTCTGGAAACGATTTATTATTACCTAAAAAGTAATTTATTTTAGCAAGTTCCTGAAAGGTTTTCGCACCCGAAAAGCGATACAAGTTTTGCTTGAGCTGTAACTTGCTTTTGGCATTGGCAGTATAATCAACAAAGTTATCTCCGTAACCGGTTTTCATGGATCCTTTCAGGTCCCCTAAAATGGTAGTCAATAAATCTCCGTTTAGATCTGATGGTTTTAATTTTCCATCATGCAATTGCTTGGCGATAGTCTCAATTAGTTTAGTATAATTAGTAAGTTCTACCGCCTCATAAACACCGTGGTCATGGTCGCATACGTGACCATAAAATGCTACAGTCTCGTTCTGTAAAAAGCTACTGGCTGTAACTTTTGAGACTTTTTTTTTTGAGTTCTTTCAAGCGTTGCTAATTGAGTGTTTGGCTCTTGTTTTAATCCAATAATCGGAATGCCTGTTTTGTCAGTGATAAATTTAGTGTCCACCTCAAAACCTGCAGTAGATAGTTTACCCACCATTTCCACAATTTCTGCAGGTGTCATTTCTTTGGAATCGTCCCAATCGAAAGTGTAGTTTTTTAGCACTCCATAAACCGGGCTAATCAATTGCAAACGCCAAAGCAACTCCGCATTGATTAAATCCTTAATATCGGTTTTGTCGGCATCATGACGGTCATCAGACACATCCTGCATTACTTTCAAACTGCCATACGTTCCTTTGGCATTGGCATCGGTGGTACCATCTTGACCAAGTATTCTTTTGGTCATTTCAGAGTTCATGCGATCAATTAACTTATCGAATATCTCGTAAGAACTGGCACCAGAGGAATTCATTACCTCAATTTTCTCATTGCCTTTCAATACTGCCCAATGGTTACTTACCATATTAGCCATCATGTCTGCCAATTCATTCTCACGGCTTTCGCTATAACTGTCCGTTGTTACCCAACGTGGTGGAATGCCGTATTTCTCCACAAATTCTGCCCATGAAGCTTTGGCAAACTTCTTGGTCAAAGCATCGGGAGCAACATCTTTCAGTATTCCTAAATCCTTGTTTTTACCAATTTGGATATAATACGGTTTCAAAGGATCCTCTTTGTAAGAGTAGCCGGTTTCGTCACCGTTTTCTTTTACAATTAATCCTTTAAGCGGTAATATGTTTTCTTGCTCAATAGCATTTACATTATCAAGTCCCATTGTTTCCGGATTCAAGTCCCAAAGCTCCACAACCGTTGTACCTCTAAACTTAGCCATGATAGCATGGTAAATAAAAGAGTTAAACCACGGTTGCTCAAACAATTTACTAATTTCTGCATCGGATTTCCCTGAGGCATCAACGAGCTTAAACTTAGATTGCTTTATTTTCAAAACACGGCTTTCAATCACTGACGCCAAATGACTGTCTAATAAAATGCTGTCGCAAAGCTCAATGTAGGGCTTGCGATTCGCATTTTCGGCCAGTTGTGCCAAGGTCAAAGCATCCTTCCATTTCTTGATGGTTTGCACGCTTAGCGACTTGCTTTTTGGTAAGATGATATTGGATGGTCTGTTTTCGTAGGTTTTACCCACTTTTGCTCCTTGTGCCATAAATTATAAATAAAGGTCTTCGTTTTTACTATTGCCCCAAAGGACTTGTTTGCGCTCCACGGCTTTCAATGGAAGCTCCGGGCTTTCTATTCCATCCCTAACATCATTGAGCCATTTAATCGCCCAATTGTAGTTGTCTTTAAAATCCGTTGGAATCTTTCGAGCGGCGTTTCTTTTCACTACAAAATAATTAACCAAAGCGGTTAACACCTGTTTAACTATGGGTTTGTCCTCATAATCAGATTCAGAAAATACCACGGCAGTATCAAACCGGCTTCGCAGTTTACTTTTAATAAAAGCAATTTGTTGTAGCTCAATATTGTCCAGTGCGACCAAATCCTCCTGAACACTATCATCAATGTAGTTTTCAAAAAGTTGTGTTTTTAAGTCGTCTTCAGTTAAAAAAGATAGTGCCATTAATATACGTGTTTGCGTTCAACTCTTCCTGCCATTGGTCTACCCGGTGGCTTAGGTGGAATCCATTTTGATAAAAAAGTTATACATTGTTCGTCTGCATCCGGTGCATCATCGTGACCAGTGTAACCGGGTTCTATACCTAACAATAGCGCATTACCAACTATCGTATCGTTATGCGATTTCATTTTTTCATTATACCAAACCCTGTTATTTTGGTAGAAACTATACATGGAAATGATTCGAGCTTCTTTTTTTCCTTTCGGAATATTTACTTGAGTTAATCTTAAATCAATGCTTTTTTCCTCCTCTACTTTTTCAATTTCCTCCTTAACAGCATCATTCCAAAACTGGGACTCAAATCGCCAAAGTATTTTTGTGCCCTCTGGCAGCCATTTTTGATAATCTGCCATAAACTCAACAGCGGGCTTCATTTTTGATTTTTTCACATAACTCGTGATGTAGTAAAACTGTTTTTCTTTTAACCCCCAAATACGAACCGCATTATAATCGGCTTTTGGTTTGCCGGAATAGGCAATATCCCAATGCCCTACAATACATTCAAAGTGATCTATTCTGGGTAAAGCAGTCCATTGTATATCATCATTTGCCCAATATTTCCCCTCTGTATGTGGCTCCTGATTGTACTCCGATTGAGCCGCTAATATGTCATCGTCCTCAATTTCCTTATAGTAGTTCTTATCATACTTTTGATGCCAACGTGGTCTATGTGTAACGGAGTCGTACGCCTTGACATGATGAACCCGCCATTTTGGGTGCCTTTCTTGTAGCTTCTTTTGAATCATTATAGGTGCAAATGCATTATTTGCCTGCATAAATCTTCTTGTTTCACCATCCATAGTAGGAATCAATGAGCGCTCAATCCAAGTTACAAGTGTGTCCTGATTCTTTTCGTTACTGATGGTTTCCTTACTTTCAATATCATCCACACAAATGTAGTTTGGACGCAAAGGACCAACTCTTAAACCCCTACAGTTTTGCCCAATTCCTAAAGCTTGACCAATGAATTTACCATCTTTAGTTTGCCATAATTTTTCATCCCAACCTCCAAACTTTTTTTGCTCTCCAAAATCGGCAATGATTTGAGTATTATTTTCAAATTCAAGCCTTAAATCTTCCAGTAATTGAGTGGCTTTACTTGCGTTGGTTCCAATGATAACCATGTACACCTTTTCATCATTTAGCCAAAGCCAAAACGGCAATAAGGTATTGCACACAACGGACTTAGCCAACCCACGACCCCATTCACAAAAGCCTCGAAAGTTTTTATCTTTCTTAACCCATTTTGCGTATTCTATATGGAAATCGGGAGTTTCAAACGTAGCATAATGCGGAAAGTACCTTTGAACCATAAAAGGAAAATCTTTCTTTGCCCTTTCTATAGCGGCTTTTCTTTCCTCTTTTGATTCGTTTGGATTTCCTTTACCGTCAGATGCACGAATGAGTTTTATCTTCGCGAGTATCCTTTCCTTAGCTATTTTGTCAGCTACTTTCATTAGTCTGCGTCTAGAACTTTGTTTTCGACCGTGTGATTTATTTTGTTTGTATTAAAGTCATAAAAAAGACCCGTTATCACTTTTACGCGATACCGTTTTCCGTACAATTTTTTTTCTTTAATGATTTGCCCTATGTGAAATCCACACCCTTTTTTTAGAAGATGTGCACCAATTTGTAATTGCCATTCTTTGACTGAGGCTCTATTGAGCAATAAGTTTAATATGAGTTTAAACATAATTTAATTAGTATTTAAGGGCTAGTTCGTTTGTATGATTTTCAAAAAATTCTAGTAACACCAAATGATGTTTTGGTTCAATTTTAGCAATCATGTCGCTCATAATTAAATCCATTACATTGATATAAGTGTTGTACGGAATCCGGTGTTCTTTTTCAAAGCCGTCTTTGGTTTTGTTGAGTTTGGCAATAGCATCTACAAGCTTTGTTTTCTGGTCCTGTTTAGCTTCGGGATCGTTTTCCATTTCGACCAACTTCTCAGCATACGCATCAATCAGGTTATTGATATTCAACAAACCATTTTGAGCAGAACCCAGTAACGCATTCCTGCGTTCTTTCCACTTGAATTTCTCAACCCAATCGCCTACGGTTTTTTCACTGACTCCAACTAATTGGGCAATGTCCTTGGCAGTTCTTTTGCCCTTGATGTATAAATCCTCTGCGAGCTTTTGCTCTCTAATTTTTGCCATTGATGCTCTGATTATCTCACAAAATTGCATAATCATTAGGTAATCAACGGCGGTCAATTTCTAATATCGGGAATGCGCTCCTAGTCAACAGGAGTACACTCCTTATGATAGAATTATGATTTTTTTACCCTCTCTTTTTACCCAAATTTTGTCATCTCAATAATTCATTTATCCACATGAAAACAGTAATAATCTAAATGACGAACACATGTAAACATATATGCATTGTAGGTTCTGGTGGAGCCGGTGTAACTGCTGCGGCTTTTGCTGCAATAGCACACGACTATCCTCTTGTTATAACTGCTGAGGCAAAAGAAAACAAAGCCTATTTGAGTATTACAGGCGTAATCTATGAGTGGAATAATTCTGCTGAAGCAATCACCAGGAGAATAGATGAGTTTCTAGCGGAAGGAATTCAAGATGTACACGTTTATTTGAATGGTCCGGGTGGTGATGTTTTTCAAGCTGCCGAAATAGAAAACCAAATCCAAAGGTTTCCGGGTTCTAAAACAGGAACAGCGGGAGCACTTCTAGCATCTGCCTACACTAAAATTGCAATTTCATTAGACAGTTGCGAGCAAGCCGAAAACGGACAATTCATGTACCATAAGCCGTCTGGAAGATTAAGCGGCAATGAGGACGCAATTGCATCCGGTTTAAAGTTGCTTCAAAATATGTCTATTCAGTACAAAGAGGCCTACGCCGCTAAAACGGGAATTACAGCTGAAGTAATTGAAGCCAATTGGAAAACAGGTGATGTTTGGCTTTCCGCCAAAGAAGCCGTAGCGCAAAAGTTTATTACCGGCATTACTAAAAATGCTGCGATTACTAAAGAGACCAAAGCTTTGTTCAAAGCGTGCGGTTCTCCTAATATTCCAAGAATTACAAATCACACAAAACCTTTAAAAATTATGGATCAAAAAATCCTTGCTCTATCCTTAGGGCTTCCAGAGGACGCCTCTGAAGAAACAATCAAAGCAACGATTAAAGCAAATCGTGACGCAGCTGCGGAAGTGGTTGCCTTGAAAGCCGAAAAGGCAAACAAAGAAGGAATTGAAGCTAATGCCAAAATCGAAACTTTGATCAATGGCGCTATTACAGCTAAAAAAGTAAATGCCACGCAAGGCGAAAGCTTGAAAACATGGGCTAAGACTGACTTTTCAGGATGCGAAAGCTACATCAACGGGTTAACGGCTCTTGGTAAAGTATCAGCAGCTATTGTTCCGGGTTCTGATGGAAAAATAAAAGCTTTTGCGGACATGAGTGAAGCCGAACAACAAAGCTTATCAGCGGAAGATCCTGAGGCATTCAAAGCGGCTTATGTAGCCTCATTGGAAAAGTAAAAAAGAAAAAAATATAGACATACAAAATCAAGCTAAAGAGCCATGAGCATTAGCTTGATTTTTTTAAAAGTTAGTAAAACCCAATAATTAGAAACATGAAAAACAAATTTGGAATAATCTTCGGATTAGTATTAATGGTGGTAGCAGTAGCCACAGGCTTTGCAAAAGAGCACCCAAAAGGAGTTGCAATGGCAGCCGTAACCATCGTTGATGGTGATTTATTAAATGAATTGAACGAAAAGTTCATTTTGACAAAGTTCAGAAGTTTAGGCACGTGGTTGTCTGAAGTAACAAGTAAGGACAGCTGGGTTGGTAATAACGCCATCAAAATTCCAAAACGTAAAGGCGATAGCGCACCGATAGTATTGATCAACAATACTGTATATCCAATGGTGTCTAGCGGAAGAGACGATGAGAAAGTTGTTGTTTCCCTTAATAAATATTCTACCGAAAACAGACACGTAACACAAGACGAGCTTTATGCTATTGCGTACGATAAAGAGGGGGATATTAATATGGAGTTGAAAGAAGAGCTTGAAATCAAAGTAACTGAACATGCTTTATATTCTATTTCCCCGGTTTCTAATTCCGCAAGTACTCCGGTTCTTGAAACTACAGGAGCCGCCGATGGAACCCGTAAGAGATTGTC
This sequence comes from Flavobacterium sp. LS1P28, assembly GCF_003970335.1. Taxonomy (NCBI): domain Bacteria; kingdom Pseudomonadati; phylum Bacteroidota; class Flavobacteriia; order Flavobacteriales; family Flavobacteriaceae; genus Flavobacterium; species Flavobacterium sp. LS1P28. The sequence goes on along the minus strand of NZ_RYDI01000012.1, from coordinate 76,707 downwards.
TAAAGCAGATGTAATCAGGTTGAAAGCCGCATTAGATGCAGGTTCTGTGCCAAAAACAGGCCGTATCTGGGTAATGAGCTCCACACATGCTAATGACTTATTATTAGAAGATGCCGCCTTTGAAAAAGGGTACCATAACAGAGTAGATGGAACTATTTCCATTAACTACTATGGTTTCAAAATTTACGAAGAGGTTTATACACCAACATACCATGCCACCACAAAAGCAAAATTGGCTTTTGATAGTGTAACTGCAGGTAGAACATCCTCTATTATTTTCCACAAATCAAGCTGTGTAAAAGCAAAAGGAACGGTTGAACGTTTCGCCAGAGATAAAAAAGCGGATCCAGAAAACAGAAAATCTGTAGTAGGATATGACTTGTACTTTGGATGTTTTGCAATCCAAGACCAAGGTTTAGCGGCAATCATTGATGGTGTAGTAGCATAAACTAATAATCCCCGTTTCGGCGGGGATATTAATACAAAAGTCCAATGAGGAATATAAAGTATATAGCCGTGCATTGCACCGCCACAGCCCAAACGGCAACTGTTGAAAATATTCAAAAATATTGGCGTGAACATCTTGGATGGCAAATGCCCGGCTACCACTTTATAATTAAAGCCAATGGAGAAATAGCTCACTTATTAGATATTGAAAAAGTATCGAATGGTGTAAAAGGGTTCAACTCTGAAACAATTAATATCTCTTATATAGGAGGTGTTGACTCTAAGAGCAATCCAAAAGACACTAGAACGCCTGAGCAAAAAGCAACTCTTTTAAAACTTTTAAGAGAGATGAAAACTAAATTTCCAAAAGCCATAATTCAAGGACATAGAGATTTTCCATATGTCGCTAAAGCCTGTCCGAGTTTTGATGCTAAAAACGAGTACAAAAATCTATAAGATGAAAAAAGCATTAATCTACTTTTCTATTTTTTCAATTCCGCTGTTGTCCATGACTTCCTGTAGTTCTAAAAAAGCAATCATTCAAAAAGAAATAACGAAAGATTCTATAGTGGAAACGGTACATGATACGGTTTTTTCAGTGGAGAAAGATAGCAGCTATTACAAAGCACTTTTAGAGTGCCAAAATGGTAATGTTGTCATTAAGAGAGTAACCGGAACAACCTCCGGACGCAAATTGAAACCTCCAAAAGTAGTTATCCAGGATAACATGTTACAAGTAGATTGTGAAGCGGAAGCCGAAAAACTTTTTGCCTTTTGGAAAAGTACTTTCATTAGGAACTACAAAGGAGTTACTGAGCCAGTTATTACGAATGAATTGACTTGGTCTCAAAAAATACAAATTTATATAGGGCGTACCGCTGTTGTATTGGTAGCTCTTTATCTCTTATTACTATTATTCAAATTCAAACAATTATAAAATGAATCCAGAAATAAAAAAAGCAGCTATTGCGGTATTTGAACAATACCCAACCGCAAAAGAGTTATTTATAACTCCTGATGAGCAAGCCTTCCTTAAGGAAGATAGAGCTCGTATGCACAATAAGGATTATCAAACGGTAAAACGTTCTGATGTTATTGAGGCACCAAAAGAAGGCTCTGCAGTTAAAAAAACCGCAGCTGAATTAATCGAGTTCATTCCAACGGTTGAAACTTTGGAAGAATTAGCCACCTTGGAAACTGGCGAAAAGAGAGCCACTGTTTTAGCAGCTATTGCCACTAGAAAAGAGGAGTTAACATCTAATCAAGACTAACGATGAGTTTTGACGGTGTAATAATAAACAAAGGACAAGGCGGATTAAACCGCACGGAAACGTCAACTGATGCTGTTATGGCATTGGTTTCGTTTGTCAATGATCCATTGACGAATGCGCCAAATGAAGTTATTGAGCTTACGAGCATTTTAGCTGCTGAAGCTTTGGGCTTTGATGCAGCGTATGATGCAAACGAAGCGATTTTACTTCACTATCATATTGCTGAATTTTTCAGGTTGGCACCAAACGGAACTTTGAAATTGATTGTAACTGAAATTGCCACGGCTAAAGCTTTCTTTGAAAGTGCGACCGCCAAAGCTTTGATTAGAGCTAACACGGATATTAAACGAATTGGATTTGTTTACAATGCCGATGGTGTTGCCTTAGATATGGCTGCTGAAATCAATGCGTGCCAATTATTTATAAACGAGTTGTTCCTGGACAAGATCTACTTAAACGGGATTTATCTTGAGGCAAGAAATGTTCCTAAAGATGCAATAAGCAGACGCACCCTTACTGCAGGGAAAGTAAGTTTAGTAATTGCTCAAGATCCTGCCATTGCATCACTTGATGCGGCCTATGCTCATTATGCTGCTGTCGGTTCTATTCTAGGAATGCGTGCCGCCAGAAAAGTAAATGAGAATTTAGGATCTGTTGATATCATCACAAAGCCAAACGAAAGAAAAGGCGAACAAACGTATCCATTAACGGATAGTTTGAGAGGCTTATGGCTTTCGGCAGCGTTGAGTGATGGGACACTGGTTTCTTCATTAACCAATGTGGAGAAAAATACATTGACAGCAAACGGGTATATCTATGCCGGAAGCTTTCAAGGCTTTGCAGGTGTTTACTTAAATGGTGAGCCTACTTGTATTGCAATCTCTTCAGACTATTCAACAGGTGAAAATAACGGGGTTTGGGACAAAGCAGCTCTAGGAATTAGAAACGCTCTTTTACCAAAGGTCCGTGGTTGGTTCCAACGTAACCCTACAACTGGAAAGTTGAAGGATACCGCAATTACTGATTTAGAAAACATTGGTAAAAAACCATTACAGGCTATGCTTGTGGCGGCAGAAATAAGCGGATTTGATTTGGTAATTCCTGCGGGACAAAACCCAAACGATCAAACGCCTTTATTGGTTAAAACGACGGTAACTCTAGGAGCAATCATTCACACTTTCGAGGTTGATTTATCATTAAACTAAAAAGATGGCAAAAGTAGTAACATTAATAAACGCCTTTGGGCGTATGGCTGGGTGGAACTCAGTAACCTTAAACCTTTTCGGAAGAGATGTAGAAGGAATAGCCGAAGTATCGTATGACGATACCATTGATAAAGAACTAATCTATGGAGCCGGTAAAATGCCGATAGGTGTTGGTGAAGGAGATTATAAGGCCAAGTTTGGTTTAAAACTCTACCAAGAAGAGGTTATCGCGATCATGGATTCGCTTCCTCCGGGAGTGCGTTTACAGGATATTATCGGTACGGATGTTATTGTACAGTACACGTATAACACTCGTATTTACAAGGACATTATTCGCAATGTAGAATTTACCAAAGTAGGTAAAGCAGTGAAAAAAGGAGATAAAACAGTGGAGCAAACTGTTGAATGTATTTGTACACACATAGACTGGAACGTATAAAATGGAAAGTAAAACTGCAGAACAAATCGAAACCATTGTAGATCCAATAGGATACTTAAATGATACCGAATTAAACGCTTTGAAAGCGCAAAAAGGTACGAAATACATTCATGAAGTTATCACCGTCGATGACGATGAGGAAACTCACGCTACTTATTTTTTGAAACCAAATCTTGATCAACTGCAAATGTTAGCGGATTACGCTAAGAGAAGCGAAGAAATGGACGGTTTAAAAATACTTTTCAATACGTGTAGAGTTGGCGGTTCTGAAGCTGTACTTACGGATGACGAAATGAAAGCATCAGCTTATAAAGCATTGGCACAACTTTTCAAAAGAAGGGAAGCCGTTGTAAAAAAGCGATAGAGGATGAGAAAATTTCATCCGATGACGAACATGATTTTTACAAAAGAGGTAACGCTCTAATACGAAGTTATTTTAATAGAGAGCCCAAAAAGCTCTCTATTAAAAAATGGGCTCAACTCTACCAAGAGGCAATGTATTTGAAAACATTGGATGCCGAAATACAAACTAACATTTTAGGTAAAATATTTGGCGGTAAACCCGCTACTGAGGAATAATGGCAGATCAACAAACAAATTGGATATTAGAACTTGTCGATAAAATCACGGCTCCTGTAAAGGAGATAACCGGAGGCATTGATAAGCTAGAAGATGCAATTACTCACGTTGATGAAAAATTAGAGAAAGTTGGTAATGATAGTGCCAAAGCATTTGACAAATCCAATACCTCTTTAAAAATGTTAGCCTTTCAGGCAAGCTCGGAAGCGATTACCAATTTAGGACAACCGTTATTGGATGGCGCAAAAGGAGCTTACGCTTATGATGCTTCACTAAAGGAATTATCCGCTATTACTGGTGTTGTTGGGGATGATTTAGATTTAATAGGGAGCAACGCTAGACAAAGTGCAATTGATTTTGGTGGTGATGCTTCTGAAAGTGTAAAGAGCTACACATTACTGCTTTCTAAGTTAGCTCCAGAAATAGCAGAAAACCCAGCTGCTTTAGCCGCAATGGGAAAGAGCGTTTCCTTATTAAGTGAAACAATGCACGGAGATTTAGTGGGCGCAACAAATGCGGCATCTAGCGTGATGAATCAATTTGGTGTTGATTTGAGCGACCCTGCTGAGGCGGCAAAAACAATGGATTCAATGTTGAATCAAATAGCGGCTTCTGCAAAAGTAGGTAATCAGGAAGTTGTTGATGTCGCTCAAGCCATTGACAATGTAGGTGCGGTAGCTAAAAATGCAAACGTTAGCTTTTCAGAAACAAATGCCGCATTGCAAGTTCTTGGGAAATATGGCAAAACGGCTTCTGAAGGTGGTATCGCTTTAAGAAATGTTATGATGACATTAAGTGAAAAGGATTTTTTGCCGCCAGATATACAAAAAAACTTAAAAGCCGCCGGAGTTAGTGTTGATGTTTTGGCTGACAAAAGTTTGACTTTTGAGCAACGCCTAGCCGAATTAAAAAAAATCTCAGGAAATGATGCCCTTTTAGGTAAGATGTTCGGTAAAGAGAATACCGTAGCAATTGTAGGCTTACTAAATGAGATGGAGTTGATGCATAAATATAATGGTGTTATTGTTTCCGACCAAACAGCTCTTGCTGATATGGCCGCTACAATGGGTACCAGTTACCAGGAGTCGAAAGATAGAATTGTTTCTTACTTCGATGACATCAAGTTGAGTATTTACGGAGCAACGGGTGAAATGTTGCCTTTTATGGATATTGGTTTACAGGGCATAATGGGAGTTGTAGACTTGGCTCCTGGACTAATGGCAATGAAAGGATTGTACGACATGCTTAAAGCTTCAACCGTTATTCAAACTATTGCGCAATGGGATTTGAATTTAGCTATGGAGGCTAACCCGATTGGCGCCGTAGTTCTCGCGATTACTGCATTGGTGGCAATAGTTTCTGCAATTGTAATTTATTATGATGAATGGGGAGCGGCTGCCACTTTTATACTTGGTCCATTAGGATGGATTGTGAATTTGGTTATGTCCTTTGTGAAACATTGGGATAGTATAACCGAGGCATTTTCTAAAGGAGGAGTTTTGGCGGGGTTTAAGCGAATTGGAGCCGTAATTTTTGACGCAATACTTTATCCATTGCAACAAATGTTGGGATTGATTGAAAAAATAACCGGCTACAAAATAGCGGGTGGTTTTGATTCAAAATCAATAGGCGAAATGCGGCACAAACTTTCGCTTGACGAAAATGACCCAAAAAAGGCTAAAGAAAAAGAGAAGCCAATTAGTGCCGCAGAGCAAGAACGATTACGACTTTTAAAATTAAAAGAAGAAGGCGGAAAGTTTCCTCCAATTGTGCCAAGCTCTATTGGAGCGGATAAATCAGGAGGCGCAAGTTCAACTGGAGGTAAAATTATTACCATGACGTTGAATGTTTATAATACCTATAAAGTGGCAAAAGAAGATTTATCCAATTTTGAAAGAATAACCGAGCATGTTGTGGGTAGAATTAACGACACAATGAAAGATGCCTTAATAGCTGCAGGATCATGATAGAGTTTAATGTACCACCGTTAGCGGGTTTATTTTTAGATGCTTTTGGCGTTAAGGTAGGCGGTATTTATAGACCGGAGGCCTCAACCGGTAAAGCGGATGATCCTTCGGGTTTGTTTACCGGTATTGAGATTATTGAAGATATAAATGATGCCTATGAAATGAGCGCTCTTGGAACTCCGATATTATGGCCTATACTTTTTTCAAAAAGTGATTTAGCGAAAAAATATAATAATAAAGGAGAGCTAATTGATTTTAACAGTCAGGATTTCCGTTTGCCCATTGCCTCAATTATTTCGTTTAGACGGGACAAAATAATGAGTACCACTAAGATTAACGGGGGGCGTGGATCTGTTAAAGAAATTTACGGTTTTGATGATTGGCAAATTACGATTAACGGTTTTTTAATTCCTGATGCCTCACAGCCACAAGGATTAAAAAACCCTTTACAGCAGGAAAAAGAACTGATTAAATGGGATAATTGCGCCAGTAGAGTTGATGTTTTTGGAGAACTTTTTTCAGTCCGAGGGATTAAAAGCTTAACCATAAAAGGAATCAATTTTGAACCTCTGAGAGGTAAGCCAAACATCAGGGCCTACACCATTAACGCACTAAGTGATGAGCCAATAGAACTAAATATAAAAAGTAGTATATGACACTTGCAATGGTTTCAAAAATAGTATTTGCAGAAACGGATACTCATGGCGAAATCGTCATCAGAAAATGCAACTCGGTAAAAATTGAAACCTCGTGGGAATCGTTAACAGATACTGCTGTTATTGTTTTAGCAAGAAATGTAAAGGACTTTGACAAATTAAACGTCAAATCAATATTTAAAAAAGGGGATCCGGTTGAAATATATTTAGGCTATGACGAAAATCTACTTTTAGAATTCACGGGGTTTATTAGCGAGGTTTCGGCTGATATTCCGATTAAAATTAAGTGTGACGATTATATGTATTTGCTCAAGAAACATCCGGTTAACGTTTCGATGCGCAGCACTAAACTTGAGGACTTGATTAAATTGATTGTTCCTCCTGGTATCGAGTACGATGTGGCCGATATAAATATTGGTACAAAGCGCTTTCCAAATATGACAGCTGCTAAGGTTCTCGAAGATTTACAGAGCAATAATATCTATTCTTATTTTAAAGGAAAGAAGCTAATTGTTGGAAAGATTTATACCGATGATGCACCAGAACCGGTTACGTTTAACTTTTCTCAAAATGTGGTTGATAGTGCGCTGCAGTATAAAAACAAGGAGGATGTAATTATAAAAATTATCGCTACGTCCACCTTACCAAAAGGAAGAAAGTTGATAGCGGAGTTTGGCGATGATTTTGGGCAGGAGCAACATTTATCCTATTACAATATTACGCTTGAGGCGGAACTATTGAAACTGGCTAAAGCCGATTATGATAAGTTTAAAGTAGAGGGCTTTGACGGTAATATTACCGCTTTTGGCGTGCCAAGTGTAAGCCACGGAATGAAAGCCAAAATAATAAGTTACCAGTACCCGGATAGAAAGGGTATGTATTACATAAAAAAAGTTACAAAGGAATTTGACGATAGTCCAAAGTATAGACAAATCATTGATTTAGACAAAAAAGCAGAATGAGCGGTAAAAAGTTGACAGAGTTTAAAAACCTACTCACCGATAAAATGAAATCACATGTTCCTATTCAAACGGAATGGGTGAAAGTTTCGGAGGTAAATTGGGAAGAAAGAACAATGACTGCAATAGGCGAAAATAACGGTCTTGAATATTTTGATGTTTTACTCGGTTTAGGAGCTATGGATGTGAAACCTAAAAAAGGTTCGCTTGCACTGGTTGGAGCTATTCATAATGGTGAAGCTTGTTTTATGATTTCGTGTGAGGAAATGGAGGGTTTCGAGTTAACCGATCAATCAGGGTTTAAAGTGAGTTTAAACGATGGTTTATTACTGATTAATGGTAAAGAGTTCGGAGGTATTGTTAATGCAAAAGAGCTAAAAAAACAGGTAGATAAAAACACATTGATACTGGAGAAAATGCAAACAGCTTTTGCCAATTGGATACCAGTGCCAAATGACGGTGGTGCAAGTTTGAAAGGATTAGTGGCCTCATTTGTTTCACTGCAAAGAGCGGATTTATCAGATATTGAAAACACAACAATTAAGCATGGAAAAGGCTAACGACATATTATTAGATTCTAATAACGATCTGCAGGTTGTTGCCGGTGATTTTGTTATAGGCGAAAGCTTACTTCAAGAGGTTGGTATCATTTTACAAATGAGTCAAGGAGAGCTTAAAAGCGATCCTATTATTGGGGCTAATCTTACCACAATGGTAAGAGGAATTCAAAACAATGAAAAAATAAAACGACACATTGAGACGCAAATGGAACTGGACGACAAAAATTATGATGAGATAAAAGATTTTTTGAAAACAAATATTAGATAGTTATGGATCAATGGATAGTAGTCGTTAGTGCCTTAGTTACAATGGTTGGTGGTACGGGTTATTTCACTTTTATTTTTGCAAAAAGCAAATACAAACAGGAAGTTGAAAAACTGAGATTTGAAGCCCTACAGGCGCAAAAACTTGCTGAAACCACGGATATTGAAAACGGCTCAAAAGTAGTTGATTTATACAAAGAGGCTCTAGATGATTTAGGCATTCGCTATGAAGAGAAATACAAGCACGTTGAAGAGATGTCGAAAAACATTTCGGATCTGTTTGATGCCAAGGAAAAGACCTTACTGCAGGAAATTGAATACCATAAGAAACAAACGGCATTGTACAAAAAAATGTATGATGACAAAGTAAAGGAATTTACAAAATACAAAAAAGAGCACCCATGATTTACGCAATAGAGAATCAATCGGTTTTTGATGTCGCAGTTCAGGAAAGCGGGAGCGTTTTGGCCGCCTTTGATTGGGCTTTGAAAAATGGACTTTCATTGACGGATGATTTGGAACCAGGACAACAATTGATTTCTCCAAATTCGGATTTTTTCAATACTGATGTAGCGGGTTATTTCAAAGGTAAAAAACAGATGATAGCTACCGGATTTAATACTGCGGATGGACAGTCAATAATACCAACACTGGGAATAGGAACAATGCGAATAGGTACAACATTTATAGTAGGATAATGGCAAGAAAAATAGCGGAAATACAAGAGGAAATGTTTGACAGTATCAGTGCCAATGAAAATTTGGCTGGACTAACTTCAACTAGCAAAGTATCTATTTGGCGGCTTTTGATTTTTATTGTTGCTTTTTCTATTTGGGTATTAGAAAACCTTTTCGACACCCATAAAAAAGAAGTTGACGATATAATAGAGGCAAAAATGGCGCATCGAGCATCATGGTATAGGACTAAAGCGAAAGCGTTTCAGTACGGATTTTCTCTGATACCGGACACTGACAAATATGATAATACAGGGTACACGAATGAAGTAATAGAAGCTTCGAAAATAATTAAATATTCGGCAGTAACTTCTTCCGGAGGACAATTATTGATTAAGATAGCGACTGAGTTGGCGGGAGTTTTAGCCCCAATTTTGCCAGAACAAAAAGCGGCTTTTGATGCTTATATACTTGAAATTACTGATGAGGGAGTAAATTATATTGTTGCTAATCTTTTGCCCGATATACTATTATTAAATTATCAAATATACCGTAATCCACTCGTTTTAGATGCTACTGGGATGAGCATTTTAAACGGTAATTATCCTATACAGGATGCTATTAACGAGTATATGAAAGAATTGCCTTTTAATGGAGAATTGGCATTAGCTCACTTGACGGATAAACTCCAAAAAGCGGAAGGTGTCGTTATTCCGCACCTTGTAAATGCCGAGTCTAAGGCGATTGATATTAATACTAATGAGTATTTGGATGCCGAACCGATTAATGTAAAAACAGTCCCTGTGAGCGGTTATTTTATGGTCCCAAATTTTGACAATATAACGTATGTGGTATAAAATAGATTTTGACAAACTGATCCTTTTATTGCTTCCTACTTTTTTGAGAAAGCCGGTATTGTTTGGCTACATCAGAGCGCTGATTGCTCCTATTTCTTCGTTGCATTACAAATGGAGCGTAATGCGAAATGACAACTTAAAAAAGCTGTCATACAATAGCCAAAGGTGTTATTTAAGAGGTGCGCTGAATGATAAGTTTGATCCTGATTTACGCCGAATCACTCTTGAAAGAACATTGCGAATGGAGCAAAGCTATATTTATACGCCTGCTGAAAATATGGACGTGTACTTAGGGGTTATGTGGCTACAACCAGAATTTAATTATGCTAATTCTAATGTTGATTTTTTGGTCAATGTTCCAAGGGATATCATGAACGTCAAGTTAAATGAAATAGTGGCTACAGTAGACTTTTATGTCTTGGCCGGAAAACAATACCAAATCATATCGATATGAATAAATTAGAAGTAAACCAAGTAGGGGGCTTCCCGATGACCACTAGGATTTTAGATGAAATCCAGAAAGCACACGCCATATTTAATGCGCTTGGTGCCATCGTTGGTGATAATACTATTATATCAGGATGTACGGTTGTTGGCTCAACTGTTACTGATGGTGTAGTGTACGTAAATGGTGAAGTTTTTGAATTTCGTGGCGGGATTGCACAAACCAAAGTAAAAATAGTTGAAGCTGTTGAAAATTTGGTTTTTCAAAATAACAACTCAAATCCTGTTATCAAAACTAGATACGTAACTTTTGGAACAGGTGTTGATGCTATAAACTGGGTTGATTTTAAACGTGGATTTGCTACGAAAGATATTGCTGAAGCTTTAGCACTGAAAGGTGATAAAGCGGTTCTTGATGGCCTTTCAGACTTTGTGGCTTTGATGTATGCCAAACTTCTTACTGTTGACATGTACGCTGAAAAAAACGTTCAGCCTGATATGGCTCAAACTGATGATACCAAAGATGATTTTATAAAAAATAAGGGTAATTATTTAGAAGTTTTACGCTCGGGAACCTTAGCTATTGGGAACCCATCCGGCAGTAGCACTTTGACGGTAAATTTTCCGCCTTTGCTTAATACTAATTATCAAATTATACCAACATTGATTTCTTTAGGCGATGCCGGGAGTGACTCCTCGGTAAGTTATATCATTCGTGAAAAAGCTTTAGGCTCATTTAAAGTTTACGTTAGAGAGAGTGGAAATATTACACAAAATGTGGCACTAGACTGGACAATAATTGCAAAAAACCAATAAAAATGGCAGATAAAAACACAATTAAGAATTGGTTTAGAACGAATTTAAAACCTACACAAGAACAATTTTGGGCTACATGGGATTCTTATTTTCATAAGGATGAAAAGATACCTATTACCGCCATTGATGATATTGAAGCTATTTTGGCTGATAAAGCGGATGCGGAAGCGTTGACGAATCATAAGAATGACGCAGTTGCTCATGCTGAATTATTTTTAGGCAAAGAAGACAAAACCGAAAAAGGCGCTATTAATGGTTATGCACCTTTGAATGAGGTTGCTAAAATTGCTAGCCAATATCTGAGCATAGTCAATGATTTGATTACAGGCGGTGCAAATGATTTATTAGCTGCTGAGCAAGGTGTTGTTTTGCAAACGCAAATAGATGAGATTAATGTTCTTTTAGCTTCAAATGATGTTAACTTGGACAATGTTCAGGAACTAGTTGACGCGATTAAAACCGTGCAAACTTCGCTCGAAACTATCTTGGTAAATGACTTCACCACGGGCGGAACCACGAAAGCGGCCACAGCTGAAACGGTGAAAATTTTGAAAGTATTAGTTGATGAAAAGCTTTCGGGTGCAAGCCTTAAAACTATAAACGGCATCAGCTTAATTGGACCTGGAGAAAACATTGTTATACCAGTTCGTTTAAAGGAGGTTGTTGTTCAAAATAAATCTCAACTGTTAGGAAATCTATCCAGTGATGTTCTTTACTTGATTGACGGTTCTTTTTCTCTTACCGCTGGAGAAACTATTGTAGTTCCGGTAGGAGGTTTAAATATAATGGGATACTCATTTGACGCCTCACGTATTGCGTCTTACGGTGTGGCAAATCATACTATTTTTACAAGTCCTGCCGGTGGTTCTGGAAATTTAATCATTCATAATATTGCTTTCAATGCTACCGGTACCGGTGCGAAAGTTTTTGATATTATTGATGTTGATGGCACCCATGCCGTAGAAATGGTTACGGTGAACTTTGAGGGGTGTAAATCTATAGGTAAACTTAAAAACTACCGACAAGGGACTGGTATTACAATTGGTTTTTATGGTTGTGCTGATGGATTAATGCTTTCAGGTACTTGGACTGGTTTTAAACTTACTAACACGAATTGTTTTGGGTTTGGTGCAACTGGAACTTTATTTAAAAAAGATGTTGACACCTATTTTTCTAATAGGTTGTATTTGGAGATAAACGCAGATTTTCAAACGGGTTGCAAGTTAGCAGATTTCGAAGCTTCTAATTTTTCATTAAATGAACTCTTTCAAATTAATGCATCGATTTTAAAGTATAACGGAACTATAAATGATGCCAATGCTACGGCTGTTATTCCTAACATTAAAGCCAATGATGTGAAATGCTTGTGGAGGTCAAACGTTGGTTTGCCCGATACCGCTTTGGAAAAATACGTTGAAAACTCAGCCGTTACCGGAGCGTATGTGATAAACTGGTTAGTAGACACTTATTACTTGACTTTAACGGGTAATACTACTTTTACGGAATCTAATCTTCCTGCATCTGGTAAAAATACAGAGGAGCTTAAAATTTACTTGGCGGGTAATTTCACGCCAACTTTTCCCGCTGCATGGGAGGTTAACAAAGTAGGTACGTTTAAAAAAGGTGAGATGAATCAAATTACACTGAAGTTCATCAAAACAGGAGTGTATTTTATGAAAATAGACAACTCATTGACGGTGTATCCAGCTCCAGATGTTTCAGGGGTTTTTCCTAATTCTATTTTACCTGATGCCACCAGTGCCCTTACTGTTTATGGTTCATTTTTTACTCCTGCAACAATAGTTTCAATTGCTTCCCATATGGTTAATTCTGTAACTTTTATTAATGATGGAGAGCTTCTTTTGAGTGTTACAGCTGCTAATTTAGAAGGTGATTTCGCTTTGACTATTAGTAACGGGACTACTGTTATTTATCAAAATAGAGTTTCTGTTTATTTGGGTGCTGTTTTCGTGCCTAAATTAGTTGACTGGACAGTTATTTATGGCACTCCTAATATAGAAACAGACGGCGCTGTAAAAATAACAGTTTTTGACAGTGAAGCTTTAACGCAATGGAGGACTAAGATAATTCCGAGTAACATTAATTGGTCAATTCGTTTTAATTATAGAATTTCACCTTTAGGAACTTCTAATTGGACGGACAGAAGGAGAAATATAGGATTGAAAAAAGTTTCAAATAATCAAAGTGTATTTGAATTTCAAATGCAATCAGAAGGCGCTTCAAGCAACACCGTAACAGGCAGTCCTGTTATTCACACTTTTGACATTAACAATGTAAGGACAGGGATTGGATTACCGAATAGTTTAGCTTCAACATCTTATTTAAAATGGGAGTCGTATAATATTGACATAAGGTATATATCAGGTGTTTTATATATATACGTTAACGGCTCATTAATGCAAACTTTGAATTATTTAATAGATTCACAAATGTATTTAGACGTTAGTGTTATTCGATTTAATATTGAAAATATAAAATTCATTGAATTAGCATAAAAACACAGTTGATAATGTGTAGTTCTCAGGAGGATGGGAAGTAAAAAATAATCCTCCAGTATTAAAAAAATCTCTGACCACTTTTTTAAACAAACGAGCCAACGGCTACTGGAGGACATTCTAATGTCTTTCGGTTGCTGTTGGCTTTTTTTTTGTTTTTCATTGTGGTCAGAGAAGACAAATGTAACTTAAATTTATAGATATGGCAAAGGAATTTTTATACAAACAGCAGTACGGTGTGATTGTGATTTGTGAAAACGAGGAGGAACAAAAAAAGGTTTTTGAAGAGCTCCAAAAAAAAGGAATGAAACTAAAAGTAGTAACAACGTGAAAATAATAATTGAAAATAGTACGAAAAACTTTGAAAGTTACCGTGCGCAAAGAGTGAAATCCCTTTTTAACGCAGAGGACGGCTCTAGCTTTAAAAAGGAGGTGAATATTGATATTGAGGATATGGATTGGGGTATTGGGCTAATCGTTGGAGCTTCCGGTTCCGGCAAGACCTCAATAGGTAAACAGTTTTTTGGTGAGAATAAAATGCACGACTTATATGCGGGTTGGGATTGCTCCAAGCCTATTGTAGATTGCATACTCCCGGACGGAGATTTCAATACGGCCACCGGAGCTTTGGCGGCCGTTGGTCTTGGTGACGTTCCTAGTTGGCTACGGCCTTTTAATGCACTTTCGAACGGTCAACAGTTTAGAGCGGGGCTTGCAAGATTAGTAACCGAGGCACCGGATGAGGCCGTTGTTGATGAATTTACCAGTGTAGTGGATAGGCAAATTGCCAAGATTGGAGCTTTGGCTTTCGCTAAGAACTGGAAAAGAAATAAGGGTAAGAAAGTAGTTTTGTTATCGTGCCACTATGATATTATTGAATGGTTGCAACCGGACTGGGTATATGATGTAAATACCAAAGTATTAAAAAAAAAATTGAAATCGGGAAACGCCCAGACATCAAGCTTGAAGTTTGGAAGGTCAACGGAACTTACTGGAAGCTGTTTAAAGAGCATTATTATTTAGATCTCGCACACCCACCCGCAGCGGAGTATTTTGTGGGAGTTGTTGACGGTGAACTTGTGGCTCATCTTGCCGTTTGCCCTTTGTTTACTGCTAATGCATACCGAGCCACACGCTTAGTTGTTATGCCGGAGTGGCAAGGAGCCGGAGTAGGAACCGCATTTTTAAATGAGGTGATGCAATACCACCTTGAAGGTAATGGACGATGCCAACGAAAGTATCACACGTTCTTTCATACTTCGCACCCGCAATTGTGCGGTTACCTTAGAAACGCTGATGTTTGGAAACAAACAAACGCCATTCTTTACGGTGCGAATAAGTCAAGGAGTAACGCCAGTATTCTGAAGACTGGCAAAAAAGGAACAATTACCGGCTGTGGCTATGGCGGCCACTTTAGAGCCGTACAAAGTTTTAAATATTTAGGAAAATGAAAAAATTAAGAGTTTTTATAAGTGGTCAGAAGTATTTCGGCCAAGAAGTATTCAGGCTTTGCAATGAGCTGCCATTTGTTGAGATTGTAGGCGTATGCACTCCGCTAGATGATAAGTGTATGACTAAAATGGCGCACACGTTTAATGTTCCTATTGTTGCCGGTGGCACGCTCAGAGAGGACACGTTACCCGATAATGTTGATTTAGGTATAACAGCGCACTCATTTGATTATATTGGCGTAAAGACCCGATTTAAGACTAAGTTTGGTTGGATAGGTTATCATCCAAGTTTGTTGCCTAGACATCGTGGGCGGTCTTCCATAGAGTGGGCGGTTCGTATGCGTGACGCAATAACCGGAGGCACGGTGTTTTGGCTCAACGCAGGCATTGACCGTGGCGATATTGCTTATCAGGACATTTGCTTTATTGATCCAAAGATGTACGGCATGGAGCCAAAAAAGGCGGCAAAACTGCTGTGGGAACATGAACTGCAAGCGATGGGACTAAAACTGTTAGAGCAAGCGCTCACGGATATCAATAGCGGTATTATTGTCAAGAGGCCACAGCGTAAAGAGTTTAGCACGTTTGAACCTAATGCGGACGTTAAGGATGTGTTTAAACCTGATTTGTTGATGCTAGAGCAATACAGCTCCGCAAGTAAAGAGAAAAGCCCCATTTAGGGGCTTTTTAAGTATTGTTTAAATACTGATTAAATATTTTATATTTGTAACGAAACTGCATGATTCATTTTGGATTTATGCATGTTTCATTTTTTCGATTATAGCTGCATCTGGATTTTTAGTGTTTTGTCCAAAAAATAATGTTGTAATAAATAATATAGAAAAGGTTAGGAGCTGTTTCATTTTGATGACGTAAATTCATTAAGATGAACTAAATATACAAAAAATCCTGAATTCTCGTTCAGGATTTTATAATTTAATATAGTAGAGGATATAAATCTTTACTACTTATGATTTTTTATTCTTTCCGAAATTAAATTTCACTTTCTCCACTATTTGGACTTTTGAATTTCCTTTTGGATACTGTTTTTTAGAAGTGTTTTTTGTAGCAGGTCTTGATTTTGAAGGTGCTTCATCACCTCTTGATTTTTCTTCGTCTCTTGGTTTTGCCTTAAACTCGGGTCTATCTTTAGCTCCTTCTTTTGCAGGAATTTGAGCTTTGTGCTTGGCTAAAACATCATTTGGGTTTTTTGGATTTTCTTTGGTTCCACGCAAGTGAATAACCAATGCATTTAGAAAATTACGCAACACCTGATCACCACATTCTATGTAATTTTCATGTTTTTCATCGCGAAAAAATGCACCCAATTCGGATTTAGTGATTCTAAAATCTACCAATTCCAATATTTCAACTATTTGATCGTCACGCAGCATTAAAGCGACGCGAAGTTTTTTAAAGATATCGTTGTTTGTCATCATATTCTAATTTTTTACAAAGGTACGGTTTAAAAGCAATTGCAACACAATTTTAGATTTAGAATTGGTTGCAATTCAAAATCTGAATTAGAGTATCTAAATCTTCTTTCCTATGATTGGCAGTAATTACAATTCTATTTAAATTTTGAGTATCTGTTGAGTATTTAAAATTGGTTACTATGATCTTATTTGCGGTTAAAATTTCAGTAAGTCCAATGATTTTCGGATAAATAAGCGGATACTTGGGGTCAAAATGAATGGTTTTGTTTTTAATTAAATGAGCATCTATATACTGAATGTTTTCTTTTAGTTTTTGATGCTGTTGCAAATAAATTGCTGCTGCATCTGCCATAGTTTGTACAAATGCGGCATTCATTCCGGCACTGGAAATATAAGTATCGTAAGTTTTTATCTGATTAATAAATTCAGAATCACTGGCAATTACGCCACCCGTTAATCCAAAGGCTTTCCCTAAAGAGGCCATCATGATTTTTCTTTTGATGTTAGGAAGATTGATGGTCGAATAAATTCCGCAACCATTTGTTCCCAAAATTCCAAGCGAATGCGATTCGTCAATAACCAAAGTGATTTCTTTATTGGACGGAATCGAATTTAAAATCGAAAGATCGATTGGTCTTATCTGAAAGGATGGAACAGAATCCGTTAGAATCGTAATTTTTTCAGTTGCGGTATCCAGCAAACGAGGATTTAATTCATTTTCAATAAAAACCGGTAAGCTGTTAGGAGCTTTGATGGCGCTGTGTGTGCCTGGAAAATGAAAAAAACAATCGGTTTGCGACTCGAGTATTTCAACAACTATTTTCCCTGCCAGCATACCGGATGAAAGCGTAAGTGCAGCATCTGCTTTGATAAAATGGGCTATAAAGCGTTCTCCGTTTTCGTAGGCAGTCAGTTGAATATTGGCACTTCTAGAACTTCCGTACGCCGTTCCCCATTGCAAAATATTTTTGATAATTAAGTTTTGAAATTCGGAATGTGTAGGCAAACCCAAATAAGCTGTTCCGCCAAAATAAAGATATTCTTCATTTTCTACTTCAATTATTCGATCTGGAAATTGATTGACTTTCATTTAAAACTACATTAAAGTTACACCGGTTCCGTTCAAGTCAGAATAGCTTATTTTGCCGAAATCAATGGTAATACCAGTGGCAATATCCTCGGATAATAATAGTGCGCCATCCATATCTACATAATCCAGTTGCGGTAATAAATGCGCAATTGCGGATATTCCAACTGTTGATTCGGTCATGCAGCCCACCATGGTTTTTAACCCTAATTTATTGGCTTCCTGAATCATTCGTCTTCCGGGAGTTAGTCCTCCACATTTTACTAATTTGACATTTATCCCATGAAAATGATTGTGACATTTGGCTACATCTTCTTCTATAATACAACTTTCGTCGGCTATAATTGGTAAAACAGAATGTTTGAAAACTTCCTTGTGTTCTTCCCAATTGTTTGCCTTCATGGGTTGTTCCAAAAACTCGACACCTAATTTTTTTAGTTCAACGGCATTGTTTATGGTTTCTGCTACACCCCAGCCGCAGTTGGCATCAATTCTAAAAACAGCATCAGTATGTTTCCTAAGTTCAGTAACAATGGCAATATCTTCCTTTGTACCTAATTTTATTTTATAAATTGGCCAAGGTAATTCTTTCATTTTAGCCACCATTTTTTCTATCGATGCAATTCCTATTGTGTAATCTGTCAATGGATTTTTATCGGTAGTGTAATTCCACAATTGGTACAGTTTTTTTTCTTTTTTACGAGCATACAAATCCGTAAAGGCCATATCCAAAGCGCATAAGGCAAACATATTGTTTTTTAAATACGGATGAATCGCTGCCCAAAATTCTTCAGGGGTTTCATTTGTTGTAGTTTCAATTACAGATCGAATTTTTTCCAAGTCCTGCATCATCACCGGAACAGTTGTCTTGTAGTACGGATTAGAAGTTGCCTCGCCAAAACCTGAATAACCATCACTTTGTAATTCCACAATCAAAGAAGGCTGAAAGTCTATCGATTCTCTCGAAATCGTGAATGTATGTTTCAGTTTAAGGTTGTATGCTCTTAAGATTAGTTCCATAAGGAATGTGATTTTAATGTTTGTTGTGTTTACTTGCAGCAGAATAATTTAGTAACCAAGCCATAAAACAGCTTTTACAAAACCATCACGCCATAATTTTTCATTGTGTTGTCCGCCTTTTACAATTTTCTTTTCATTCAAATTAAGGCAGGAACATCTATTGGAATTCAGTAAATATTCCATTTTATTCAAATCGGTCACTATATCTTCACTTTCATTGTCTCCACATAGAAAATAGATTTTAGACTTTATTTTTTTAGACTTTTCAGTCAGATCATAAATATCTTTGGTAAACCAAAAGGAAGGGGAAAATACTCCCGCTTTTCCAAATATCTCTGGGTATTTTAAAACAGCGTAATACGAAGTAAGACCGCCAAGGGAACTTCCCATGATGATAGTGTTTTTCTTGTCGGTTTTGGTTCTGAACGTTTTATCGATGTGCGGTTTTAAGGTTTTCACGATAAATTCTAAATAACGGTCTGCTTTTCCTCCTTCATATTTCTCGTTTTTAAAAGGCGTCAGTTCATCAATGCGTTTTTCATTTCCATGTTCAACTCCTATAACAATAACGGGTGCTTTTAGGCTATCCAGTTTTTCGTCTATATTCCATTCACCTGAATAAGAAGTTGTAGCGTCAAATAAATTTTGAGCATCATGCATGTAAATTACGGATAATTTTCTTTTGGATGTGGCATAATTTTGGGGTAAATACACCCAAATTTTCTTTGTCGATTGAAGCTGTGGAGCCTCGATAGTAAAAGTGGAAACTTGTTTTGATGCCGTACGCTGCTTCGAAGTTCTAACTGAAGGTCTTGGCTCTTGAGCGTTGATTTCTGGTATCAAAAAAAGGATAAACAGCAATAATAGGTATCGTTGAATCATTAGTTCGTTTTGTAATTCAATTTAAAAACAATATTTTAGCTAAAAATAATAATTTGATGGATACATTCGAAGAAAAGAGAAGTTTACTTTTGGAGATGATTGCTTTTTCTACAGTTGATGGTCATTTACACAAGAAAGAATATGATTTTTTGTTTATTGTAGCCAATGAATTGAATATAGAAAAAGGAGGTTTCAATGATTTGTTTCATTTAGAATTGCCACAGTTGCCCATTAAATCCGAATTTCAGCGGATACAGCAATTTTATAGATTGGCTTTACTGATGCATAGCGACGGAATTTTGCACAAGAAAGAAGCTGTTAACATCCAACAAATAGCAATTGAAATGGGACTTAATCCTGCTGCAACAAAACGAATTCTGAAGCTGATGGATGAAGCGCCAAACGCAATTATTAATTCTGAAGTCTTATTGACTGTTTTTCAAGAGCAACATAATTAAGTTAATTGTTGCTGCAATCTCTTGATGTCATCCCGTAATTTTGCCGCCTGCATAAAGTCCAGATCTTTTGCGGCTTTTTCCATCGATTTCCGTTTTTCCCGGATAAGTTTCTCGATTTCCGTTTTTGATAGATATGCAGTTTCCGGTTCGGCTGCGGCATTCAAAGTGAGACCCAATTCATAGTCTGCCAAAGGATTTTTGGTAAATGCACTTTCTATTTTTTTGTTTAATGCCTGTGGTGTCTGATTGTTTTCAGTGTTATAATTGATTTGTTTGGTTCTGCGATAATTTGTTTCATCAATGGTTTTTTGCATGCTGGCGGTTATTTTATCCGCATACATAATTGCTTTACCGTTTAGGTTTCTTGCTGCGCGACCAATTGTTTGCGTAAGTGAGCGGTGGCTTCGTAAAAAACCTTCTTTGTCTGCATCTAAAATGGCCACCAAAGAAACTTCCGGTAAATCCAGACCTTCACGAAGTAAATTGACACCAATTAATACATCAAAAATTCCTTTTCGTAAATCTTGCATGATTTCTATTCGTTCCAAAGTGTCGACTTCAGAATGAATATAGCGACAGCGAATATTGACTTTCGTTAAATATTTTGCGAGTTCTTCTGCCATTCTTTTGGTTAAAGTTGTCACTAAAACGCGTTCGTCAATTTCTGCCCGAACCTGAATTTCTTCGATTAAATCATCAATCTGGTTTAAACTTGGTCGGATTTCGATAATGGGATCCAATAATCCTGTCGGACGAATTACCTGTTCCACAACGACACCTTCCGTTTTTTGCAATTCATAATCAGCAGGTGTTGCTGAAACATAAATTACCTGATTTTGCATGGCTTCAAATTCTTCAAACTTCAAAGGGCGATTGTCCATTGCTGCAGGAAGTCGGAAACCATATTCCACTAAGTTCTCTTTTCGGCTTCTATCCCCGCCATACATAGCACTGACTTGTGAAAGTGTTACGTGACTTTCATCAACAACCATTAAGAAGTCACTTGGAAAATAATCCAGCAGGCAAAAAGGTCTTGTTCCAGGTAAACGACCATCCAGATAACGAGAATAATTTTCAATTCCGGAGCAATAACCCAGTTCCCGAATCATTTCCAAATCAAAATTGGTACGTTCTTCCAGTCGTTTAGCTTCCAGATGTTTTCCAATTTCCTTAAAATAATCGACTTGTTTTACTAAATCCTGTTGGATTTCCCAAATCGCACCTTGTAAAACATCCGGTGAAGTCACGAACATATTGGCCGGATAAATCGTCAGTTTATCAAATTTTTCAAGTACTTGAGAGTTCTTGGTGTCAAAACTTTCGATTTCCTCGATTTCATCACCAAAGAAATGGATTCGGTAGGCTTCGTCAGCATAACTAGGATACACATCAACGGTGTCTCCTTTTATTCTAAAACTTCCAGGATTAAAGTCGGCTTCCGTTCTGGAATATAAACTTTGCACCAGTTGATGTAATAATTTGGTGCGGAAAATAATTTGTCCTTTCTCAATTGGTATCAAGTTTTTCTGAAATTCGACAGGATTTCCAATACCGTACAAACACGAAACGGAGGCCACAACTAAAATGTCTCTTCGTCCAGAAAGCAAGGATGCAGTGGTTGACATTCGCATTTTTTCCAGTTCTTCATTGATGGATAAATCCTTTTCGATGAAAACGCCGGTTACAGGCATAAAAGCTTCGGGTTGGTAATAATCGTAATAGGAAACGAAATATTCCACGGCATTGTTCGGGAAGAATTGCTTGAATTCCGAGTATAATTGTGCCGCCAACGTTTTGTTGTGTGCCAAAACCAAAGTGGGTCTTTGTACTTCCTGAATTACATTGGCTACCGTAAATGTTTTTCCGGATCCGGTAACACCCAATAAAGTTTGGAATTTATCACCATCAATAATCCCCTGAACTAATTTGTCAATCGCTTGTGGTTGGTCGCCTTTGGGCTGGTAATCGGATACTACTTGAAAATTCATTGGTGTTAAGTGGCAAAGTTTTAGAGCTGTAAAGATACAAGTTTGGATTCTTTTTTTTACCAAAGGATGAGCCAAAAAAAAACCATTCGCGTGGGCGAATGGTTTTTAGTGTAAAACAGGGAGTTCTAGAAACTCAAGCTTAATCGAGCGAAAAGAAATCTTCCGTTTTGACCAAATTGAGAGGTGTTTCTTGAATATGCAAATTGATTTGCATTTGACAAGTCAATTGTTGTTGCATTGGCAGCATAAGTTACATTGCCATTTGTGTCAACACCATTTGCTCTTTTTGCAGTTTGTGTACCAAGATTTACATCAGGATAGATATCAAAAATATTGTTAGCCCCAATTACAACTTTTGTAGTTTCCGTAATTTTGAAACCAACAGATAAATCAGTGATTATTTTTGCGCCCCAGATTGGATGCTCAATTTCGACTGCTAGACCATTTATTATTGCTCCTTCAACTCTTCCATCTCCATTTACATCAGCCGTATTTGGATCAGTAACCTGGCCGAAGTAAACATTTCTCAAAAAGAAATCGAATTTTTTATAAGTAAAGGAGTTGGTTAAATTTCCTTTAACTCTTGGAATGGCTTCTTCTAGATAGACTCTGCTCATTTCAGAAAAATAGCGGTTGATTTGACCATTAGCAACTAAAGTAGGTGAACCTTTAATCGCGCCCACTTGTCTTGTTTGAGAAAAAGTAGTAGCTAAATCAGATTTGATTACTATAGCTCCTAAATTTAGCTTATGTGTTATAATGATATCAATTCCTTTAGACTCTGTACTAATAGCATTGGCAAAAAAGGTTGCCGCATTTGCTCCAGCGAGATCAAATTGTAATTGAAGCTCTCTCTGTGGCGTTCCGTCAGCAAACGTTCCCGATGGACGAGAAAATTGATCCGTCAAAGTTACTCTGTCATCTATTCTTACAATATAAGCATCGGCAGTCAAAGTAATGTTTCCTTCTGGAATCTTAGCGGTAAAACCAATACTGGCACTTTTAGATTCTTCTTGTTTCAATTGTGGGATTCCAAGGGCTTGTGCTGCCGGGGAATCATTACTAAATGTGCTTACTTCAAATGGTACACCACCAACAAATTGAGTCGCTGTAGCATTAAAATTGATTTGATGTAAAGAAGGAGCGCGAAAACCTGTGGAAACAGCACCACGCAAATTAATGTTGTCTGTTAGTTTATAACGACTGGCAACTTTAAAATTAGTAGTGTTTCCGAAATCAGAATAGTTTTCAAAACGAACGGCTCCGTTCAATAACCATTTTTCTGTAACATCATATTCAAGATCTCCATAAATAGCGGTACTGTTACGACCTTTGTCAATAGCATTTGTTGGCCTGAAACCCGGAAATACTTGGGAGCCATTCCCTCTAATAGATCCAAAGAAATCAGTTACGATCAGATTAGCGGGGGTTACTCCTGGTAAAGCGACATCACCATTTATATCATATAAATTATATGATTCTGGTTGTCCTGCACTAATACTATAGTTTTCATTTCGGTATTCAGCTCCAAAAGCAACGTTCAAATCACCAAATTTTCGGTTCATGTCGAAATTGGTTGTGTTTTGGCTAAAGGCTAATCCACCAGCGTCAAATTCAGTAGGAGAGTTTTCTCTCATGGAAGAATTGACGGTATTTTCAACGCCATAATCAAATGCATTTCTTCCAAAAGTATTGCTTAAGTCAAAATTCCAATTTTCGAAAATTATACCTCTAAGACCCGCTGCTGCTGAGATATCGTTGATTGTTGAATGTATTTCTGGTAAAAAACCATTTGGATACAAACCGGTATACGATCTAGATTGATTTGGTCTTCTGTAAAAACCGGCGGCTTCACCAGTTCTGTTGCTGTTTCCTCCAAAAGCATACAATTCTAATTTATCAGTTAAAGGATAGGCAGCATTTACAAAGAATTGTGAGCTTTGAAGTGATGATTGACCTACTCGCATATTAAAATCGTTTCGTACTAAGCCTCTAGCACCAAGTTCCTCCGAAGTTACGTCAACTCCTAATAAAGTTCTCATCCCGGATAAATTTCCATTCGATGCGGCAGTTTGAATAGCAGTTTTTGTTGTTGCATCAAAATAACTTACTTGTTGCGCATACGTATTAATTGTGTTCAGCAAACCGTTATAAAAACCAGGGGTAGTGTTTAACGTATTCGCATACAAACTATTAATGTTAATACCTGCTATTCTAGCTCTTTCTTCAACAGCATTGTATCGGTTAAATAAATTTCCTTTAACTTCTTTAGCACGACTTGTTTGACCTCGCAATTGAGCACTTGCCGTAATATTAATGAAACTTTTTTCCTTTCCTAAATTTGTTCCGTAGTTCAAGTCAATTTGAATGTTGTTTCCATCATTTCCACCGGTATGGTCGTTAGCATTTTTAGAAAAATGACTTCCTCCAAAAAGGTTTATTTCTAATTTTTTAGTATCTTTTTTCATGTTGATGTTGATTACACCAGCAATAGCATCTGAGCCATATTGAGCTGAAGCTCCATCTCTTAATACCTCAATTTTTTCGATAGCAAAAGCGGGAATGGAATTCAAGTCGGTACCTACAGCTCCTCTACCAGGGGATCCATTAATATTTACCAAAGAAGAAGTGTGTCTTCTTTTTCCGTTTATTAAAACCAATACTTGGTCTGGTCCTAAACCTCTTAATTGTGCAGGGTCAATGTGATCCGTTCCATCAGCTACAGTGGTTGTATTTGAGGTAAATGATGGTGCAACCATATTTAAAATCTGATTCAAATTCGTTTGAGCACCTTGTGAAGCGATCTCTTTCATAGAAATAACATCAATAGGTACTGCAGATTCCGTTACGGTTCTTGTAGGATTACGGGAGCCCATTATAACTATATTTTGTAATGTTTCGCCACTTCCCGTTAAAGTAATGTTTAGTGTACTTCCTGTGATTTTAACTGATTTTGTTTCTAAACCTACATAGGAGAATTGTAAAATATCTCCAATTTTTGCAGTAATGGTGTATTTACCATCTATATCTGAAGTAGTGCCCTTTGCAATTCCTTTGATCATAATGGTTGTTCCAGGTAAGGTGGCGTTGGAGTCGTCAGTAACAACACCGGAGACTCTAATTTCTTGGGCAGTTATTACTGCTGAAAAAATTAAAGTTAGAATAAAGAAAAGTTTTTTCATTTTTGGTAATTTAATGTTAGAACCGTAAAAATACTACTTAAATGGCGTTAATTAGAATAAAAACAATCAAGATATTTGTTAAATGGCAAATAATTATTATTTACATTTTTTTTTATGAAAAAACTAGTTTGAGTTCTTCTTATTGAACATGTACTATTTTTATTGATAAAGATCTTTCATTTCTAACCAGAATGAGGAGTAATTAGGCTGATTTTTTAAAATTTCCAAGCTTTTTGTTGTGCTTCACTGAGGAAAGTCCAAGCAATAATTCGGCTAGTTTTTTGGCCTTGAGCCATATCGATGGTTTTAATTTCGACCACACTTACTTTGTTTAATGTTTTGTAAAGACTGGAAAGATTCTCTTTTTTAGATACCAAAGTTGTAAACCACAAGCACTGCATCGGATATTTTGCACTTTCGTAAATCATCTGGGTTACAAAACCTAATTCACCGCCTTCACACCACAATTCTGCATTGTGACCACCAAAATTTAAAACAGGTTTAGCGTCACTTCGTTCGGCTGTACCTCGGGTTGTAGTTTTAGCATTTTCTAAATTGTTGATTTTTCGAATCGTGCTTTTCGTGGCTTCATCTTGCGAGGCATGAAAAGGTGGGTTACAAATGGTAAACGTAAATTTGTCTTCGGGAGTGATTATATTTTTAAAAATAAAGCGCGATTCCGTTTGTTGTTGTAAGCTGATAGCGTCAATCAATTTTGGATTTTCTTCAATAATGGCACTGCAATTTTCAATTGCTTTTAAATCGGTATCTGTACCTACAAAACTCCATCCGTAAGCTGAATTACCAATTATAGGATAAATGCAATTCGCACCTACGCCTATATCTAAGCCTTGAACGGTTTCTCCTTCAGGAATGATTCCGTTGTTGCTTGAAGCTAATAAATCTGCTATATAATGGATGTAATCCGCTCTTCCGGGAATGGGCGGACAAAGATAATTTTTAGGAATATCCCAGTTTTGAATGTCGTAATGGGACAACAATAATGCTTTGTTAAGCGACTTTACCGCATCGGGATTACTAAAATCAATTGTTTCTTCCAAAGCGTCTGGATTGTGCTTATTGGCGGAAACAAAAGGCTTTAATTCAGGGGATTTTTGAATTAGTTCCTCAAAATCATATCCAAATCTATCCAGATTTCTGGGATGTAAATTAGTCTTTTCGGTAATCGTTTTCGCTTTCATTTTTTTTATTTCGATGCAAATATAGGCATAACTATTTTGTAAAAGTACAAAGACGACTTTGACTCATTAAACAGATGAAAAAATGAACCACATAGAAACATAGAATTTAATTTAATTTTTGATTTAAATCTGTTCCGAACAGTCAAAATTTAGGTGACATAGAAAAAAAGCCAATGCTTTTTTTTCTATTGTGAACTCTTATCACTGTCAAAATTTATTTTTACAGGAATAAACACTATGTTTCTATGTGGTTTAAACTTCAATTTGTTTTAATGCGTTTGATCTGACTATGACCCATTAAACAGATCGAAAATAAATCATAAAATTAGAATATTGCCGTTTTTTAGAACCATAAAAACGGTTACTTTTATAAAACACACAAATAGTATGACTTTTATACCCGCTACTTTTCATTTCAAAAAGAGATACATAGTTTACAGTTTAATTTTTTTGTATATCGTAATGTGTCAGTCTTGTATGACGATGCGATTTTCGAATAAAGAGACATCAAAATTTTTTGCTCCATCAAAAATAGAATTTCAGGATAAAACAATTGCTTTTGAAGGCTATAAAATACATTATGTAGAAACGGGTAATGCGCAAAATCCGACATTGTTTTTTGTACACGGTTCGCCCGGAAGCTGGAATGCCTTCAAAGAATATCTTAAAGATACTTTATTGCTGAAAAAATACCGAATGATTGCGATTGATCGACCGGGTTTTGGATACAGTGATTTTGGTGATGCTCAAAATTTAAGGGAGCAATCTCAAAGAATATCTGAGTTTATAAAAAAAAATACATGTGATGTAACGATTATTCATGGAACAAAAGATGTTTTGGTGCCGTACAGCAATGTTGCCTTTATGCAAAAAAAGTTTACCAATGCTAAATCAATCGATGCAATAACGATCAAAAAAGCGAATCATTTTATTCCTTGGAGTTACTATGAAATTATAAGAAATGTATTGTTAAAAATGTAATAAAACTAATCCAGGCATTCCATCATTAATAGATCACCTTCATTATGTTCTATTGTTACGATTCCGTCTTTGAGGACGTGGTTGCTGCTGCCGGTTCTGTAACCAATAGTCAAACTATCATCTTTCAGCGGATAAAATAAATTATCAGAATGAATTCCAGTGACGTGACCTACAGGGATTAATGAAATAGGAGTGTTTGCCGTATACCATTTTTCGAATTTTTTAGGCAAAAGGAATACTTTTGAGTGATCGTCCAGAATGACAATTTTCAATAAATTTCTATATCTCGTAATGTTGGTAATATTGGTTATGGTATGATCAGCTCTTCGTCCGGTGGCCCAAACGACGTTTACAGCAGGAATTTTTCTTTCGATTAAATAGTCAAAAGCTTTTTCTAAATCGGTTTTATTCTGATCCGGAGTATGAATAATTTCGATGGGATATTGAGACGTTTTATAAATTTCTGGGTCAAATCCTCGGTCAAAATCTCCTAAAAGCACATCGACTTTGATGTCTAGTTCCATAACGCGAACCATAGCCGAATCTAATACGACCACGAGTGGTGACCATTCCAGTAATTGACCCAATAGTTCCGGGTTACAGGAAGCGCCATTGGCAATGATTAAAGCAGGTTCTTGGTCGTCGCGAACGATATGGTGTGAAGACATTGTGAATTATGAATTATGAATTATGGTGTAAAAGTAAATAAAAGTTCTCGTTTTATCTCTCACGTACTAGCCCGGATGGCAATGAAAACCAAAACAGGTTGTAAACTTTAGTTTTCCGGCAGTAGAAGAGCGACCAAAGGAAGCTCCTTATACGGTCTAGAAAACTGTTTAGAGCCTGTTTTTGGTTGTAATGAACAGCCGGATTAGCTCCTGATTATTCAATCGTGTAACTTCTAACATCAACTTCGCTAAGGGAGAAATAACCCAAAGGATAATTAACCGAATCCGTGGTGTTGATGATGTTTCCTCTTACGGTAGCAGGCGGAGATTGAAACGGTCCGCCACCATTATTTCCTGCAATACTCACTAATACACTCATGTAATTGTAGTATGCTTTTGAAATTCCGAAGTGGATTATTTCAATTTTATCGTCTTTTTTTAACTCGTCATTTTGTGACATACTGAAAAATTCGTTTCCGTTGAAAAACTCATCTTGGTCAACATAAAAATTTGATTTTGCTTGGTTTGAATACACATATTTGTACAGGTAATAATTGGTTTCACCCGCTGGATCTTGGTAGAATGTTTTAATTTCAATGTCAGTCCCTGTAAAACCGCCTTGATTGTTTTGAACAATTTTTGTGATTGGCGTAACGGGTTTTAGTGTATCGGTTGCGGTATACGTATTGCCATTGCTGATAACTGTCAGTGTATAGGTTTCGTTGATTACCGGTATAAAAGTAACGCAAGTATATTCGCCGGTATTTGCAATTTCCGAAAAAGTAAAAACCACATTAGCACTATTTTTTATAGACACTGTTGCTCCGGAAACTTTTGGAATAGTTGTACCGTAAAATCCAGTTGTTGTAGTCAGTTTTATTTTTTGTTGATTTCCCGAAGTTCTTTTTTTCCAATTAATTGCTGCTTCAATTACCAGTTTTGGTGGAGCATTATCTAAATCTACTTCGACAACATCTTCGCAACTTGCCGAAAAAATAGCGATGAGAAGTACCAGATATAGTGTTATTTTTTTCATGATTTTATTTTTTATTTAGTTGCCTTGTTGAATGCTAAGCTTAAAATTTAAAGTTATAGCTCACCGCTGGAACTACACCAAATATCGAAGTTTTTACAGCTTCATTGATTCCTGTATCTGTATTTTGTCTAAAATTAATAGAAGCGGCATTTTTCCGATTGTACAAATTGTAAATGCTAAAAACCCATTCGCCTTTCCATTGGCGGTCTTTGTTGCTTTTAGGAGTCAAAGTAGCGGCAATATCCAGGTGGTGGTAAGCGGGGAGCCGATTTCTATTTCTCAATCCATAACTGGGTAGATTGATGCCTAAGTATTCATATTGTCCAACAGGATATGTTACCGGTTGCCCGGTTTGCAGGGCAAAATTAGCTCCAAAAGACCATTTTTCATTTAGATTGTAGGAACTGGTTATTGCAATATTGTGCAGTTTGTCATATACGGAATTGTACCATTGGCCGTTGTTGATTCCGGTTTCGATTGAGGTTCTTCCCGGAGTTTGTTGCTCGGATTTGGATAATGTATACGATATCCAGCCATTAAATTTTCCTTCGTTTTTTCGGAACATGATTTCTAAACCATAAGATCGTAATTGCCCGTTCAGGATTATTTGTTCAATGGCTTTATTGGCAATCAAATTAGCACCATCAATATAATCCAAGCGGTTTTGCACTTCTTTATAATACGTTTCTACTTCAAGGGAATACATTCCTTCTTGAAAGTTTTTAAAATAACCCAAAGCCACCTGATCTGCAATTTGGGGTTTAATGAAATTATCGCTTGGCGTCCAGACATCAAGTGGAGTTGGCGATGTGGTGTTCGAAATTAATTGTAAATACTGCACCATCCTGTTGTAACTTGCTTTTATGGATTGGTTGTCATTGATTTTGTACGCCAATGAAAAACGAGGTTCCAGATAATTATAGCTTTGGATGACTTTATTTTTGTCGTAAAATTCAGTGTTAATTGGAGTTGCTTTTTCATAAATCTGTAATTCCGAATTGAAGAGAACCGGATTGTCATTTTCATAAATATTCACGGTAGATTGCCCTAAACGGTAAAATATACTGTATCGAAGTCCGTAGGAAAGGGCTATTCTGTCGGATATTTCGTGATCAGCGTTGATGTAAACTGCGGGTTCAAAAGCATATTTTTTATCCAATTGAGCAAAATTTATTCCGGAGTCCGTATCAGATGGCTTGATGGTTCCCGGATTGAATTCGTAATAAATTCCGTTTACTCCGTAATTCAATTTGAATATATCTGAAATATAATTCTTGAAATCGTATTTGATATTGTAATTTTTGATGCCGGAATCCCATTTGAACCCTACAAAATCCAAATCCAAACCGTAATAATAATCGCTGTAAATGAGCGATAAATTAGAAAATAATTTTTCAGAAAACAAGTGATTCCAGCGCAAGTTTAAAGTGGTGTTTCCATAAATATTGGTAAAACTTTTGTTCAGGCTGAAGACATCTCGGCCAAAATAACCCGATAAATACAGACTGTTATTTGTATCTAATTTATAACTCAACTTGGTATTTAGGTCATAAAAATAAGCGGAGTTGTTTTTTTGTTTTTCGGATAGCTTCAGGAATAAATGCGCATAGGAACTTCTGCCACCAATCAGGAAGGAACCTTTGTCTTTTACCAATGGTCCTTCGGCCAAAATGCGACTGGAAATCAATCCGATTCCTCCATTGACATGAAAATTTTTGCTGTTGCCGTCTTTTTGATAAATATCCAACACAGAAGAGGCTCTTCCACCATAACGAGCTGGAATTCCGCCTTTGTACAACTTCAAATCTTTGATGGCATCCGGATTAAAAACAGAGAAAAAACCAAAAACGTGTGAAGAATTGAATATGGTAGCTTCATCGAGCAGAATTAAATTCTGGTCGGCACCGCCACCACGAACATTAAATCCTGAAGCGCCTTCACCAGCATTTGTAACACCGGGCAGTAATAAAATAGATTTTAAAACATCGACTTCGCCCAGCACAACGGGCATTTTCTTGATCGCTGAAATGGAGAGTTTATTGACGCTCATTTCGGGTTTTTTGATGTCTATTTTGGTTTCATTATCCGTAATAACAACTTCTTTCAAGGCGGTTTCATCACTGAATAAATTAAAATTATTTTTTAGGTTTTGACTCAAGTCGATTAGCTCTTCCTTGGTTTGAAATCCCAAATAGCTGATTTGGACGTTATAGATTCCTTTTGGAACTGTGATGGAGTAAAATCCATATTCATTGGTAGTTACTCCGGTTTTGAGTTCAAGGATTACAATGTTGACGCCTATTAAAGTTTCGTTGCTGTTGGCGTCAATAATAGTTCCGCTTAGCGTAAATTTCTCTTGAGCGAAGCATGAAAAGGAGCATAGTAATACCACTAAAAAGGGAATAATTTTCTTTGGAGTCATTGTTTAAATTTTTCTAAATACAAAAATGCAAATTACATTAAATAGAACAGTATTTGACATATAACAACCGTTAAGGTATTGCTAAGGTAAAAAAAAAGACAACTGTTTCCAGTTGTCTTTTTAATATTATGTAGTAAAAAAATTAAGCTAGTTTAGCATCTAAATTTTCTTGTATCGCTGCTAAGAAAGCCTCGGTAGTCAAGTAATCTGCAGCAGTCAACCCTTCTGGTTTTACTAACATCGCTAAGTCTTTAGTCATTTTTCCGCTTTCAAC
This sequence comes from Flavobacterium sp. LS1P28, assembly GCF_003970335.1. NCBI lineage: Bacteria > Pseudomonadati > Bacteroidota > Flavobacteriia > Flavobacteriales > Flavobacteriaceae > Flavobacterium > Flavobacterium sp. LS1P28. The sequence continues at coordinate 44,966 of NZ_RYDI01000012.1, read as the reverse complement.
AGTATCAATGCATACTTGTTCTAGAGTATGACAAAAATCAATTAAAGCTTGATTTTCGTCCAGTTTACCTCTGTGTTCCAATCCTCTTGTCCATGCAAAAATAGAGGCGATTGGGTTTGTTGATGTTGCTTTTCCTTGTTGGTGTTGTCTGTAGTGACGTGTAACTGTTCCGTGAGCCGCTTCTGCTTCTAGAGTTTTTCCATCAGGAGTAACTAATACTGAAGTCATTAATCCTAACGAACCAAAACCTTGTGCAACAGTGTCAGATTGAACATCACCGTCATAGTTTTTACACGCCCAAACAAAACCACCACTCCATTTCATTGCAGAGGCAACCATGTCATCGATCAAACGGTGTTCGTAAGCAATTCCTGCTTCAACGAATTGTGCTTTGTAGGTAGATTGATATACTTCTTCAAAAATATCTTTGAAACGTCCGTCATAGGCTTTCAAAATAGTATTTTTTGTAGAAAGATATAAAGGCCATTTTTTTGTCAAAGCCATTTGGAAAGAGGAATGTGCAAAACCGTAAATACTTTCATCCGTATTGTACATTGCCATTGCGACTCCGTCTCCTTTATAATCGTATACTTCCCAAGTTTGAGTTTCTCCTTCTTCAGGAACAAAAGTCATTGTTAGTTTCCCTTTTCCTTTGATAACAGTATCTGTAGCTTTGTATTGGTCTCCAAAAGCATGACGACCAATAACGATAGGCTGTGTCCAACCCGGTACTAAACGAGGTACGTTTTTCATGATAATTGGTTCACGGAAAACGGTTCCGCCTACAATATTACGGATGGTTCCGTTTGGAGATTTCCACATTTTTTTTAAACCAAATTCGGTAACACGGTCTTCATCAGGAGTAATTGTGGCACATTTAATACCAACATTGTATTTTTTTATTGCCTCAGCAGAGTCAATAGTGATTTGGTCATTACTAGCATCTCTGCTTTCCATTCCTAAATCGTAATATTTAATATCTAAATCTAAATAAGGAAGAATTAATTTTTCCTTGATAAAGGACCAAATAATTCGTGTCATTTCGTCACCATCCAATTCAACTACCGGATTAGCTACTTTAATTTTTGTCATAATGTATTGATATATGTAATTCTTATTTTTTAAATTTAGCTACAAATGTAATAAAACGTTATCGTAAAAGAAAATGCGTTTTCATTTGTTTAAAATGAATTGTCAAATTATTACTTTAGGATGGTCAAAATAAGAATATGGAAAATATATTCCTTATTTCTTGTCAAAAAATAAGTGCTTCAAATGCATTCAATTTTAATAAAATTGGTAGAATAGTATTGAATAGCTTGACTTTAAACCAAAAAAAAATCCTGACAACGTCAGGACTTTTATAATAAAGAGATATTTGACTATCTTCTTTTGTCTTTAATTTTAGCTTTTTTACCAGTAAGTTCTCTGAAGTAGAAAATTCTAGCTCTACGAACTGCACCTTTTTTGTTGATTTCCACTTTTTGTAAAGCTGGTAAGTTTACTGGGAAGATACGCTCTACACCAATAGCACCTGACATTTTGCGAATCGTGAACGTTTCTGTATTAGCAGAACCTCTTCTTTGAATAACAACTCCTTTAAAAAACTGAGTTCTTGTTTTTTCACCCTCTCTAATCTCGTAGTAAACAGTGATAGTATCTCCAGCTGCAAAAACTGGGAAATCTTTTCTTGTTACAAATTCGTCTTGAACGAATTTCATTAAATCTGCCATGATATTTTTTAATTATGGTTTGTATTAAGTCAACATTCACGGATCTCGCCAGAGGTTGAGCTAATGTGGGTGCAAAAGTAAATAAAAAAGTTTAAAGTTTAAAGTTTTTCTTGTTTAAAGTTTAGAAGTTCTTGAATACCACCTTTAAACCTTAAACTTCAAACAAATTTTAATCTTCCAACAAATCCGGTCGTCTGTTCTTCGTGTGTTCGTAGGCCATATCCTCGCGCCATTTGTCAATTTTGGCAAAATTCCCGCTGGTCAAAACCTCCGGAACTTTCCATCCGTTGTAATCTGCCGGACGAGTGTATATAGGACCTGATAATAATCCGTCCTGAAAACTATCCGTCAATGCGGAGGTTTCATCACTCAAAACACCAGGAATCAATCGGATCAATGCATCTGATAATACTAATGCTCCTAATTCACCACCACTCAAAACGTAATCACCAATAGAGATTTCCTTGGTAATAAAATGATCGCGTACCCGCTGATCTACTCCTTTATAATGTCCGCAAAGGATAATAATATTTTCATACATTGACATCGTATTGGCCATTTTCTGGTTTAGGGTTTCCCCGTCCGGCGACATGTAAATGATTTCATCGTAGGCTCTCTCGCTTTTCAAATGCGTAATACAGGCGTCGATAGGCTGTACGGTCATCACCATTCCGGCGCCACCGCCATAGGGATAATCATCTACGCTTTTTTGTCTGTTGGTCGTGTAATCCCGCAGATTATGAAAATGAACTTCCACCAGACCTTTGTCAATAGCTCGTTTCATGATCGAAGCCTCAAACGGACTTCGCAATAATTCTGGCAGAACAGTAACAATATCAATGCGCATAATTTTAAATCTTAGTTTGAAAAGGGTAAAGGTACAAAGATGCCAAGGTTTTCAAATAACCATTTAACCAATTCAGCGATTAAACTTTTCTTCAGGAGCTATTTCCAGCTTTACACTGTATCTTTCCTTGCTTAAAGAAAGCAAGAAAAGGATGCCGTTTCAATCTGGGCTAGGTGTTTGTCAAAATAGGATGTTTTAATTAATAATTGTATCAAACAAAGCAGCAGTATTTTTTTATGGTGCTTTCTAAACGCTATCATAAAGGAAATATTTGTTAAACATTGCGTTTAAAGGTTTGAAAATGAATGTTTGAAAATGAACGTTTGAATTCGTGTGTTGTAAGCTCTATTTGAAGGGGATTATTATGCTTTGAATTAGTAAACCCAACGAGTTACTTTTTTGTATCAAACGCTAGCAATTTTAAAACCTGTTATAAAACCAAACTTTATCTTTCAACGTATATAAACTAATATTTAATTATACAGTTTGCGGCGATGGGTAAAAAAATAGATAAATGGATTTATGTTTCTTTAGTTGTATTGTTTTTTACTAAATCATTTTCTCAATATGAATTCAGTAATGGAACTATACCCAAAGAAGTTTCATTGCACAATTACACTACAGTTGCAGATGTTGGTCAAAGAAATCTAGATATTCACTATGTTCTTGCCAACTTTAATTCATTTAATCCTAAAAAACTTCAAACTGAAAATGATGATTTAGGTTTTTCTCAAAATAATTTTTGGTCAAAAACGGAGCTTATAAACGCTAGTGATCGGACTTTGAATTATTATTTAGAAACGGCCAGACCTATAACGGATTTAGTAGAATTGTATTTTATTGATAGCACTTCGGGGAAAATCACCAAAATGGTAAGCGGTGATAATATGCCCTTTTCTGAGCGAAGTTTTGATAATCGTAAAACTATTTTTAAGATTAAAATTTTGCCAAATTCGAGGCAGCAATTATTTTTGCATCTAAAAAGTGATGGTGAAGTTGTCAACATGCCGGTCATGTTGTACTCTTCAGAAAACTTTATAAAGTTGATTTCAAACGAGCAGTTGTTTTTTGGTATATTCTATGGTATTCTGGCCATTGTTTCTATTATTTATTTATTCTTCTATTTTGCCTTACGCCAAAAAGCATTTTTATATTATAGTTTATATGTTGTTTTTATCGGCTTAATGCAGTTCTCTTTAGATGGTTATTTTTATGAGTTAATTACCCCTAAAGGCGGTTGGTTTTCGCTTCGTGCAGTGTTGCTTTTTGCGATGATTGCAGGTTTTTTGCTGGGCAAATACAGTGAAGTTTTTTTGAATATCAAAAAACATAATAAAATAATTTACTTTTTGTTTACTGTTCTTTATTTTTTAGCTTTTGTTTTAATTGTATGTATTTTATTTGTTCCTAAGGCTTTAGCTTTGTGTTATCCATTGGCAAACGTGCTGGGATTGCTGATTCTTATCTTGATTATAAGTTCTGTCGTGTATCTGTATTGTAAAAAAATACATGTAGATGGTTTTTTTACAATGGGTATTTTCTTTTTGGTGCTCGGCTTTGGCATTTTTATTCTCAATAACTTCAGTCAAATTCCCAATTCGTTTCTAACAGATAACAGCTCTAAATTAGGTACTGGTTTGGAAGTTATTTTTCTTTCCCTTTCTATGGCTAATTTGATTCGGAATCTTAAAAATGAAAAAGACAACCTCAATCGTCTTGCTTTGATTCGTTCTGAAGAAATGAATGATTTGAAATCTTATTTTTTATCCAATATTAGTCATGAATTACGTACTCCATTGAATGCTATTATGAATTTGATTGAGTCAATTTCTAATGAAGTTGAAGATGATACGATCAAACATAAATGCAAAATCATAAAGTATTCTTCGTATAGTTTATTGAGTTCGGTCAATGATATTCTTGATTTTTCTAAAATTGAAAAAGGGGAATTAAAACTGGAAAACAATCCATTTGATCCCGTACAGGTTTTAGAGTATTTAAATAATAATGCGATCAATATAGCGAATGAAAAGGGACTTGAGTTTCAATTTTCGAAATCAAAGAATATTCCTGATTTTTTGATTGGAGATGCTAATCGATTGGTTCAGATCGTTAATAATGTATTAAGTAATGCCATTAAATTCACCTTAAAAGGGTGTGTGAAGTTTACTATTGATGCGGAATTATTGCCCGGCAACAGGGCGAGCTTGATATTGACCATTTCAGATTCCGGGGTGGGGATTTCTCCTGATAAAAGGGAACGTATTTTTGATTCTTTTTATCAAAAGAGTAGTGATAATAAGAAAAAATTCAGCGGACTTGGATTAGGACTTTATATCGTGAAAACATTGGTAGATATGCAAAACGGAAGTATTAAAATGGATAGCGTGATTAATGTGGGAACCACCTGTGTCATGACGATTGATTTTGAGGTCTCTGAACAAAAAAAAGGCATAGGAACAACTGCTAAAATGGGAATTGAAAATGATTTAGAAGGGAAATCCATTTTAGTAGTTGAAGACAATCCTATAAACCAGATGGTGATCAAAATGATTACTAAAAAATGGTTGAATACCACAGTTATGTTTGCTAATAATGGTCAGGAAGGGATAATGGCATTGATTAAAAATCAATTTGATATTGTACTGATGGACCTTCAAATGCCAGTGATGGATGGTTATGAAGCTACAATTGCAATAAGAAATGGAGCAGCAGGTATACACAATAGTCATATTCCTATTATTGCTGTAACAGCGGATGTCATGGAGGCCACAAAACAGCGGGTTAAGGAAATAGGAATGAATGATTATTTGTCTAAACCAATCAAAAAAGAAGTGCTATATGAGGCAATCAAAAAATTAGTTAACTAAATCGCAATCGTACATAAACGTGTTTGATTCCTTTTTTATCGGAGTCTCTTTCGTCAATTTCCAGAATATCGGTCAATGATTTCAACATTGGAGTTAATTTAGAAAAGCCATAATTTCTAGGATCAAACTCTGGTTTTTTCTTCACAATAAGATTTCCTACGTCACCGAGAAATGCCCATCCACTGTCATCACCTATGTCTTCAATGGTTGATTCTATTAATTCAATGGTGTGCAAATCAATTTTGTTCAACGTTTTTGGGGCAACTTTTTTAGGATCAGTGGCCGTTGGTTTTTTTGTTTTTTTCTTGATTGCGCCATCCAGAACCTCAATATAGATGAAGCGATCACAGGCAACAATAAATGAATTGGGCGTTTTTTGCTCTCCAATACCAATTACTTTCATACCGGATTCTCTAAGCCTAATTGCTAAACGGGTAAAATCAGAATCACTGGATACAATACAAAAACCATCCACTTTGTCAGAATATAATAGATCCATTGCGTCAATAATCATCGCTGAATCTGAGGAGTTTTTTCCTACAGTATAGCTGTATTGTTGAATAGGCGTAATGGCATGCTCTAATAAAACACTTTTCCATCCACCAGCATTAGGTTTCGTCCAATCAGCATAAATACGTTTGGTGGTTGGTGTGCCAAATTTAGCAATTTCTTCCATCATTCCTTTTACATTGCTGTAGGGAACATTATCAGCATCAATTAGAACCGCTAATTTTAACTCTTTTGTGTCCTGTGCCATAAACTTTAGTATTGAAATATTTATTCAAAGATACAATGTTTATTGATAAAACGATTTTGAATCAAAATCGTTTCAAAGTTTTGTGAGATATACTTTTTGTTGTGTTATTAGCAGGAATGAAGCATTTTTTTTTAGATAATGTAACAGATATCGCATATAGTAGGAAATTGTCAGGAATTATCGTTGTAATAAACTAAAAATAAATTTGTTTTCAAGTCCTTTATAAAATATAAATAATTATTTTTGCAACTTCTTAAAAATTAAAATTATTACTTAATATATTATGGTAAAAGATTTATTCGAAAGGATTCAAAACAATAAAGGACCATTAGGAAAATGGGCTTCACAAGCGGAAGGTTATTTTGTTTTTCCTAAATTAGAAGGTGAGTTAGGTCCAAGAATGCAGTTTGATGGGAAAGATATTTTGAATTGGAGTTTAAATGACTACTTGGGTCTTGCTAATCACCCGGAAGTACGGAAGGCAGATGCTGATGCGGCTGCACAATATGGAGCAGCTTACCCTATGGGAGCCCGAATGATGAGTGGACATACCAAATATCATGAGCAATTAGAAAATGAATTAGCTGCTTTTGTAAGCAAAGAGTCAGCATATTTATTGAATTTTGGCTACCAAGGAATTATGTCTACAATTGATGCATTAGTAACTAAAAATGATGTAATTGTGTATGATGTTGATGCACATGCTTGTATTATTGATGGTGTTCGTTTGCACATGGGAAAACGTTTTACATACCGTCATAACGATCTTGCAAGTATGGAAAAAAACCTGCAACGCGCCACAAAATTAGCTAAAGTAACTGGAGGAGGAATCCTTTTTATAACGGAAGGCGTTTTTGGAATGCGTGGACAGCAAGGAAAATTGAGAGAGATTGTGGACATGAAACAAAAATATAATTTCCGTTTGCTTGTTGATGATGCACATGGATTTGGAACACTTGGAAAAACAGGTGCCGGAGCAGGTGAAGAGCAAGGAGTTCAGGATGATATTGATGTTTATTTTTCCACTTTTGCTAAATCAATGGCTAATATTGGTGCTTTTGTAGCTGCGGATAAAGACATTATCGATTATCTTAAATACAACATGCGTTCTCAAATGTTCGCTAAGTCCTTGCCAATGATTCAAACAATTGGTTCTTTGAAACGATTGGAATTGTTGCGTAATCACCCAGAATTGAAAGACAAACTTTGGGAGAATGTTAATGCATTACAAAACGGATTACGAACCAGAAACTTTAATATTGGAGACACAAACACATGTGTTACTCCTGTTTATTTAGAAGGCAGTGTTCCGGAAGCTATGGTTATGGTGAACGATTTGAGAGAGAATTACGGAATTTTCCTTTCGATTGTAATTTATCCTGTTATTCCAAAAGGAATTATCTTATTGAGAATGATACCTACAACCTCACATGAATTATCAGATATTGAGGAAACACTAGTTGCTTTTGAAGCCATTCGTGAAAAATTAGTAAATGGAACCTATAAAGAGATTGCAAGTAAAACAAAAGTTGATTTAGACGCTTAGTCTTATAAAATAAGTTATTCTAATCCATCCTGCTTTCTTTAGCAGGATGGATTTTTTTTATACTTAAAAAGAAGTGATATCTTTATACAACAAAAAACAAAGGGTATGAAAAAAGGGATTGTATTGGGTGTCATTTTTTTTAGTTTTTTAATTTCATGTCATAAAAGTAAACAGCTGGAAGAAGCCGCAAGTCCAAATGTTTCTATAGAAAAGGATGTTAAAGAGTCTATTCTGGAAGAATGTTACACCGGCGTTATAAAGAATGATACCATTTCTATGATTTTGAAAATAGAAAATGAGCAATATGTTTCAGGAAAATTAAGGTATAATTTCTATGAAAAAGATAAAAATAATGGGACATTAGTAGGAGAAATAAAAGGAGATACGCTTTATGCAGCGTATACCTTCATGTCCGAAGGGCTTATGACTGTACGGCAAGTTGTTTTCTTAAAAAAAGGGAATACTTATGTGGAAGGTTATGGCGATGTGGTTGATAATAAAGGGAAAGTAACGTTTAAAGATAGAAAGCAATTAAAATTTAATGTAAGTGTGGTGTTGTCAAAAGTAAATTGTATCCTTTGATTTATAATTTCCTTTTAAGAATTTAGCATGCAGGCATTTAAAACTAAAAATTCATCAGCAAAACTGATGAATTTTTTTAATTCAATACTTGTCAAATACTACAATTCTAACCGATACGTGCATCTTCGTTTGTGAATTAATGGATTAAAATGTTTCCACAAGTTTAGACTGGGAGCATTATCAGCTAATTCAGGGGTTCTAAAACAATTAACAATCCCTTTTTTTCGGAAAGTTTCATAGTATTCTTTAAAAATAATTGCGGTAACGGCTTTGTTTTGATATTCCGGCAATACGCCTATCAGATAGAAAATGACATCTTTGCTGTATTTTTTTGCCAATAGTAAATGTAGAAATCCAAACGGGAATAATTTCCCTTTGGATTTTTGTACTGCCTTTGCAAAAGAAGGCATCACAATGCTAAAGGCCACGATGTTATGATCTTTGTCTTCTACAAATTTTATAAATTCAGGATTGATAAAGCTGATGTATTTTTTCTTGAAATACTCTTTTTGAGTGTCGGAAATAGCCACAAATGACGATAGGGAAGCGTAGGATTTATTAAATAAATCAAACATTTTATCCACATGAGGCATGACCTCTTTAGTTGTTTTGAAATTAAGCGGACTTAACTGGTATCTTTTTTTGACTAAATCATTTGCTTTTTCAAAAAATTGTAGTTTTACGTTTTCAAAAGGAAATTTACTCTCAATATATTCTTTCTCTTTTACATAGCCCAATTGCTCAAAATGACGTGCATAATATTCATGGTTGTACCAAGTAATCATGGTTCCTATTTGGTCAAAACCTTCGGTCAGAATACCTACTTTGTCTAGATTTGAAAATCCCATCGGGCCTTCAACATGTTCTAAATTGTTTTTCCGTCCTAATTCATATACTTTTTCTAAAAGTGCTTTAGTTACCTCGATGTCATCAATGACGTCAAACCAGCCAAAACGCACTTTCTTTTTTTGCTGATCATTTACCTCACTCCAATTGATAATTGCCGTAATTCTGCCTACTATTTCGGTATTTCTTTTAGCAACATAAAAATAGGCTTCGGCAGTTTCAAAAGCGGGATTTTTTGTTTTATCAAATCCTTCCAGTTCTTCAGCAATTAATGGCGGAACCCAGTTTTTATTGTTTTTGTATAAAGAAAAAGGGAATTTGATAAAATCAGTTAATTCGCTTTTTGTTTTTGCTTCTTGTATGGTGATCATTGCGTAGGATTGATTCAATGTATAGTTACTGTTTTATTGAGGCACAAAACTACGAATATAATTAACTTATACATGAAAAAGTAAAAAAAGGCCATATTATTCCTTTGTGTGAAGGACTCGTATTTTAGGTTTTTATTGGTAAGGAATATGTCACGGATATTTCTATCACTATTGCTGTATTTGAGTTTGTCGATGAAGAGCTGGTTTTTCCTTGCGGATTGGCGTTGTATAAATAGTTAAAATAGTATATTTATAACTCAAAACTAAAACTAAGATTTTATGGAATTATCCTGGACTGAATTCGAAAAAGTAGAGATGCGTATAGGAACAATTCTGGCAGTGAATGATTTTCCCGAAGCGAGAAAACCAGCGTATCAGCTCACAATAGATTTTGGTTCCGAAATTGGAATCCGAAAAACATCCGCACAAATAACGAAACGGTACCGGAAAGAGGATTTGCTAGACCGACAGATTGTTGCCGTAGTCAATTTTCCTAAAAAACAAATTGGAAAATTTAGTAGTGAATGTTTAATTTTAGGAGCAGTTGGTCAGGAAGGGGACGTGATTTTACTGGCGCCGGATTTCAAAATTCAAAACGGATTGCGAATTGGCTAATTTGTGAAAGGAATTCTTGCAATCAACTGTAAATTAATTTTCTATAACAAAAAAGTCCAAAAATCAGATGGTTTTTGGACTTTTTTATTGGTAAGTAAGGAACTAAATATTAAATATCATCAAATTCTATATCGGTAAAAGTTGATGTTTGCGGTATGATTTCATCTTCTGATTTCTCAGAGGCATATTCTTTTTTGAAATCTTTTTGGTGTCTTTCTGATATTACTTCGTCGCCTTTGTGGTTCAAAACATAAGAAGTCATTTCGCCAAGAATTTCTGCAAAAGCAGCAAAATCTTCTTTGTATAAATAGATTTTATGTTTTTTGAAATGGAAAGATCCATCTTCTTCCGTAAATTTCTTGCTCTCAGTAATGGTAATGTAATAATCATCTGCTTTTGTCGCTCTCACATCAAAGAAATACGTTCTTCTTCCAGCTCTTAAAACTTTAGAAAATATCTCTTCTTTTTCTAACATGTCATGTTCTCTCATAATCCTTTCTGTCAATTTATGGTTGTTAACTAGTATCCAAAAATCTATAAAAAATATGTATTATACAACAATTATAGCATTTCTTTTTCTGAAAGTTGTTTCAAATACAAAGCAGCATAATACCCTTCTTGATTTATCAATTGATTATGAGAGCCTTGTTGGATAATTTGTCCTTTTTCGATAATGATAATTCGATCGGCATTTTTAGCTGATGATACGCGGTGACTCACTATAATAGTTGTTTTGTCCTTGCAGATTTCTTGCAAATTGTTTAATATCGCTTCTTCGGTCTCAGTATCCACTGCTGACAAGCAATCGTCCAAAAGTAAAATAGGGGGATTCTTAATAATTGCTCTGGCAATGGAAACTCTTTGTTTTTGACCTCCGGAAAGTGTAATTCCTCTTTCGCCCAGAACCGTTTCGTATTGTTTGTTGAAGCCCATAATGTTGTCATGTACCACAGCACTTTTGGCAGCAGATTTCACTTCCTCTTCTGAAGCATTTTCTTTCCCAAACATAATATTATTCTTGATACTGTCCGAAAACAAAAAGGCATCTTGTGGCACAATACCAATGCTGTTGCGTAAATCAAACAGATTAATGGCGCTTATTTCATTTCCGTCAATATTTATTTTCCCGGCTGTAACATCATACATTCTGGAAATCAACGATAAAATAGTCGATTTTCCGGAACCTGTTTTTCCTAAAATGGCTAAGGTTTCTCCTTTTTTTACTGTGAACGAAATATTTTGTAACGCTTTGATGTTAGTGTCCTCGTAGGTATAACTTACGTTTTCAAAAGAAATAGAACCTTCAATTATGGATTTGTTTTCGTTTTTGTTTTTTATCTCGGGTTCAATTTTTAAAAATTCATTTAACCTTTTTTGAGAGGCTTCGGCCTCCTGAACCATTGACGAAACCCAACCTAGTGAAGCCACGGGCCAGGTCAGCATGTTGACATATAGGATGAATTCAGCGATGGTTCCAATGCTTTTGATCGTTCCATCAATGTACATCAGACCTCCAAAATAGATGACCACTAAGTTACTGATTCCTATAAGGGCAAGCATTAATGGTCCAAATAAAGATTGTACTTTGGCTAAATTCAAGCTTTTGCTTTTGCTCTCATGGGCTAAATTCACCATGTTTTTTTGGTGTTGATCTTCTAATGAATATGCTTTGATCACTCGGATTCCTGAAAATATCTCCTGCGAAAAACTAGAAACTTTAGATAAATATTGTTGAAAAATGGTGCTTCTTACGTTGATTTCGGAACTAAGTTTAAAAATGGCATAGGACAATAGCGGCAAAGGCAGCAAGGTATACAGAGTCAATCTTGGCGATACGTTATACATATACACAATTACAATAGCAAAACGAATTACGGTATTTATAGTATACATCACCGCAGGACCTACATACATTCGGACCTTGGATACATCTTCGCTGATTCGGTTCATCAAATCGCCGGTACGATTTTGTTTGTAAAAATTTTGAGATAAATTCTCATATTGCCGAAACACTTCGTTTTTTAGATCAAATTCGATGTGGCGCGACATCACGATTAGGGTTTGTCTCATCAAAAAAGTAAGAAAACCAGCAATGATTGTTGTGGCAATAATTAGTAAAATATTCGCAACTAATTCCTCGTGAATGACTGATTTGGCTACGGTTTTATCTTTGGCGAAAGCCTCAATTACCTTAAAAGACTTGCTGATCAGCTTGGGTGTAAAAAGCATAAAGATCTGTGCAATAATGGTAAAAACAATCCCCAGTAAAAAACTGTATTTGTATTTGACGAAATATTTATTTAAATAACGTAATTCTTTCATTTTTATGATATTCTATGTTGAAATAGTTTTATTGATGGTGTAAAATTTTTCTTTTAGTAATTTTAATAATAATTTTTCGATTGTGTAAATTGCTGAATAAACAATTTTTATATAAGATGTTACCGCATATTTATTTTTTGTGTAATTTTGGATCGTCTTTTTGACAAATTCATAATTTTATCATTATAAAAATTTCACACTATGAATGCAGCTTTCACTACTGTAAAGGAACTTCAAAAAATGGATCCCGTTTTTGGTCAATTATCATTTGATGATCATGAACAAATTGTATTTTGCAACGACAAAGATACAGGTTTAAAAGCAATTATTGGTATTCATAATTCGGTTATGGGTCCTGCTTTGGGTGGTACGCGGATGTATAATTACGCGAATGAATGGGAAGCCCTAAACGACGTACTGCGACTTTCACGCGGAATGACTTTTAAAGCAGCAATTACAGGATTGAATATTGGTGGCGGTAAAGCGGTGATTATTGGCGATGCCAAAACACAAAAAACCCCGGAGTTGATGCGTAAATTTGGTGAATTCGTACATTCTTTAAGCGGACGATATATTACTGCTGAAGATGTGGGAATGGAAACTAAAGATATGGATACTGTAAGAGATGTAACGCCGTATGTTACTGGAATTTCTGAATCAAGAGGTGGTTCCGGAAACCCATCACCTGTTACGGCTTACGGAGTATATTTAGGCATGAAAGCGGCTGCAAAACAACAATTTGGGTCGGATGTTTTGAGTGGTAAGAAAGTATTGGTACAAGGAATTGGTCACGTTGGCGAAACATTAGTTGATTATTTGACTAAAGAAGGAGCTATTGTCACCATTGCTGATATCAATGAAGAAAAACTGAATGAAGTAGGAGCGAAGTACCATGCAGCAATTTTCAGAGGAGACGATTTGTACAGTGCTGATGTTGATATTTACGCGCCTTGTGCCATGGGAGCAACTTTAAATGACAATACTGTTTATAAAATTAAAGCCAAAGTTATTGCTGGAGCTGCTAATAATCAATTAGCGGATGAGAATGTTCACGGAGCAATTCTGCAAGAAAGAGGCATTTTATATGCGCCTGATTTTTTGATTAATGCCGGAGGAATTATTAATGTGTATGCTGAATTAGCACATTATGACAAAGCGGAGATCATGCGTAAAACAGAAAATATTTACAACACAACCTTAGAAATATTTGACTTTGCCCTTGCAAACAACATGACAACGCATCATGCGGCTTTGACGATTGCTCAAAATCGCATCTATCAAAGAAAAATAGAAAACAATAAAAAGTAGTTTTCAAGGCTCAGTTTTCAGTATTCAGCGAACATTTTTGTACCATTCACTGAATACTGTTGATTGAATGCAATAAAATAACCGATTATATATTTTATTTTAAAAAATGAAATACTTATTTTTGCACCCTAATTAATAAAAGTTCTTACAAGGTGGTAAATAGAAGACACATTCGCGTCAAGGTTATGCAATCCATTTATGCGATGCATCAAAGCGGTTCAGATAATCTGGAAAAAGAAGAAAAATTCCTTTTTTACAGTATCGACAATATTCAAGATTTATATCTTATAATGCTTTCTTCGCTGATTGAAATTTGCAAAACAGAAACTATCTTTTTGCATAAATCCAGTTTGAAACATCTTGCAACTCCTGAGGAACGTAAACCAAACGAAAAATTCATCAAAAATAGAATTTTTCAAATTCTTTCCGAAAATAATTCATTAAGTATCGCGCTGGAAAACCGTAAAATCAATAATTGGACGTTAAACGACGATTATATTTTATTGCTTTTGAATGATATTAAAGCCAGCACATTGTATGCGCAATACATGAGTAATGCGGTGAACACTTTTGAGGAAGACCGACAGTTTATTGTTGATTTATTCATGGATGTAATTGTTCCTAACGAGAAATTGTATGAGTATCTGGAAGATGATAAATTGACTTGGGTGGATGATATTCCGTTAGTAAACACACATATTATCAAGCAATTGAAGGTAATCAAATCTGGTGAAGATGATAATTTCAGAGTGCCAAAGTTATATAAAGACAATGAAGATAAGGATTTCGTGAAAGACTTGTTCCGAAAAACAGTCTTGAATGAAACGGAATTAGCCAAGGAATACGTGGATAAAACGCCCAACTGGGACAGTGATAGGATTGCCGAAATAGATACTATCATTCTAAAAATGGCAATTTGTGAGTTCTTGAAATTCCCGTCTATTCCCGTAAAAGTAACTCTTAACGAATATTTAGAGGTTGCCAAAGAATATTCTACACCAAAAAGTAGTATTTTTATCAACGGAATATTAGATAGTCTCGTAAAAGAGCTTCAAGCCAGCAAAAGAATTATAAAAGCCGGTCGTGGCTTAATGTAATAATTAACAAATAAAAATAAAATTATGGAACAATTAACTCAATTTGCACCGTTTATATTAATGTTTGTGGTGATCTATTTCTTCATGATCAGACCGCAACAAAAAAGAGCGAAAAATGAAAAAGAATTTGAAAGCACACTTAAAGTAGGTGATAAAATCATTACAAAAAGTGGTCTTCACGGAAAAGTTTCTGAACTAGCGGATACAACGGTTGTTGTAGAGACGATGTCAGGAAAATTAAAAATGGAGCGTTCTGCTATTTCTATGGAAATGAGTGCAGTATTGAACAAAAAATAATTTTTGGTTTAAGAAATTAAAAAAGTCCCATCCAGTTTCGGATTGGGACTTTTTTGGATAAAAAATAATCGGATTATTTTTTGCTTTTCTTTGCTTTTTTAGATTTTGCTTTGGCTTTCTTGGCTTTTACTTTTGCTTTTTTTGCTTTATCCTTTTTTGCTTTTTTTGCCTTTTTTGCTTTCGCTTTCGCTTTTTGCTTTGCTTTCTCTTTTGCGTCAGCTTTTTTAGCCTTTTTCTTGTCTTTGTCTTTCATTTTTAACTTCTTTTTAAGATCTTTTGTATCGTCCTTTTTATTTAGAACTTCCACAGTTGTATCGTCTTTGTCTTCTACTGAAATTTCTATGGTTTCTTCTATTGTTTCAGTTATTACTACTTCATTAAGTGGGACTATAGTTTCTTCAGAAGGTTTGATAACTTTGTTTTTGGGTGCCCTTACGGGTTTATCAATTTCAGGTTTTACGGAAGTAGGTACTGTAGGATTTTCTTTTTTTTGTATCATAGTGTGTAGTATTAGTGTCGTTTTTGATTTTATTAAAAACTTAAAAAAAATGACTCAATGTTAATAAATGGTTAAGTAATTGTTAGCAAATATAGTGATTTAATTTATTTTCGAATGTTAAGCTTTTCAATATTCTAAATTGGAAGTTTCAAGTATACCAAAAATAGAGGTAGGAGACAATTGTTGATGAAAGACTAGAAGTAAGATTTTAGAGGCATTTACTCTGAATGATTTGTAGTGAATGTTCTTTTCTTAGTGTTTTTTAAATTAAAAAGTCCCACTCTGAGTTCTTAGAAATGGGACTTAATGTCATCCATATTTGTCATTAAGACTAATATTTTCTGATAGTATTCGTATTCTTTTTTCAATACCGGAACGTTTAATTTCGTCTCGTTTTGCTGTTTCAAGATATGCTAAGAATTCGTATTGTTTGCAAGGATAGAATTTCTGAAATACTGCTGCTAATTCTGTTGTGGCAATAATTAATTTGAGAAATTATAATTAGGCATACCAATTATTATTTTTATCCCAAGAATAGGTATTGATTTTTGAATATTCTAAATTAGGCTTATTTTATAATTGAATCTCCTAATGCTGTTAGCTCAGCAATTTTCACGATTACTTCAACTGCTTTTTGCATGCTTTCAGCAGGAACGTATTCATATTTTCCGTGAAAGTTGTGTCCTCCTGCAAATATATTAGGACATGGCAATCCTTTATAGGACAATTGTGAACCGTCTGTTCCGCCACGAATAGGCTTAATAAGCGGTTTGATTCCTATTTCTTTCATTGCTTTTTCAGCAATATCTACAATGTGTTTTACAGGCAAAACCTTTTCTTTCATGTTGTAATATTGATCTTTAATCTCAGTGATAACTATGTCTTCACCAAATTGTTTTGCAAATTTCTTATTGATTTTTCGAACAATTTTCTCGATTAATTCTTTACGCCTTTCGAACTTTTTCTTGTTATGATCCCGAATAATAAGTTCTAAAACGGTTTCTTCGATGCTTCCTGTTATGTGATGTACGTGAAAGAAACCTTCGTATCCTTTAGTTTCTTCAGGTGTTTCTCCGGAGGGGAGTTCATTGATAAAATCATTGGCAATCAGCATAGAGTTGATCATTTTCCCTTTGGCATAACCAGGATGTACGCTTTTGCCTTTGAAAGTGATTTTGGCACCAGCTGCATTAAAATTTTCATACTCTAATTCGCCTACCTGGCTACCATCCATAGTATACGCCCATTCAGCTCCAAATTTATCTACATCAAAATGGTGGGCACCACGACCAATTTCTTCGTCTGGTGTGAAGCCAATTCGTATTTTTCCGTGTTTGATTTCCGGGTTATTGATCAGAAACTCCATTGCGGTAACAATCTCTGTAATTCCGGCTTTGTCATCAGCTCCTAGTAATGTTGTGCCATCTGTAGTGATTAGTGTTTGTCCTTTATACTGCAGTAAATCTTTGAAATAACTCGGGGATAATACAATGTTTTTATCTGCATTTAATACAATATCTTTTCCATCATAATTGCGCACAATTTGAGGTTTTACATTGGCTCCACAAAAATCCGGAGAAGTGTCAAAATGAGAAATAAACCCTATGATTGGCACTTCATGAGCCACATTACTGGGCAAAGTAGCCATAATATATGATTTGTCATCTATTGTTACGTCTTGCATTCCTATAGCTTTTAATTCGTCAACCAGTTTATGGGCTAAAGTCCATTGTTTTGGGGTGCTTGGAGTAGTTTCTGAGTTTGAATCAGATTCGGTATCAATAATTACATAACTGATAAAACGGTCTATGATATGTTGCATTTTTCTTTGTTTTATGCAAATATAATCATTTTTTAAGGAGCATTTTTAAGTAAATGTTGGTGTGAATTTTGTTTAATTTAATCTTTTGAAATAACAATGTCTGCACTATTATTTTTGTGTCGGTATAGGCAAATAATTAACGATTACATTTTTGCCATTGGTATATCAGCGTTAAAACAATCGCGGAAAAGTTTCCATTTTCCATTTTTTTTGTCCAAAGTCCCAGTGATTTTCCTCTATCAATATAGGTACTATTTTTATATAAAAGTTGGTGATTCCGTCTTTTATTAAACCACTAAAAATAGGAATTAGATTTTTTCGGACTACTATTGCTTTACTGTCGGGCATCATGAATTAAAAGCATTACAATTTGTAATTCCTGCCGAGTCACCATTTTTAAGCGCATTCATAAACACGATATTTTGTGTTGCTATTTCTTTTTTGGCTGTAGCCAAATAAAATGCAGAGTCACCTGCTTTTTTGGGAGAATCACAGCTTATCGTCAGAAAAGGTAAAATAGAGGTGTTAAGAACCAATAATTTTCTAAAATTGAATAGTTTTTTCATGGATTTTTTTATGATTAATACTCATATAAAAATTGATTGTTTATTTTTATTGATCAGTACCTCTAATACGCGTTGTACTCCCGGATATTTTTAGTAATCAAAATGATTTATATAAATTATTTTCTAAATATTTATTTATCGGTTAGATAATTCTATTTTTGTACTCCATAACAACGCACCCATGTACAAATTACTTTTACGTCCCATACTTTTTTGGTTTGATCCTGAAAAAGTGCACTATTTTACTTTTTCATTAATTCACTTTTTGTCTAAAATCCCAGGGTTTTCTTCTCTTTTTAAATTGCTTTATGAAGTCAATGATCCCCGATTAGAAACAGAAGTTTTTGGACTAAAATTTAAAAATCCCGTAGGACTTGCGGCTGGATTTGATAAAGACGCCAAGTTGTATAAAGAATTGTCCAGCTTTGGTTTTGGTTTTATCGAAATAGGAACACTTACCCCAAAAGGGCAGGAAGGAAACCCTAAAAAACGCTTGTTTCGTTTGAAAGAAGACAGCGCCATTATTAACCGAATGGGTTTCAACAACAGTGGAGTTCAAGAAGCGGTGGAACGATTAAAAAAAAATAAAGGTATTTTGATAGGTGGAAACATTGGAAAAAATAAGTTGACACCAAACGAAGAAGCGACTTCAGATTATGAAATATGTTTTGACGCTTTGTATGATTATGTGGACTATTTTGTAGTGAATGTGAGTTCGCCAAACACGCCAAATCTCCGTGCTTTGCAAGACAAAGAGCCATTGACGCAACTGTTGCAAACGTTGCAGAATAAGAATTTGGCAAAGCCAAAGCAAAAGCCAATTCTGCTGAAAATTGCTCCTGATTTGACAGATGAGCAGTTACTTGACATTATTGCTATTATAAAGGAAACTAAAATCGCGGGCGTTATTGCTACTAATACTACAATTTCCCGTGAAGGATTGCAATCCGAAAATAAAGCCGAATTAGGGGGTTTGTCAGGAAAACCATTATCAAAACGGTCTACTGAAGTAATCCGTTTTTTAGCTGAGAAAAGCAATAAAGCCTTCCCGATTATTGGAGTAGGGGGAATTCATTCAGCCGAAGATGCAATAGAAAAATTAGACGCCGGTGCAAGTTTAATTCAGTTGTATACCGGTTTTATTTATGAAGGACCAGCTTTAGTGAAAGCCATAAATATGAAAATTTTAGAAAAATTCTAATATCCCATATTGTACTAAAAGCCCTGTCAATAAAGCAATTCCAAAACTTAATAAGGTTCCGATAAGAACATATTCAGTAAGTTTTCGGTCCTTGGCTTCTTTTAAATCTCCAAAACGGAAGATAGATTTTGCAGCCAATAGAAAACCGATGGCTTCAAAATGGGCACTAATTACAAAGTAAAAAACAAATAAGCGTTCTAATATTCCAATATAATTTCCAGCATTGGATAGAGAATCATCGTTTTTTTTGTTTTCTGGAGTCCAAATCGAAATGATATTTTTTATCAGTATCGATGTAGGTTGTGTCAGTAAAAGTATTCCGGTTGCAAAGATCCAAAATTGATTGTCATATGATGCAAAATCGATACGGTCGTTATTGTAAAATAGTGTAATTGCTATGAGCACGATAAGATGTAAAAGTTGGTCAATTAGGAACCAATTGCGTTTTGTTTTGTCTTTTTGAACGTGTAATTTCATAAAATCAATTCCTCCATGTGTTACCGCTAGTACAGTCGCAAACCAAACAAAATTAGCCTTACCAATTAAAATCCAAGCCAGAAAAAAGTGAATAAACGTGTGGATATAAAGATAAATACTTTTATGTTTCCTGTTTTCTTTATCTAAAACCCAAGATGTGGGTTGCAACAAAAAATCACCAAGTAAATGGGCCAATAGTAGTTTTACAAAAATAATCATACACGGAGGTTTTTAATTTTTTTCCGAAAATGATTATCCAATTCCAATACCAAATCAAATTGTGCTCGTTTTCGTCTCCGACTTACAGCGGCTTGATTGATACCTAATTTTGTGCCTATTTCTTCTTGAGAAAGCATTTTGTTTGCCATAGAAACCACAATAAATTCAGCCGATTGCGCCAGCCAATTGTCCATAAAGGTCAATCCTAAACGCAGCATTAAATTTATTTCAGTATCTAAATCGCTAGTGCCGGAATTAATGACTAAGGTCGTTTTTAGTTTTTTTAAAGTTTCAAAAAGTTCCCCGGATCGAACGAATGCAGTTCCGTTACTTTCGGAAATTGTTGCTCCAGAATAGGTTTTATCACCAAAACCAATACTCATTCTCGCATCGAGTTTCAGCGTTTTTAGATACGCTTTAATTTGCAAAGCTGTGAGTAGTGCTTCTTCAGGATTTGTAATTTCTATTTGAAATTCGTCACCCCGATAAATTTCCCATTCACTCGGATTTTTACCTCTGGTATTCAATAGCTCTTTCAAGCCGTCAATCCATATTGCAGAAGGTAGTTGTCTCGAATTAATAATGTCTCCTGTGATTATACTTATCATATTTCAACTGTAATTAAAAAATCAAATTCAATTTCAAAAGATTAGAATCAAATTATTACCAAATTACGTAATAATATTTGTTATTACCAAATTACGTAATATTTTAATTTATTACCAAAATAGGTAATAATGTCAAATTTAGAAATTTTAAAAATCATAATTTAATAATCTTAATTGTTTTTCTATCTTTGGCTTTCTATGGAACCAATAAAAATTATAGAATGTCCACGGGATGCCATGCAAGGCATCAAGCCCTTTATTCCTACGTCAAGAAAAGTGACTTATATTCAGTCTTTGTTGCGTGTGGGTTTTGATACTATAGATTTTGGAAGCTTTGTTTCACCAAAAGCAATTCCGCAAATGCAGGATACAGCAGAAGTTCTGGCACAACTTGATTTATCTCAAACCAAAAGCAAATTATTGGCTATTATTGCCAATACACAAGGAGCAACTCTTGCGGCTGTTCATCCTGAAATACGCTATTTGGGCTTCCCATTTTCGATTTCTGAGAATTTCCAAATGCGGAATACCCACAAAACCATAGCTGAATCGTTAATTACCTTACAAGAAATTCTTGAAATTGCAGCTAAAAGCAACAAAGAAGTCGTGGCGTATTTATCAATGGGTTTTGGAAATCCTTATGGTGATCCATGGAACGTTGAAATTGTTGGCGAATGGACTCAAAAATTGGCCAGTATGGGAGTCAAAATCCTGTCGCTTTCGGACACAGTAGGAAGTTCTGCCCCTGATGTAATCTCGTATTTGTTTTCAAATTTAATTCCACAATATCCAGAAATAGAATTTGGTGCACACCTCCATACCACACCTGATAAATGGTTTGAGAAAATTGATGCCGCTTATAAAGCAGGATGCCGTCGTTTTGATGGTGCCATTCAGGGTTTTGGTGGTTGTCCGATGGCTACTGATGATCTGACTGGGAACATGCCCACGGAGAAATTATTATCATATTTTACTGCCCAAAAAGAATATACGAATATGAGTCCAATGAGTTTTGAAAGCACTTATAATGAGGCTTCTAAGTTGTTTGGAGAGTTTCACTAGAAATAAAAGAAAGGAAACCGTGTGGAACTCTTTTATTTTGGCAATAATAAGTTTATCATTGATGCGTTAAGTATACGAATCAAATTTTTTCTTTAACGTATCATACCATGAGACTACTGGCTTTCAATAGAGTTATAGGAATACTAATATTGTTGTTGTTCTCTTTTTCATGCGCGAGTGATTTAGATTATGATCAGGTGAACACTTTAAAGTTAGAGCCTGTTTTTGTATCTAATTTAGCATATTTTGATATTCCGGCAAAAGATTTTGTCACCAATGGAGTAGAGCAAATCGTGATCTTTGATGCACCCGTATTGGATGTGTTTAATGATGATTTTTTTAGACAGCGATTAAAAAAAGTGGAACTTTCATTTGAAATGGAAAACACCATTAGTAGAGCATATTCAGTGGATCTAGTGTTTTTGGACAAAAATTACCAACGCCTTCACGCTATAAATTTTACTGTTCCGGCTTATACCGGTTCGGAAAACAAAATGACTAAGACAGAAACTTTTGAAAATGCCCAGCTTGATTTATTAAAAAGAACTACCAGAATTGCTTTTACACTGACAATGTCGCCTGGTGCACTATTGAACGAGGATAGTGCTGGGAGTTTGAAACTGCGTTCAGGTGCAACCGCTTATTTAGTGTTGGAATGAGAAAAGTAATCTTAATTTTTATTTTATTTCTAGTTGTAGATTGCTTTTCGCAAAACAAACAAATTTTATATAATTTCACTTCAGTTCCTCAGTCTTTGATGACTAATCCGGGAGCAGATTTCAAATATAATTGGTATTTTGGAGTTCCTTTATTGTCTGGAATTTCTGCAAATGTAGGCTCAAGCGGATTTTCGGCGTATGATTTATTTGCGGATAACGGAGTCGATTTTAATGTAAAATTACGCAATGCAGTATTCTCATCTTCTAGAAAAGACAGAGTAGCGATCAATGAACAAATAGAACTTTTTAACGGAGGTTTTAAAATCAAAGGAGAACAAAATGATTCTTATATTTCGTTTGGGATGTATCAGGAATTTGATATGTTGAGTTATGTTCCTAAAGACATTGCCATTTTAGCTTTAGACGGAAATGAAGGTTATCTGGGTAAAGTTTTTAATTTAGGAGATCTGAATGTCAAAGCAGAATTGCTAACGGTATTTCATGTTGGATTTCATAAAAACATCAATGAAAAGTTTATTTTAGGAGTACGAGGTAAAATTTATTCGAGTATTTACAATGCTAATTCTACCAAGAACTCAGGCTACATTTACACTATTCCTTCCACTACAGGAGCCTATGAACAGATAATTTATTCACAATTACAACTCAATACGTCTGGAATTGCTCAATATAATGATGAGAATTACGAACCTAATGTGGCGAAAGACATTACTAAAAGAGCTTTTTTAGGAGGTAATTTAGGACTGGGATTTGATGCTGGTTTTACCTATTATCCAAAGAAAAACATACAGCTTACGGCCAGTGTTATTGATGTGGGTTTTATTAAACACAGCAAAGAAGTAGAGAGTTTAACATACAAAGGAACCTATAAGTATGAAGGTGTGATTCCGAATTTCAGCTCCGGTAATTCACCAGGAAACGGATACAAGGAATTCAATGATGCCATTCCTTTGGACACCTTATATGCGGATTATACAACTTGGCGACCAGCAAAATTTAATACTTCGGTTCAGTATTCGTTTGACGAAGAAAGACCAGAAGATTGCAATTGTCTTAATTATGATCCGGAAACTATTTATAAAAGTGCAGTTGGCGCCCAATTATTTGTTATGTCTACACCACGAACTCCACTAGTCGCTTTTACCACCTATTACAGGCGAAAACTCTTCAAGGCATTGCAAATGAAAGCCACGTACACCATAGATTCGTATTCGTACAAGAATATAGGATTGGGATTGTCCAGTCATTTTGGACCAGTAAATTTCTATATTCTTGCTGATAATCTTTTGGAATACCGCGATGTTACCAAGGCAAATAGTCTTTCTTTTCAACTGGGGTTAAATGTTATTTTCAAAAACAGTAAAAGATAAAGTACTATCTAACAATACTTCGTTAGTTTTTAAGCTGCTATTTTTCCATGATTCAAGAGTTCCCGAATGATTGCCCTATTTTTATGCCTAGTTGAGTTTTGTTGCCAACAACTATTTCCTCGCTTGAAATTTCAATGATTTAGCCGTTGCAGATGACTTTGCTTTTGGATCGGGATAATTTTTTAAGGCTTCAATTACTGTTCTGCTTTTGGATTCCGGATACAGTGAAATAGCGGAAACCAATACAATTGCTACACTCATCAAAATTCAGTTTCCATAATCACTAATAATGAAATAAGCACTAGTTGCGGAGAGTAATAGTAAGAACATTAGTTCCTTTACCATTTCGAATAGGGATTTCAAGAACTGATTTTTATCCTGATTGACTATTGCATTCGAGCCAAATTTTGTTCTCGAAAGAAAAACGGCTTCATTAGAAAGTCCTTTTAATTGGTGTGGGTTTCTGTCATAGCAAAATAAATTAAACCGATTTTCTGGATTGGAAACCAAGGTGTATTTTAGAACCAAAGAATTGACTTTGAACGGCAATTTAATTATTTATTGGAAAATGATAGCGATTTTTTGCTTAAAATTATCTATATTTGCACGCAATTAAACTCCAACTACAATTGCAATGATCGCACACAACTCTAAGATTATCGGTGAAGGATTAACTTACGATGATGTTCTATTAGTTCCCAACTACTCAAATGTGCTTCCTCGCGAAGTGAGTATTCAATCCAAATTTTCAAGAAATATAACGTTAAATGTTCCTATTGTATCCGCTGCTATGGATACCGTAACCGAAAGCGCGATGGCAATTGCGATGGCTCAAGAAGGCGGAATAGGCGTTTTGCATAAAAATATGACCATCGAACAGCAAGCTGCGAAAGTTAGAAAAGTAAAACGAGCCGAATCCGGTATGATTATCGATCCCGTTACTTTGCCATTAACTTCAACAGTAGCAGATGCCAAAAATGCCATGAAAGAATTTGGTATTGGAGGTATTCCAATTGTAGATGAAAATCAAATATTAAAAGGAATCGTTACCAATAGAGATTTACGTTTTGAAAAAAATAGTTCAAGACCTATTGTTGAGGTTATGACCAGTGAAAACTTAGTAACTGTTGCCGAAGGTACCTCTCTGGAACAAGCAGAAGTAGTTTTGCAAGGTCATAAAATTGAAAAACTTCCAGTAGTAAATGCTGATTATAAATTAGTGGGTCTGATTACCTTTAGAGACATCACTAAATTGACTCAAAAACCAAATGCAAACAAAGACAAATACGGACGTTTACGTGTAGCTGCAGCGTTAGGTGTAACTGCCGATGCTGTTGAAAGGGCTACTGCTTTGGTTAATGCCGGAGTAGATGCAGTTATTATCGATACTGCTCATGGACATACGAAAGGAGTTGTCGATGTACTAAAATTAGTTAAAGCGAAATTCCCTAACTTAGACGTTATTGTTGGTAATATTGCCACTGCTGAAGCAGCTAAATATCTAGTTGAGAATGGTGCAGATGGAGTAAAAGTAGGGATTGGTCCAGGGTCTATTTGTACGACTCGTATTGTAGCAGGCGTTGGTTTTCCTCAGTTTTCAGCTGTTCTTGAAGTAGCTGCGGCGATCAAAGGTTCTGGAGTTCCAGTTATTGCTGATGGTGGAATTCGTTACACTGGAGATATTCCAAAAGCTATTGCTGCAGGAGCTGATTGTGTAATGTTAGGATCATTATTAGCAGGTACCATGGAATCTCCAGGAGAAACTATTATTTTCGAAGGCAGAAAATTTAAGTCGTACCGTGGAATGGGTTCTGTTGAAGCAATGCAAGAAGGTTCTAAAGACCGTTATTTTCAAGATGTAGAAGATGATGTAAAAAAGCTGGTTCCGGAAGGAATTGTAGGAAGGGTTCCCTACAAAGGGGAATTGAACGAAAGCATGCAACAATTTATTGGTGGTCTTCGTGCCGGAATGGGGTATTGTGGCTCTAAAGACATTCCAACTTTACAGGAAACCGGTCGTTTTGTTCGCATAACAGCTAGCGGAATCAATGAAAGTCACCCTCATAATGTAACCATTACAAAAGAAGCTCCTAATTATTCAAGATAATTTTTAGTTTTTTTAAACAATAAAAAAGGCATAATTAATTCCGCTTAAGGTCTTAATTATGTCTTTTTTCAGTTTTCGGAAAATCGTTATTCTGTAGTATCTGCTAAGTTGTTTTTCAAATGCTCGCTGTCCCAACTGTGATTGGTGGCTGCAACTTGGGAATAAATATCACTTTTCAACAATTGTTCCTGTAATTCAATTTCTTCTTTTACGGTGATCAGATAGGCCATTTTATCATGACGTTTTTCCGCCAATTTTCGGGTGGTAATTTCATCATATTTTATAAATTGCTGCCCTTGTCTGGTAGCGGTATATTTTCTGTGACCTAATTCTACTAAGGCATCTACCCCCATATTGACCGCACTGTATAACGTTTCCCGATAAATGTGTTCTACTTTATGGTCAATTAATTCATAGGCATCAATTCGGTTTCGGGCACGAGTTAAGATCTTTAAATTTGGGAAGTGTTTTTTTAAGGTTTCAATTACTTGCAAATTTACCGTAGGATTATCAATGGCAGCAATAAAAAGTTTGGCAGTATCACAACCTGCAGCTTTCAATAATTCTAAACGAGTGGCATCTCCATAATATACTTTGAATCCCATTTTTCGTAATACATCTATTCGATCAGAATCATAATCTAGGATCGTTGATTTTACGTTATTGGCTCTTAATAGGCGTCCAACTGTACTCCCAAAATGACCAAAACCAGCTATGATTACAGGATTGTCTTCATCAATATAATCACTGTCTTTTTTTGTTTCCTTTTCTTGAAATTTTGAATTAGGATAAATTAAGCGTTCATTTATTAACAGCAAAAAAGGTGTTGCTATCATACTCATAGCAATAACAGCCATGATTTGATTGGCCAAAATGTTAGGAATGATGTTCAGCTGCATAGAGAAGCTCATGATTACAAAACCAAATTCTCCTGCCTGACTTAACCCAAAAGCAAATAATAGGTTTTGGTCTATTTTCTTTTTATGAAAGCGGCTGATTATAAATAAAACGAAAAACTTAACCAAAGTAAGAATAGCTCCAAAAACAAATATGAAAAGGGGATTGTCAAGAATCAGTTTAAAGTTTATCGATGCGCCTACTCCAAGAAAAAAAAGACCAAGCAGTAATCCTTTAAACGGAGCAATATCCCCTTCCAGCTCATGACGAAATTCAGAGTTGGCCAGTACGACTCCAGCCATAAATGCTCCTAGAGCGGGACTTAACCCAACCAGCTGCATCAAATAAGAAACGCCTACAACCAATAACAATGCCGATGCGGTGAACAATTCCTGCAACCGAGTTTTGGCGATAATATGCAATAACGGAACAAATAAAAAGCGGCCTGCAAAATATATTGTTGATATACATCCGATGACTATTAAAGTTTGCAACCAGCTGGAGAAACCTGTAATTAGGGATTGTTGAATTTCATTTGTAGTTTCTAGATTTACGGTAGATAAAAGCGGCAAAAATGCTAAAATCGGAATTACGGCGATGTCCTGAAAAAGAAGAACAGCAAATGACGAACGTCCCACGGAAGTATTTGATAATCCTTTTTCTTTTAAAGTTTGCAATACAATGGCCGTAGAGGATAATGCGAGCGCTAAGGAAACGGCCAGTGTGGTTTCCCATTTCCAATCCATAAAATAAAGACATCCAAAAAATAAAAGAAGCGTTGTTCCAACTAATTGTGCGGAACCCATTCCAATAATAAATTTCCTCATTTTCCAAAACTTACTGGGTTCCAGTTCTAAACCAATTAAAAACAACATCATCACAACGCCAAATTCAGCAAAATGCATAATATCCTGGCCTTCCTGACCAATAAATCCCATTACATAAGGGCCTATTATTATGCCGGCAAATAAATAGCCTAAAATAGAACTTAATCCTAATTTTTTAGCAATAGGAACACAAATAACGGCAGCTGATAAATAAATAATAGCCTGAAGTAAAAAATTGGTATCCATGTTATTGTTGTATTGTGGCAAACCATTCGTTCAAATAATGGTACTGCAAAAGTACTTCCGTATCTAAATTATTGTTGTTTATGTAATCTAGAAAATGGCCATACATTAAACCGTTTTGTTTATAATCATCTTTGGACATATTGTGTGTGCCATGCACAACAAAAGGGGGTAAGTAAATCATGTTGCATACTTTTGCGGTTTGGTTAAACGGCTCGAGCAATTCGGGAATACTGTACCGTTCACTGCCGGTTTTGCAATAATTTTCTTTGTCTCCGCCGGTAGTAATTACTTGAAAAATAATTTTATCTTGCAAGGCTTTTCCTTTTTTTCCGTATGCCCAGTTGTGTTCCAGTACCATATCAATCCATTGTTTCATCAATGGCGGACAACTATACCAGTACATGGGATGATGCCAAATGATGATGTCATGCTGACTTAACAAAACCTGTTCGTGTTTTACATCAATATCAAAATCAGGATACTCTTCGTATAAATCATGGAAAGTTATGTTTTCTGATTCTGGAATATTTTCCACCAAGGCTTTATTTGCGTGCGATTTCTCGTAAAGTGGATGGGAAAATAGGATTAATATTTTGTTTTTTGACATAAAATTGATAAGGTGATTAGCTTATTGAATTATATTTTTTTTTCGCATTTAAAATTTAATAATGATATTAATTGCTACAGTACTACTAAAAATAAAACAAGAAATCCTGGCAAAAAAATCGATAGATTTATTGAGAACGTCTCTTAATAAAGATAATAATTTATTTTAGACGATGGTAAAATACATCTCAAATAAAAGAGGACCCTGTTGAATTATAATTTTATCAAACTTGGAGTACAACAAAAGACCTTGTTTTACTTTTCAAAAAAGGCAGTGAGTAATTTTTCGTTTCCTACAATCCAAAGAATATCATTTTTCTCTAAGATAATATCCGAATTCGGGTTAAGAATCCGTTTTTCATTTCTTTCAATCCCGACGATCAGACCATTCGTTTTTTCTCTTAGCTGTGATTTCCGAATGCTTTTTCCGATAAATTCTTCATTTTCTAGTTCTACTTGTTTTAATATTATAGCGGTTTCTTGTACTAATTCAGGAACTTCAATTTCATTCTGATCCAGATAAGATTTAAATATTTGAACTTGGTCATCGGTTCCAATGACGCAAATTTCATCACCGGGAAATACACGTTCATTGCCATCAGGAATATTTATAGTAATGCCTCCACGTTTTATAAAAGCAATATTAATACCCATGTTTTCTCGGATTTCAAGTTCATTCAATGCTTTACCTGCCAGATTTGATTCTTTGGTAATTTCGAAAAATGCCATATGCCCGTCCCAAGGAGTTAAATCACTTCGTTTCTTCTGTGCTTGAGAAATTTCTCTATCATTGAAATTTCGAAAAAAGTGAAGTTCAATTTTATTGTACAAAGTGTTTAATTTTTTTGGGAACAATAAATAAACAGATATTGCAGCGATCAAAGCGACGAAGGCTATCCAAGGCGACAAAAAATTATCTAATAAGAAGCCAATAAAAAAGATTCCTAAACTAATTCGGATTAGAATCAATACCATTATTGGACCACGATGTTTGCCTGCTTTTTGTAAAGCTTCAATCTGCTCTACCGCCACTTTTCTGAAGGATAACGCCCATAAAAAAGGAGCTATTATTATGGATGTTACCAAGGCTGCTGCTGCGTTTCCAAATTTAGAACTTTCTGTCATTGGAATAATATAACGGTCAGATAAAATAATTATGGCAATAATAATTACAGAATGAACCACAATTTGTGACAACTTTGCTTTCAAAACAATCTGCCAATTACTGGTCGTTTTTACAGATTGTGAATTCACACTATATCGATCTATAGCATTTATCAATTTTTTAGGCAGTATTTTTATTAAGCGTTCATAAACTGGCAACGCTATTTTGATCATAAATGGGGTAGTGAAAGTCGTTACTGCTGAAACTGCAACAATAATTGGATACACAAAATCACTTGTCACTTTTAATGTCATTCCCAAGGTGGCAATGATAAAAGAAAACTCGCCAATTTGTGCTAAACTCATCCCTGACTGGACTGATTGCTTTAGGGGCTGACCGGCAATTAGCGCTCCAAACATCGTACTTATCGATTTTCCAAAAATTGTAATTAACGTGATTACTACAACAGGGACTGCATATTCTACTAAAGTATTTGGGTTGATTAACATTCCTACCGATACAAAGAAAACAGCTCCAAATAAATCTTTTACGGGTTTAATTAAATGCTCAATTCTTTCTGAATGAATGGTTTCAGCAATGATAGAGCCCATTATAAAGGCACCTAGTGCTGGGGAAAAACCTGCTTTTGTAGCTAAGATAACCATCATTAAACAGAGTGCGATTGATATTATCAATAGGGTTTCCTCATTGAATAAATTTTTTGCTTTTTTAAGAAGGGTGGGTATGAAAAAGATACCACCTACAAACCATAATATTAAGAAGAAAAAGAGTTTTAAAACAGATTCGAATAACTCCATTCCTGAAAATTGTTTACTGACAGCTATTGTTGAAAGTAAGACCATCAGCAAAATGGCTACAATATCCTCTATTATCAAGGTTCCAAAAACAATTCCAGCAAATTTTTTCCCCTTTACATTCAGCTCATCAAAAGCACGAAGAATAATTGTTGTTGAAGACATCGATAAAATAGCGCCTAAAAAAATACTATCCATCAAGGACCATCCCATCCATTGTCCGACGAGATACCCTAAAACGATCATAGTGGTTATTTGAAACAGCGCCGTAATAGCGGCTGTACCTCCAACTTTCATCAGTTTTTTAAAACTAAATTCCAGGCCTAAACTAAATAAAAGGAAAATAACACCAATCTCAGCCCAGACTTCGATACTGTTTATTTCTTGTACTGATGGAAAAAAAATAAAATTTGGCCCCGCTAAAAAACCAGCGATTAAATATCCTAAGACTAAAGGTTGTCTTATTTTTTTGAATAAAAGTACCGCAACTGCAGCGGTCATTAATATTAATCCTAAATCACTGATCAGAGGATGTAAATGTTGTGTTATTTGTGATGTTGCTTCTATGGGATTCATTGATGGATGTACTGATTTGTATTAAATGTTTTTTGGTATTGTTGTAATATATAATTTTATTATTATTTATCAAAAAA
The DNA here is from genome assembly GCF_003970335.1 of Flavobacterium sp. LS1P28. Classification (NCBI taxonomy): domain Bacteria; kingdom Pseudomonadati; phylum Bacteroidota; class Flavobacteriia; order Flavobacteriales; family Flavobacteriaceae; genus Flavobacterium; species Flavobacterium sp. LS1P28. The sequence continues at coordinate 14,015 of NZ_RYDI01000012.1, read as the reverse complement.
AACGTTAAAGGATAACTTTTTTTTATGATAATTTTAGTCTTAAAAGAAAATTCTGCTCCCATAAAACGTTAAAATTTTATAGAAGCAGAATTTAATAAGAAGACGGGTTATTTTTTTTTAGCTGATTCCCAAAAAATTACTAGGAGTTATTTGCATTAATTCAGCTTTAATGGCATCCGAAACTTCAAGTGTTGCTATAAAACCGTGAATCGCTTTTTTATCAATAGCTTCATTGGTTCTGGTCAATCCTTTTAATGCTTCATACGGATTAGGATATCCTTCACGACGCAAAATTGTTTGAATTGCCTCGGCAACTACAGCCCAGTTTTTTTCTAAATCTTCGTGGAATTTTGGCTCGTTCAATAACAATTTGTTCAAGCCTTTCAAAGTAGCTTCAAAAGCGATTAACGTATGTCCTATTGGTACACCAATATTTCTCAAAACGGTACTGTCCGTTAAATCACGTTGCAATCTAGACAAAGGTAATTTAGCTGATAAATGTTCGAAAATCGCATTGGCCATTCCTAAATTTCCTTCTGAATTTTCAAAATCAATAGGATTAACTTTATGTGGCATAGCAGAAGAACCTATTTCTCCCGCTTTGATTTTTTGCTTAAAATATTCCATCGAAACATACGTCCAAATGTCTCGGTCCAAATCAATGATGATCGTATTTATTCTTTTCAACGCATCAAAAAATGCAGCAAAATGATCGTAATGTTCAATTTGAGTAGTAGGGAAGGAGTGGTGTAGCCCAAGGTTTTCCTCTACAAATTTCCCTCCAAATTTTCTCCAGTCAATTTGAGGATACGCCACATGATGCGCATTGTAATTTCCAGTTGCACCACCAAATTTAGCTGCAAAAGGAATATTAAACAACAAACGCATTTGTTCTTCCAGACGTTCTACAAAAACACCAATTTCTTTACCCAAACGAGTAGGTGAAGCCGGTTGTCCGTGGGTACGGGCAAGCATTGGAATATCGTGCCATTCGACACTTAAATCTTTTAATTTTGATGTCAAAGTGATTAAGGAAGGCATGTATACTTTCTCGAAAGCTTCTTTTGTCGAAAGCGGAATCGCCGTGTTATTAATATCTTGAGATGTTAATCCAAAGTGAATAAACTCTTTATATTGGGATAAGCCTAGTTTTTCAAAAGCATCTTTGATGAAATATTCTACCGCTTTTACGTCGTGGTTGGTTACTTTCTCTGTCTCTTTGATCCAAAGGGCATCTTCAGTAGAGAAATTTTTATAAATATTACGTAAACTGTCGAATACATCTGGGTTTACGGTTGCAAGTTGAGGCAAAGGTACTTCGCACAAAGCAATGAAATATTCAATTTCAACCAATACACGGTATTTGATTAAGGCTTCTTCAGAGAAAAATGGAGCCAGCGAAATAGTCTTGTTTCTATATCTTCCATCAATAGGAGAAATAGCATTCAATTCGTTTAAAGTAGTCATTGTTTTGTTGTTTGTTCGAAAGGCGCAAATATAACCCTTTCGTGACAAAATAGAAAACGAATGGTTTTTAAATAAAGCCGATTAGCTTCTTTTTTAGTGTTTTCATTCCTTCTGATGCCACTTCAGGAATCACATCTAATGGATTTCGGAGATTTGGAATTTTTATGGGTTTTGGATCAATATAAAAAATAGGTGTTTCGCGGGATGTAAAATCGATTAATCCGGCTGCAGGATACACTTGCAAAGATGTCCCAATCACCGCAAAATAATCTGCACCTTCACTAATTCTAATGGCTTGATCAAGTGCTGGAACTTCCTCGCCAAACCAAACAATATGTGGACGCAATTGATTTTTATTTTCATCGCAATCGCCAAAATTCAAATCGTCCTGCCAATCCAGAATGTAATTTGGGTTTTTGGTACTTCTTACTTTCAACAATTCGCCGTGCAAATGCAACACATTCGTGCTTCCGGCGCGTTCGTGTAAATCATCTACATTTTGTGTGATGATGAAAACATCAAATTCATTTTCTAATTCAGCCAGAATTTGGTGGCCTAAATTAGGGTGCACTTCCTTGAGTTGTTTTCGTCTTTGATTATAAAAATCCAGCACCAAAGCCGGGTTTTTATGCCAACCTTCTGGAGTGGCCACATCCAGCACATTATGCCCTTCCCAAAGTCCGTCGCTATCCCGAAAGGTTTTGATGCCACTTTCGGCACTAATCCCCGCTCCTGTCAAAACCACTAATTTCTTTTTCATTTTATATCAATTTGGGCGTGACCACAAGGGTCGGGCTTTCAGCTTTATCTTTTTGGCTAAAAAGCCCAAAAAGGATACCGCCTCTATCCCTCACGCAAATTCCGCAATCATTTATAATTCAGCTTTTATGGAACAATCCCAAAAGCAGCAATCAGAATCTATTTTTGAAGGTATAAAGCTAGTCTTTTTTACTATTTTTGCATAAATAAATATTCTAATGATTGACATCGATTACCTTAATTTTCTTGAAAATATCCTGACTGATAATCGCAAAGAAAAATTTTTGAAAGTATTGGAAAACAGAACCAAGCATTTTACGATTGCTGTAGAAGATATTTTTCAAATGCACAATACCAGTGCAGTGATGCGAAGCTGCGAGATTTTTGGAATTCAGGAGTTGAACGTTATCGAGCAACGCTACGGAAAAAGTATCGACAAGGAAATTGCCATGGGCGCCCAAAAATGGGTCGATATCAATACCTTCGACAGCATTACAAACTGTGTGGACGCGTTAAAAAGTAAAGGATATCAAATAATCGCTACCACGCCACATGAGAATGATTGTTTGATGGAAGATTTTGACATTTCGAAACCCAGTGCCTTATTTTTTGGAACAGAAAGAGATGGACTATCTGAGGAAATTTTGAAGCGCGCCGATGGTTTTCTAAAAATTCCCATGGTGGGTTTTACTGAGAGTTTGAACATTTCAGTCTCAGCTGCAATCATCATTCAAAACTTGACGAATCGATTGCGCAATTCAAATATTGATTGGCATTTATCCGAAAATGAAATTTTAGAAAAGCGATTGGCTTGGGCCAAAAATTCAATAAAAGACATTAAGCGAATTGAAGAACGGTATTTTGAGGAGCATTAAAACGTTGTTTCACTTTCTAGTTGTATGTCTTTTATATTGTTCGGATTCATTTTATAGCGATAGACGCCGTTATTTCCAATGACAAATAAAGCGAATCAAGGGTTAAAATATTAAGTTTATAAAGGCAGCTGCAATCTTGCCAAGCAGCTGCACTAATAATCCTTTTGCGGATCTAACTTTGCATGCTCTTTGAATATTTGTGTTTTTAATCAACTAATTAAAAAGAGATTCTATAGACTGTCTGATTCTAGACCTTCGCTAGCGCGAGCGTCTCGCTCGTGCCCACAATCTAAATCAATTCAAATCAATTTCTAAAATCGTTTGGTCGTTATTTCCATAATTCCTAGCACTACTATATTTCCAATAGATCCCCGCTAGCGCGTGCGTCCCGCTCGTGCCCACAATCTAAATCAATTCAAATCAATTTCTAAAATCGTTTGATCGTTATTTCCATAATTTCTAGCACTACTATATTTCCAATCTATCGGATCGGTTACAAAACCAGATTCTACAGGGTTTTGATGAATATAGGTAAGCTTTTGTTCAAAAACTTTTAACGACCAAATCTCAATGGGATGATTATCCTGTCGCCAAAATTGTCTATGCTTTACATTGCTATTCTTTTTTCCTGCTCGTTCCATAATCCAAAGCATCCATTCTCTTCGACTTTCTTGAGCGTTTTCTTCAATTGTTTTGAGCAATTTTTTTGATGTAAAACCTTTGAAGTCAAGCATCAATCCTGATGGGTCTCCATTTTCGGAACGAAATATTAAATGCACATGACTAGGCATAATACAATAGCCGTAAATCTCCATTCCCTTTTTCTTTCGACAAAAGTCCAATGACTCAATAATATTACAAAAATATGCGTCTCTAGTAAATACATCAATCCAATTTACAGTTGCGAAGCTCACAAAATAAGCTCCCGTTTTCTCTCCAAATTTATATTTTGTGCTCATTTAGTTTATATTGTGTTTACTTTGTGGGCACGAGCGAGACGCTCGCGCTAGCGGGGGAATTATGCAAATTATTTGAACGATTTTTTGTACAAATTATCTAACATAGAGAAAGGAGGTATTAGGCAGTTTGACGTCCCAGCGCTTTGCGAGGTTGCGGACTAAATAAGCCTTAACTTTTAGGTTATTACTGAACTTTATTGATATGCCAAAACTTTGAATTAATCACTTACCCCGCAATCTTGCAAAACGCTTGTTATACCACGTTATACAAAAAAGTGAACTCCATAATTTATGAAATTCACTCTTTATTATAAGTTAAAATTCAGATTTAATCATTCAAAGTACATTTTGTGCAAGAACCAGCATCACAATATTTTGCACCCATAAATGATTTTTTTACACAACCAGAACCACTACTACAACTGCAAGTAACAGCTGCATCATCAATTTCAGAAATACCTAATTCTGTTGAAAAAGAATTTGATTTTACTGGAACCATTATTTCATTACCAAATAAATTAACTTTTGAAAATGAATAACCCGCAGGTGGATTTTTGTTTTCAGTAATAAAACTTGGTATATTTTTATCATAAATTACAGAATAAAATTCCAAAAGTGCTTTTTTAACTTCTGTTTTATTTAAAAAATGCTCTGAAATACTTTTAGAAATAATTTTGTTTTTCGATGAAGTTAAAAGACTTTTTGATTCAGATACAAAACTAACCCCCGCTAGCGCGAGCGTCCCGCTCGTGCCCACAATCTAAATCAATTCAAATCAATTTCTAAAATCGTTTGATCGTTATTTCCATAATTTCTAGCACTACTATATTTCCAATCTATCGGATCGGTTACAAAACCAGATTCTACAGGGTTTTGATGAATATAGGTAAGCTTTTGTTCAAAAACTTTTAACGACCAAATCTCAATGGGATGATTATCCTGTTGCCAAAATTGTCTATGCTTTACATTGCTATTCTTTTTTCCTGCTCGTTCCATAATCCAAAGCATCCATTCTCTTCGACTTTCTTGAGCGTTTTCTTCAATTGTTTTGAGCAATTTTTTTGATGTAAAACCTTTGAAGTCACGCATCAATCCTGATGGGTCTCCATTTTCGGAACGAAATATTAAATGCACATGACTAGGCATAATACAATAGCCGTAAATCTCCATTCCCTTTTTCTTTCGACAAAAGTCCAATGACTCAATAATATTACAAAAATATGCGTCTCTAGTAAATACATCAATCCAATTTACAGTTGCGAAGCTCACAAAATAAGCTCCCGTTTTCTCTCCAAATTTATATTTTGTGCTCTTTTAGTTTATATTGTTTCTGCTTTGTGGGCACGAGCGAGACGCTCGCGCTAGCGGGGTTGCTAAAACGTTCGCAAGTATATTTTAAATCTTTTTCAAATCTGTCGCAGATTATTGAGTAGATTTTTATTGATTTTAGGGCTTTAGGCTGATTAATCATATATTTAAACGTGCGTTAGATACACTTTAAATATACTGATTATCAGCTTATTAATATAATTTTAAACAGATATTTCTTTCTTTTTAAACCCTTGATTCGCATTAATATTGTGTTTACTTTGTGGGCACGAGCGAGACGCTCGCGCTAGCGGGGTTGCTAAAACGCTCGCAAGTATATTTTAAATCTTTTTCAAATCTGTCGCAGATTATTGAGTAGATTTTTATTAATTTTAGGGCTTTAGGCTGATTAATCATATATTTAAACGTGCGTTAGATACACTTTAAATATACTGATTATCAGCTTA